>JAFGTF010000065.1 GCA_016934265.1 Spirochaetota bacterium
AACAATACAACAAGTTGAAAAATGAATGATTGTCGAAAATGGGGGAAATATTGCCTTTTTAGTGTGATTTTGGCGAAGTCAGGTTATCATCCATTCAGAAGGATGATACAGCTATCATTATATAAAGCATACGTGGCTGGGGTAAGTAAGGAGGGGACTCGATGCAAAGTAGAAGAGATAGACGGATAATAAGAAATTCTATTTTACTTGTATCGATGGCAATAGTAGCAATGGCAATACTGCTTTCCTGTGGGGCAGGTGTGAATGTTGGAGAGGTATCAAAATATACGCTGACTCTTTTAACGGACGGGAATGGGACGACGAGCCCGTCCGGGAGCATACAGGTTTCCGCCGGTGTGCCGGTAAATATAAGAGCATATGCGAATGAAGAGTTCGGGTGGTCTATTACGTTCGACCAATGGAACCCTATAAGCGGCACGGGCTTCACTATCGGGGATATCAACTCTTCCGTGACAACTATTACTCTGTCAGAAGAAGATGTCATACTACAGGCCATGTTCGACAAAGGGGAAAGCGAGTTCACACAGGTTACCGCAACACCGGACAATCACCAGGTAACGCTGCAGTGGGACGACGTGCCGTTAACGGAAAGCTATACATTATACTACAGAGACGACGGGGTCACGCCGGGCATCGGGGATGATTTCATCGATGATATCGAGTCCCCGTACATAATGGGTGAGCTGAATAACGGATACCTGTACTCGTTTCGAGTAGTGGCTCACGGATCTGAAGGAGAAGAGCAATGGTCCGATACGGTCCAGGCGATACCGCTCTCTCCAATTACTCTCGCTCCAACTGCTGTCGGTGAGTATGGGCAGATCAGATTGGAATGGAACCGACTGGAAGGAACCGGGACTAATAGTTTTATAGTGAAAAGGGCGGCCGCATCGGACGGCACGTATGTGGACATCTCCGGGGTTTTGAATAATCAGCATACATACACGGATGTCGACGTCGATAAGGGTCAGAAGTATTTCTATAAAATAGTACCTGCGACGCAGAGCAGTATTGAAAGCGCGTGCAGCTGCGCTGAAACCGCGTATTTCCCACCGAACAAGGCAGCGGTGGCGGGATCTACCTCGATAAACGGCCGCTCCACAGGGGTGGTGGTACAGGGAAATTACGCATATGTAACCGAGGATACTTACAACAAGCCGGCGCTATACGTAATCGACATTTCAAACCCAAGGTCTCCCGTGGTGGTCGATTCGAGCGGCTATTTATGTACATCCACCGATGTCGCTGTCAGCGGTAGCTATGCATATATCGCCGCCCACTCGAGCGGTCCGAAGGTGATGGATATCGACCCTGAAAGCGACACCTTTCTTCAAGTCGTCGGCGATTTTGCGAGCTAGGACGGATTTGCTACGGAAATCGCAATAAGCGGTAACTACGCATATATTGCGAACAGGGACGGCCTGCGCGTCGTTGATATTACAAACCCGGAAGATCCTGTGCATGATTCGGAATGGTACTATGAAACCGGCGGCGTTGCGTACGGAGTCGCAGTAAGCGGTGATTACGCATACGTGGCGGACGGCGCTGAGGGCCTCAAAGTAATCGATATATCGACCCCGACTTCGCCGAGCCTCGTTGACAACGGCGTCTATGACACATACAGCGCCTACGGGGTCACCATTCAGGACAGCTACGCCTATATCGCAGACGGCAACAGCGGATTGATCATCGTCGATGTTTCCCCAGCCTGGGTCGGAAGTGCGCCTACACTGGTCGGTTCGATAGACACCAATTGCGCCTTTTCAGTCGGGCTCAGCGGCACGTATGCGTATGTCGCGGACGGCACAGAGGGCGTGAAGGTAATAGATGTTTCAAATCCGGCATCGCCCCGATTAGCCGGCGGCTGCGACACCTACTACGCCTGCGACATCATTATCAAAGACGGATACGCCTACATCGCGGACAACGACGACGGCTTCAGGGTCATCGATATCGCGGTACCGGGCTCCTATTCCGTGTACGGTCCGATCGCGCCAGGAACGAACGGATCTGCAATGGGTGTCGACCTATTCGAGGATGTGGCCTTCGTCGCAACAGGCATGGCCGGCCTCGATATTATCGATGTTTTCGAGAAGGACTCGCCTGTCCGGATAACCACCTATGATGCAGGATTGGACGATGTAAGCGGCGTACGGATCGGAGGGAATTCAGCGGTTGTGTACGACGGTTGCCCGGTAGCGATGAAAGTATTGGACATCTCCGAGCCCTCGGCTCCGACCGGAGGGACGGTACTGTCGACTGCGGGAGCCATGAGCGATGTCACGGTCAAAGGCGATTATGCGATTGCTGATTTATCCACTTTGAAGATTTATGATATTTCGGAGTCTTCCTCGATAGAACAGATAGGCTCCGTTGAAATCAGCGGATACATCGCTGTGAGCGGCGACTACGCATACACTGCGGGTTATAACGACGATGTCAATGTCGTCGATATCTCGGACCCGACGGGACCGTTTGTCGTGCCGGGCTCGAACTTCGCCACTTTTGGCGCGTATGGTATAGCAGTGAGTGGAAGCTACGCGTATGTGGCCGATTCATGGGAGGGGCTCAAAGTGGTTGATATTTCTCCGGCATGGGACGGGAATCCGAGCACGGTGCCGGCTCTTGCAGGGTCCTGTGATACCCCGAATACCATGGATGTCGAGCTGAGCGGTGACTATGCGTATGTCATCGATTCCGTTCAAGGACTGGTGATCATCGATATTTCCGATCCGCAGAACGTGGACGACGATTCGGTCGTCTTCACAATCGCGGAGTCCGCGGAGGAGATCGTCGTGCGCGGGCGTTATATCTATGCCGCAGACGGTACGAACGGATTCAAGATCATCGAGCTCGGGCCCTAGAGCGGCCCGTCCCCAAGGAACAGGGACACCAGACCCAATAACAGGGGGACAATATATTTTTTCTCAAAGAGGGGCGGGCGGACTGCAGGCCCTGCGCCTGAAAGCCTCAAACTCCAAGAAAAGGTTCAAACCAGCTTTTCATGCTTAGTGCCATGATAAGATGGATATTTCCCTAATCGGTTCTATGAGGAGCCAATGCTCGGGGGTTCCTTACATCATCATTATTTCGTAGATGCCCCCTGAGAACCTGGGGACGGGGCATGACACTATGACATTGCGGTTTGTAACGAATGGAGAAAAAGACATGTGCAGGTGGTTTAACTCGTTTATATTATAAAAATACCATAATCGCCATAAGAAACAATCTCTATAACGAAGTCATAGTGTCATGCCCCGTCCCCCTATGTTTCTAACTATCGCTGTGACAGGCGGATAAATTGGACCATACTGCATCATCGACATTCTTCAAAGGTTTTTTATCTCTCCATAATAAATTCTATGAATGAAGGTCACTCTGCTTGTGTCATGCCCCTCTATCGATAACCTATATTTCTTGGCTTTATTGTGAAAAGTCTTGACAAATTCGGTAGCACGGTCTATTCTTTGGAAAATGTTACGTAATGTGAAAAAATTTACTATTATCTGAGGATTATTTACGGTTCATAACCGGATTTTAAACGGGTGGTAACATGGGGATTGAGGATAGACTGCTGTACAAAATAGCGAAGCACTATTATGAAGATGAATTGAATATACAAGAGATAGCGAAATTATTAAAAATGAGCATCGCGACGGTTTCTCGGTACCTGAAAAAGGCACGGGACAAGAAAATTGTAGAAATAAAAATTAATCCCTATAAGGAAAACCATGATGAAATAGAGGAGGCGATAGAGAAAAAGTATAATCTCAGGGAAGTGTATATTGTGTCTACGATCAGCGGGCAGGATGAGATGTATGCCGAGGCCGCAACAATCGTGTCTGAGATTCTGGAACGGTTGGTAAAAAACAATGATTTCGTCGGAGTGAGTTGGGGAGAAACGGACAAAAAGGTATTCGACAGCATCGCGGTGAAAAAGAACCTGGGCATCAACGTCGTGCCGATCATCGGCGGTATGGGTGCGATAGAAACCGGAGTGTTTACGAACGCGATCGCAAAGACGGTCGCCGATAAATTTCATGGGAAAAGTTATATTATAAACTCGCCGGCGGTTCTGGACAGTGAAAGTATAAAACGAACGATTGAGAATGACAGTAATACGATACGTGTTATACAGCTCTGGGAGAAATTGAAAGTCATTTTAGTCGGTGTCGGTAACCTGGATGAGAAATCGAGTATATGTAAGTACAATATTTTATCCAAGCAGGAATTGGCGTACCTTAGGGATATGGGAGTCGTAGGCGAGGTAAATATCAACTATTTAGATAAATACGGCAGGCATGTTCCTAATGATCTGGACAAGAGACTCATACGGCTTTCGCTTGAACAGCTTGAAAGAATCGAGAATGTCATTCTATTCACATTCGGCACAAGAAAAGCGGAGGGGACAAAGGCCGTCCTCAGAAGCCAGGTAGCCGATATTTTTATCACCGATGCGGACAATGCCAAACTACTTGTATAAACAGTGCCGCTCGGATCCTCCATGTAATAATCCGAGAAGGGGCTTCTCGCGATCTACGAGGTAAGGGCGCCGGAACTTCGTACTACGGATTGGGATTCCGCTTTATCAGGTTGCGAGACAGGAGGCGAATCCGGGCACGATAGAGGACCAGTCAATGAAGAAGCGTGTTGTTACAATTCAGGAAGGCATAGAGAAGATCACACAGGCAGGAGTGTTCAGGAAGCTTTTATTAGTGCCTGAAAACGTCGGAATCAAGTCTTTCGAGATGGGTGTTCTTATGTTGCACCCAGGACAGACATGGGGTTACCCCGACCACCGGCATCAAGACGAGGAAGCATATTTCGTACTAACGGGTAAAGGCCTCCAGGTCATTGACGAGGAAGAATTTTCCATAGAAAGAAATATGGCGATCTACATTCCGCCGGGATCGTTGCATATCACAAGAAACAGCGGGAACGAGCCGCTCTGGGTGCTCTATATAAGAAAGCCCGAAAAGTACAGGTAGCGGATACAGACGATAACAAGCCCGCCGCATCAACAATTCTACCAACAGAATAAACATGGATAAAATGTGGGGAGGGACATCCAGAGCCCTCCCTGTCTCGAGGGGTTACAGTATATGCGCATGCCCCTAAGTTCGTCATTCTGGTATGCCGTTTGTAGAATCGATTTTATTTTCAATGAAAAATATTTCTATAGTAAATAATTTTTACAAAAAACTGTTGACAGGAAAAATGTAGACTATTACAATAGCCCTTAAATATTTTCAGGTATTTAAATTTTTTTCAGTAAGATGTGGGTATCGGCTAATGGGATACGTACTCGGTATCGATTTAGGGACAACCGGGGTAAAGGCGATCATCTTTGATCATGAATGTACCATTATAGGCAGTGGAAGGAATACGCTTCCCATCATCCTGCCGAAACCCGATTGGGTGGAACAGGATCCTCAAATCATGTGGCAAAAGGTACTCGAATCGGTGGAGCAAGCCCTTTCAACGGCAGGAATCAACAAGAAAGAGATTCAGGCAATCGGGATTGCACACCAGGGAGAACCGGTAATCGCATGGAATGCAGAATCGGGCGAGCCGCTATATAACAACATACTGCAGCAGGACAGGAGAAGCGATATCCGCTGTAAGGAGCTGAAAAAGCAGGATCGGCTGAATCATCTTTTAGGTGAAAGAACAGGTTTAATTTTCGATGCGCTTTTCTCAGGCTCAAAAATGGAATGGCTGTTACGGAACGTTCCGGCCGTGCGTGACGGCGCCGTTAGCGGCAAAATAAGGATCGGAACACCCGATACATGGCTTATTTCAAAGATAACGGGTAATAGAAGCTATTATACGGACTACACCTCGGCCTCCCGTACTATGTTGTTTGATTTCAAGAGACTGGAGTGGGACGATGATTTGCTTCAGCTTTTTTCTATTCCACGCGAGCTTCTCGCAGTTCCCAGGCCTTCCTCGGATTTTATCGGCATGTCGGATCCCGGGGAATTCCTGGGGATCGAGGCTCCCGTGACGGGAGCGGTTGTCGACACCCAGGGGGCTTTGTTCGGTCATGCTTGCTTTGAAAAGGGTGATATCAAGAACACATATGGAACGGCAAACGTTTTACAATGCAACATCGGAGATGAACCGGTGATGCCGGGAAGCGGTATAACCATTACCATCGGGATGGGGCTGAAGGGGTATGTAAAGTATGCGGCCGAAGGGATAGTGTACATTACCGGTGCTGCGGTGCAGTGGATGCGTGACGCCCTCGGAGCCATCGAGGACGCATCTCAAAGCGATGAAATCGCAAGGTCGGTACCGGATACGCTGGGCGTCTACTTCATTCCCGCGTTTGTGGGACTCGCCGCTCCATACTGGGAGCCCGACACAAGGGGTACCATCGTGGGACTGACAAGGGGCGTAAAAAAGGAGCATTTGGTAAGGGCGGCCCTCGAATCGATTGCCTATCAGGTCAAAGATGTGCTGCGCGTCATGGAGAGCGAGACGGGGGTGAAGGTAACGGAGTTGAGAGTCGACGGCGGACCGACAAAGAACAATTTCCTCATGCAATTTCAATCTGACCTCCTTGGTATACCCATTATGGTCGCAAAGGTGAACGAGATCACCGCCATGGGGGCTGCATTCATTGCAGGCCTGCACATCAACTATTGGAAAGGAATTGATGAAATAAAAGAGTTATGGAGCTCTCAAAAAATATACACTCCTTCTATGAATCAGTCGAGAGCGGAGGAGCTGTATGGTGGGTGGGAGAGAGCGCTCCAGGGTACGATCAATCTGTATCAGCAGAAATGAGTTATACTGATGTATTGACAACCTACTAGACATGGAGAAGGACAAAGACCAAATGAGTAAAAAACACTTCCTGTTCAGTCCCGGACCGGTGATGGTTTCGGAACGCGTGCGTAAGGCGGCCCTCCACGAGGATATCTGTCACAGGGTTCCCGAATTCGAGAAATTGATAAAGAGACTACAGAACAATCTGTTACAAGTATTCCAGGCGAACGACGACTATTTCATTCTTCCCATTACCGGCTCCGGGACCGCCGCCAACGAGGCGGTTATAGGATCCTATTTCACCACCGGAAAACACGCCCTATTGATAAACAACGGGGAGTTCGGGTGCAGGTTGGAAGAGCTATTAACTACACACGATGTGCCCTTTACACATTTAAAATACGAATGGTGTACGCCGCCGGACGTCGCTGAGATCGAGTCATGTTTAAAGAAAGAGGATATAGACGCCGTAATCATGGTGTGTCATGAGACGAGCACAAGTATGATCAACCCGGTTAAAGAAGTAGGACAGCTTGCACATACATACGGGAAGACGTTCATCGTTGACGGCGTCAGTGCGGTCGGGGGAGAGGATGTGGATGTGGTCGAGAGTCACATAGATTTTTGCACGACGTCGGCGAACAAGTGCATTTCCGGCTTGCCTGGAGTCGGTATTGTGTGTGCAAAGATTTCCAGGCTGGAGGATATGAAGGGACATAAACCAAAAACCGCGTATCTCAATTTATATAATCAATACCGCATGCTACTGAACACCGGGCAGACCCTCAATACCCCTTCCACGACGATGTTTTATATTCTGGATGAAGCGGTCCGGGAGCTGCTTGAAGAGGGTTTGGAGAATCGGATCAGGAGGTATAAGGAGTGCGCCGGGATGATCCGCGACAGGGCGAAGAAGCTGGGGATGAAGATGGCAATCGATGAGAAGTTCGCGTCGAACACGGTGACCACGCTCTATCTTCCTTCGGAGCTGGCTGTCGACGGCTTTATTGCTGAAATGGAAAAGAGAGGATATACGCTTTATCCCGCCAAGCGCCATCTGAAAGAACGGAATATATTCCAAATCGGTAATATGGGCCACATATTCCCGGACACGACCGAGCGATTTCTCGATGTTTTGGAACAAACGTATTTGGAAATGAAGGACCGGACCTTGATAAAATCGAGATAGACGGAGTTAATTATGCGACTGAAAGACAAAGTAAGCATCGTAACGGGTGCAAGCACGGGGTTGGGTCTAGCGATCGCCGCGCTTTTCGCAGAAGAGGGTTCGAAAGTCACCATTTGCTGCCGGTCGCAAGACCCCGGTGAGAAGGCCGAGAAAATAATTAGGAAGCGAGGGGGCGAGGCTTTCTTTGTCAAGGGAGACGTGTCCTCTCCTTCAGACGCACAAAAGATCGTTCGCGAGACCATCAAGAGGTACGGCAAGCTGAATATCCTCATGAACAATGCCGGGATTGCTCCCTATTACCCGATCGAGGACACGTCGGAGGAACTTTGGGACAGGACCATCGATACGAACCTGAAGGGTGTCTTCCTCATGTCGAAGTATTCGATACCGGAACTGAAGAAGCAGGGGGGAGGAGCCATAATAAACACCGCCTCGATCGCGGGCCTCGTGGGATATCAGAGCTGCGTAGCCTACGATGCATCCAAGGGGGGGATCCTCGCAATGACTCGGGCGCTCGCGGTGGATCTTGGGCGGGCTGGTACCAAGATAAGAGTGAACGCCATATGTCCTGGCGAGGTGATATGGAGCGATTGGGGTGAGGAGTTCCACTCCGCGACGATGGTGAAGTTCATGGAGGACCTGCCATCCAAAGAGCGTGAGGAGACACTAAAGGAGATGACGAGGCGCCATCCCATCGGAAGGATCGGAAAGTCCGAAGATATCGCCTACGCCGCCCTGTATCTCGCATCGGACGAAGCCTCTTTCGTGACCGGTACTCACCTTGTCGTCGACGGTGGGTATATCGTAAAAGACGATTGATAATGAATACAGTAAAAATAAATGTTTATCATTACTCTGATTAGTAATTGTAGTATGAGAAAAGCAGAAGAGAAAAGGTTTTAAATGTGAATAAAGCGATTCATTCGCCTAGTAATGGAAAATACCTGGAAGTCGATCCTGGTGTTGAAATTTATTACGAGGAAAGGGGAAGCGGTCAAGCAGTAGTGTTTGTTCCGGGATGGACTTTTACAACTGAGGTGTTTCGGCACCAGTTGGATGATCTCTCAAATATATATCGGGTCGTGGTCATTGATCCGAGAAGTCAAGGCAGATCCACCGTTTCCACTATGGGAAACGATTATGCAACGCATGCAGATGACTTGGCCAAAATTATAGATGCACTGGGATTGCGGGATGTGGTCCTGGTCGGTTGGTCCTTTGGCGCCCTCACAACATGGGGTTACATTGGAGCATATGGAATCCACAACGTGAAATGCCATATCTGTATCGATATGAGCCCTCTCCCCCTGTCGATTAACTCTGATGATTGGACGGAAGGCTCCCTTGATGAGATCGCGAAGGTCTTTCCCATGATTCGAACAGCCAAAGGACAGCGGGAGTACGTCTCAGGCTATGCCAGTGATGTCATGGTTCAACGAAAATTGGAACCTGCGGAATCAACTTGGATAGTCGAGCAATCGGCTAGAACTCATCCATGGGTGGCGACTCTTCTCTTCGCATCCGGTGTATTCAGTAATCATATGAAGGTTGCGAAACTTCTTGACGAAAAGAGGCCTTCCCTTATCGTTATTGCCGAACACTGGGCGGATACTGCCGAGAACTTTATCCATGAACATTTTCCCAATACGAAAATAGCTATTCTGGGTGGTCATATGATGTTTTGGGAATACCCGGAAAAATTCAATGAAATACTCAAGGATTTTATACAGGAGAAATAGAGGAGATTATAGGGGTGACTATTAACATAAATAAACAAAAAGATTCGCGTCGTATTCGAGATAAAAAGCCCGATATTGGAACACGAGTTGGCGAGTCTTTTAATTCCGCACTGCTTTTACTATTTACTGTCGCTATCCTAACTGTGCCCCTCTCATTCATAGGGGCGACTGTAAACCGTATTATTATCCTGATAATCATAAACATAATTGCCGTGGTCGGAATAAGCATTTTCTCCGGAAACTCGGGTATTCTCACTATCGGCCACGTGGCGTTTTATGGGATCGGTGCCTATGTTTCGGGTTTGCTGACCACCAGCCCCGATATAAAAATGGAATTCCTTCCCAATCTCCCTGAGTTTCTGATGAACTTAAATCTAAGTTTGCTTCCAGCTATCATTATAGTTGGTATCATCTCTGCATTTCTCGGCCTACTCACAGGCCTTCCGATTTCGCGCTTGAGGAATACGTCCGCCATTATCGCGACTTTCAGTCTGCTTGTGATTTCACACTATAGCTTGATCGGTGCGAAGGATTTTACAAACGGAAACAAGTCGTTTTATGGAGTTGATCAAGTCGTTGACGTATGGACTGCCCTCGGGTTTCTTGCGTTGGCAATCGGAATTGCTTTTTTATTCAAGCAATCTTCTGCCGGGCTGCAGCTTAGGGCTTTCCGTGACGATGAAATTGCGGCGAAATCGATGGGAGTGAAGGTTAACCGTCGTCTTTTAGAGTCATGGATTATCAGTGCGACTGTAATGGGGGTTGCAGGTGCATTGTTTGCCCACACTGTCGGTGCATTCGCGCCCAGGGCTTTCTATTTTTTAAAAACATTCGAGCTCATTGCGATGCTTATAGTTGGTGGTATTCAGTCGATTTCCGGAGCAGTGTGTGGAACAATCTTGATTGCAGTTCTGCTTGAAATTGTCCGCAATATAGAGAATGGTTTCGTATTATTCGGTCTCGAGGTGCCGCCATTATGGGGATTAACACAGTTCTGTTTAAGTGGAATTATTCTATTGGTTTTATATTTACGACCATCAGGACTGTTTGGAAATACAGAAATAACCCTTCCATTTACAAAAAATCTATGGCCTCTTTCCAAGAAAAAAGTGTACGAGACCATCTCTATGGCACCTGTCTTCAAAAAAGATAACATTGGTTCCGGCGATATGGGCAAGTGTCTGAGAGCGGATGCTGTTACCAAGAATTTTTCCGGGCTTCAAGCTCTGAACAAAGTGTCTATCGAAGTGCAACCCGGTGAAGTAGTAGGTCTAGTCGGTCCGAATGGTGCTGGTAAAACCACCTTGATTAACATCGTTACAGGATCGCTCGTTTTAACAGATGGACGGATTTTCATTGATGATAAAGAAATAACTTCCTGGTCCATGCAGAGTATAGCCCTGGCCGGATTAGGACGGACTTTCCAAAACATCAGGCTCTTTAAAGAATTAACTGTTAGGGAAAACATCATGGTCTCCGTATCCGCGAACAAGGATCACTCGGGGCTGTCCTTGGAGAAGACCGCCACAAATTGGCTCGTTGAATTTAATCTCCAAGAGTACGCACATCGTCTTGCCGGTACAATCCCATACGGCTATCAGAGGGAACTCGAGATCGCACGCGCACTGGCCCTGAGACCGCGGTACCTGCTATTAGATGAACCGGCTGCTGGGATGAACAGGGCTGAATCCGAAAATCTGCTCAAACTATTGAAGGATATACGCACCCGTTATGGGGTAGGGATACTCATTGTTGATCACGATCTGCACTTGATCATGAAATTATGCGATCGGGTGGTTGTAATAAACAAAGGAGAAGTTATTGCAAGCGGTAAGCCGGACGAGATTCAAAAAGCGCCTCAAGTAATTGAAGCATATTTAGGAACCGATCAAGAGTAAGGAGGGTTTTTTATGAACATTAAAAGTATTTGAAAAGCGTATTGTTACAACTATTATTCCAAATTAGAAAAGGAGTGAATGATGAAAAGAACATTGATTTTTTCGTTGTCTGTTGTTGTTTTTCTGATGATGAGTGCCGGTCTTGTTCTTGCCGGAGGAGAGAAGGAAAAAGTAGCCGAAGAAGAGTTTGTTATCGGTATGGCTCATTCTCACACCGGCTGGGCTGCGGCTTTCGATGTAGCCTTCACTTGTGCTGTTAAATATGCCGCTGATGAGATCAACGCAAATGGAGGTATCGCGGGTAAATATCCAGTAAGACTCATCACAGGCCGGGATTGCGCGTCTATTGCAGCGGAAGCTGTTAAGTCCGTTGATGCACTTTTAGCAAAGGATGTGGACATGATAGCACTCACATGCGACTCTTCAGGGGCTATCGCCGCAGGGAGGCACGGGCAAGAGCAAGGCATTCTCATGATTACAAGTACCGGTTCACAGCCGATGACTCCAATACGCGTCGGAGACTGGATGTATGCATCGAATTTCACCGACAACCTGATGGGTTCCGCAATTGCCATTTATGCACGTGAGGAGCTCAAGATTGACACCGCGTTTACACTCATATCCTATGACGACGCCTACACGGAGCTTCCCAAATACTTCGCCGAGACCTTCGAGAAAAAGGGCGGGAAAATCGTGGGAGAGGCAACGTATAATTTCGAACAGGTGGACTTCGGATCAGTTGTGTCGCAAATCAAACAGCTTCCCGAGGAACCGGATGCAATAATGACGGCGGCGTTCGAGCCCGATTTTCCTGCGTTCTTACGTCAAATACGGGCTGCTGGAATTAAATCGAGAGTGATTGGTGCCGATGCTCTGGACACTCCGACTGTATACTCATTAGGGCCCGTTGCGGAAGGTGTACTCCTATGCACAAACAGAGTGCCTGTTCCTGGTAGTGAATATGAGAAGATTATGAAAGGGTACGCTGAAGAATATCCGGAACATGTAGAGAATGCTGCCTCTATTGTCGGATATATAGCCATGTACTTAATGGCGGCGGCCGTTGAAAAAGCGGATTCTACAGAGCCCGAGAAAGTGCGAGCCGCTCTGGACAGCCTGGAAAATTGGCAAGGACCAACAGGACCCATTACTTTCAAGGGAATGAAGAACCGACTGCCTATAATGCCGGTCCACATACTTGAGGTTGTTAACGGTAAAGGTGTATATCGTAAAATGGTTATACCGAACAAAGAAGATATAGCAGAACCATATTAAGGAGAGATCGTGGCGCTATGCTGAGTATCAGAAATCTTGGAATCAGATATGGGCAGATTGACGCTGTTCGTAACATCAATTTTGATGTAAACGATGGTGAGATCGTCTGCCTCATCGGTGCGAACGGTGCGGGAAAGACCTCTACCTTGTGTGCTATTATGGGGCTCGTACCCATAGCTAATGGCAGTATTGAGTTCAGCGGCACCGATTTGGGGGGAATGCCAACAGAAAAGATTGTTCGCATGGGCATTTCATTGATTCCTGAAGGCCGAAGAATTTTCTCAAGGCTTTCCGTAGAGAAGAATCTTCTGTTGGGTGGAATAACAATACAGGACGATGATGTCCAATCCATGATCGGGGAAATGTATTCTCGATTTCCGATACTGAAGGAGCGATGTAATCAATTGGCGGGTACGTTGAGCGGCGGCGAGCAGCAGATGCTTGCCGTCGCTCGCTCGCTCATGTCAAAACCGAAAATGCTTCTTATGGATGAACCATCACTGGGTTTGGCACCCATGCTTGTGAAATCCAACTTTGATCTGATATGTCGTCTTCGGGACGAGGGAAATACTATTCTACTGGTAGAACAGAATGTGAATCAATCACTGAGGATTACGGATAGAGCATACATCATTGAGAATGGAGAGTTGGTGGCGAGCGGGAGTGGGAGTGAACTCATGGAATCTGATTTTGTTCGCAACTCGTATCTCGGCATTACTGATAGCAAGTGATGTTAAAAGGGCAGGTGAGGAGAATCACAGATAATGGAAATAGCAATTCAATATATCACTAATGCATTGAGTGTTGGAGGAACGTATGCTCTTTTAGCATTAGGTTTGGCCATCGTTTTTGGAATATTGGGCTTTATCAATTTCGCCCACGGTGAGATTATGACTATTTGTGGCTATGTTCTTTTTTATGCAATGGCCATAGGGCTTCCCTTTTGGTTTGCCATAATAATTGGCGTGATAATGGCTGGGGTGGCGGCAGTGATCATGGAAAGGATTGCCTTTCGTCCATTAAGAGGGGCGAATCCAATGTCGCTGTTAATTGCAGGTTTTGCTCTTTCCGGGGCCCTACAGATCTCTTTTCTCGTTTTTCTGGGTGAGCGACCAAAACCGGTACCTATGCCGGAGTATTTTACCGGAGCGATTAAAATTGGTGGAATATATATTGGTGTCGTGCAGGTTATTTCAATAGCCGTTACTATTGTCGCGGTTTTTGCTCTCAACCTTTTCCTTAAACGTACTAAATTCGGCATTTCTTTACTGGCTGCTGCTGAGGATTTTTCCATAGCACGGTTGATGGGAATACGTGCCAATGCGATTTTCTCCGGTACTTTTGCCATCTCAGGTCTGCTTGCCGGGATTGCCGGAGTACTTTGGCTTGCGCAAAGAGGATCTGTGTCCTACACAATGGGATTCACCCCTTTGATAAAGGCTTTTATCGCTACGATTATCGGAGGAATGGGAAGCCTGACTGGCGCTGTGTTGGGAGGGTTCTTGTTAGGTGCGCTGGAGATCGTGTTCCAGATTATCTTACCCTCCGAACAGCTTATTTTCAGAGATCCGATTGTACTGTTTTTCCTCATTGCGGTTTTACTGTTCCGGCCCGGTGGATTGATTCAGGAAAAAAAAGAATCGATGCGATGAATGTTCGCGGTTGATAGTCACACCTATCAAGAGATACTCGGGATAATTGGGACAGATTCTGTTTTCGGTAATCTGTAAATAACCGGGTCTACTCGAGTATGCCGGGGTATACTGCAATTCAGAACGGCATTCTTTTTCTAACCCTTTATACACAAAGATATATACATGCCCGTTGAAAGACCGTCGTGCACTCTATTTACTCGTTTTTTACAAATAGATTGATATATGGAAGAACTGTGTTGTTACCAATTCGTATAACGACATGACGTTCGGCGGCGCCGTATACGTGAACTATTCGAGCCTAAGCTCCATTCCATGACCCGCTTAATAAACTGCGTTATCACGGGAAATACGTGTGAATATGTAGGCGGTGGATTATATGTGACAGATACAGTGGAGCTGATCAACTGTACGATCGCGGGTAATACCCCCGTTAGTTCGGGTTCGCTGAGAACCCGGGGACGGGGCATGACACTATGACATTGCGGTTGGCTACGAATGGAGAAAAAGCCATGTGCAGGTGGTTTAACTCGTTTATGTTATAAAAATACCATAATCGCCATAAGAAACAATCTCTGAAACGAAGTCATAGTGTCATGCCCCGTCCCCCTATGTCCCCCTATGTTCCCCTATGTTTTTGCAGGGAGCATCACACTGCATCGATACGGAGAGCAATGGGTACGTGCCCGTAGGTACTACTTTAGATTTCGAATGGTTTACACGGGCGTTCGACGGCGACTGCTCCGGCACCGATACCGTCGACATGGGGGCGTATGAGAAGCAGTAAAAGGTCGAATGTTACATTGCTTGTATTTTCATTTATTATGCCACGGATACAGGCGGGCCGAAATAGCGCAGCGCAACCATGGTGATGTCGTCGGACTGCGGCTCACCGCGGGTGAAGGTGGAGATCTCCTTCCTGATTTTGCGTATGATGCCGGTGACGGTTTCTCCTTCGGCATCACTCAGTATTGCCTGTAGCCGTTGTTCCGAAAAGAGATCTTTCTTGGGGTTCATCGCCTCCGTTATGCCGTCCGTATACATGAATAGCATATCGTTCGGCTTTAGGGTGATCTTCTGTACTGAATAGGCCGTTTCCTCCATAATTCCGAGCACAAGATTCTTATCCACCTCGAGAAGCTCCGCCCCGTTTCCAGTTTTACACAAAAAGGGAGGATTATGGCCGGCATTGGAGAAATCAACTTCCCCGGTCTTACTGTTCAAGATTGCGCAGAAGACGGTGGCGAACATATTGGTCTCGTTGTCCATTCCTACAATGGTATTCACTTTATACAGTATCTCATCCGGCGCCGCGCCCTGCAGAGCTTCGTTCTTCAATAATGTCTTCGTGATCATCATGAACAGCGCGGCGGGGACTCCCTTGCCCGATACGTCTCCCAGAAGAAAGCAGAGTCTTTCATCGTCCACGAGGAAGAAATCGAAAAAGTCCCCGCCGACCTCTTGTGCGGGGTCCATCATTGCGAATATATCGAACTCATTTCTGTCCGGGAACGGAGGGAATGTTCCGGGGAGCGCGCTCGATTGGATCTCACGCGCGATTTCCAATTCGCTTTCTATCCGTTCCTTCTGCGCCGTTGTTTCCTTGAGGCGTTTGATATGTATTTTCAGGTCGCCGGCCATTTTGTTGAACGTATCTGCGAGATGTTCGATCTCATCGCCTGTTCTTATTAATAAACGGTGATCGAGATCGCCGCCCCCGACCGTTTTCGCTCCCTCGGACAGGGCCCTGATCGGATTCGTGATCGTATTGGACAGCCGAATCGCGAGGAGGGTGATGGATAAGATAATGCCAGTGATAAGAACAGCGAGAATCCGAAGCTGGGTACGTATCCTTTCAACGATCTCGAGATTCGCCTCTTCTGCAGCGTCGATTATCCTGTCCCGCGTCATACGGACCGGCTCCACGATCTCGTCTCTCGGTATGGCGAGTCCTAAAGACCATCCGGTCGAGGAAACGGGTGCGTAGGCGATGAATTTTTCGCCCCCGTCGAACATGCATCGGGACACGCCGGTAAAGCCGCCGACCATCTCTTCGGTTATCCGTACGAGTGCTTTGTTCCTGCTTTTGAGCAGATTCTCCGTCTCGAACGACGTATCCCATCGCGTATCGGCTGCATCCAGGCCCGGCCGTGCGATGACTCTCCCGGTACCGTCGATTAAAAACGCGTAGCCGAGACTGCCGACCTGCGTATTGATGATTCTTTCGTTCAAGGCTTCGAGTGTGACGTCCGCTCCGATTGCTCCCCGTACCGTACCGTTTCGGTCGAAAACGGGTGTGTAGCAGGTAACGCATAACCCGTGCCCGAATGCGTCGACGTAGAGTTTCGTCCAGCCGAGTTTCCCGCTTCGCACCGCTTCTATGTACCAGCTTCGTTTTCTCGAATCGTACGAATCGTCTATTTTCGATATCCAAGGATAGATACGGGTGATCCCGGATTCCGTCCCGAGGTATACACTCGAAAGGTTAGAATCGTTTGCGAGAACCGGCATGAAAATCCTGTCCATAACGGCGGTACGGTCTATCTCGTTTCGAATTTTCGAAAGTGAAACATCGGGGGCGAGAACATATACGGAAGCGGAGAGAATATCGTCCGGCCTTTCTTTCGTCGAATAATTTCGTCCGAGATCACCGCGGGAAGAGTCTGCCCATATCGAAGCTGCGAAATCGGACATGATGGAGGCCTCATGCGCAACCTTCTCGAAAAGTGTATTGCTGATTGCGGCCTGATCGCCAGCCAGGCGGAGGAGATACTCCTGCGCTCTGCCTTCGAGCGCGTTCGTGCTGTCATCCGCCGCATGCTCCCCCAATCGGACGATGCCGCCCAGAGAATATTCTCCGAGCTTCTTCATATGATACAGCATGATTCCTGAGATGAGTAACAGGGAGACCAGTGTGAGAGAGAGCAGTACGAGAAGGATCTTCGCCTTTATCTTCAGTTTTACCATGCGAAACCTACCTGGTATTATATCGTCTTATTCCGGTTGACGTATGGTACGTTTTCATGTGAGATTTCCGCATCCGCATGATGGCCGAGAGTGCCGATCCATGACATCTGTTGAAATAGGACCGGTGTATGAGAGTATCAGGATCCTGCACCACCCGCAGATTAAGAATAATACGTTGCCGGGCGTCATGCAAATAAAGTATGAAAACACATATCAAAAACCGGAACCGGATTATCGATAGGGAAGATATTGCAAAACCCGCCCGGTACAGGCCTGCGCGCGGCCCGATACATGCGGTTGACGGTGCGGATATTGACGGTTCAATGTTTCATAGATAAATAGGAGAATGGTAACTATATTGATACTATACGTGTAACGTTGCCTCCATGGAGGATAGTAAAGAGGAGACCAGCATGAATGAAGACAGGTGGATGATGAGCTTCAGGCTCTTTCTGGATTCTGCGGAGAAAGAAGAGATCAGGGATGCGGTGAGCACCGGCCTTGTAGACGGCGTGGCCACGAACCCGCAGAAGGTCGCCGAAGGCGGTAAGAGTTACCGCCGGGTGGTCGAAGAGATTCGAGAGTTCTTCGATGGTCCTATCGCGGTCCAAGCTGTCGGGCGGACGACGGAGGAGGTCTGCACGTGCGCCCGGGCACTTCATGCAATGGATCCGCTGCTTGCGGTTAAAATCACGGCGAACAGGGCCGGGTTGGCCGCCGTGAAGGTTCTGGTTCCCGAGGGAGTGCGGACCAACGCGACGCTCATCTTCAACCCCGCACAGGCTCTTCTCGCCGGTCTTGCGGGCTCTCCGTTTATCAGTCCGTTCGTCGGAAGGGCGAAGATGGCCGGCGCAGACGGCGTTGAGGCCATTGCCGACATGCGAAAGCTGCTCGATGCATTCGGTTTGGACAGGACCAACCTTATCGCGGCAAGCATCAAGGATGTCGACCAGGTGGTAAAATCCATTTTGGCCGGCGCTCACAGTGTGGCGGTGCCGTTTAGTGTATTCGAGGCGATGTGCGACCATCCGCTGACCTCCCAAGGCCTGGATGGATTCATGAGGGACTACGAAAAGATACCCGAAAGCTGACCGCGAATATCGTTATCATATCCGATATGTTGATCCGACTCGAAGAAGGAGAAAGAGGTGGAACCGATCGAATGGGACGATTTTTTAAAAGTGGAGCTTCGCGTCGGGAGAGTCGTTCGGGCCGAAGCTTTCGTGGAGGCCAGAAAGCCGGCCTATGTGCTGTATGTCGATTTCGGCGATGAAATCGGTATCAAGAAGTCCAGCGCGAGGGTAACGGACCTGTACGGTGCGGAGGAGCTGGTCGGAAAACTCGTCGTTGCGGTGGTGAACTTCCCGAAGAAGCAGATCGGGCCGTTGATGTCGGAGTGCCTCGTAACCGGGTTCCACAACGAAAGGGGAGAGGTGGCCCTCTGCGTCCCGGACAAGCCGGTGCCTCTCGGAACGAAGCTTTTGTGACTTGAATAGAAAAAGTGGTCTGATCCCTTATTTTTTCACATGAAAAATGGGGTTTGATGCCATTTTTTTAAACCCCTTACAGACGGAGGGTATTATTCAGAGCCGTATTTCTCATATGCGGTAAGACCGAAGATGCATATTTCGGTTGAATAGAACTCTTTCAGGGCAATTTTGTAATTTTAATTATTTTTGGTTCTTCTCCGATTTATGTGCAATAATTCAATGAAAATTATTTGCTACCTATAAGCATTACCATGAGTCATATTGATCTCTTCCTGCATGATATCTCGCACAACGTCAAACAAACGTTATGGGTGTCATTTACGAATGAAAACTCCTACGGAGTTTGACACAGCATGAGCGGCAAAAACGTTTACCATGTCCCGGAGCCGGTCTAAAAAAAGGACAATAAATAACAGTATTATGAGATTACTTCGTCGATTGAGGCATAAAGCCTCGATTTGAGCCATAGGCGACTGTCGTCTTATGCTTTTTCCTCGCAATGACACAGTATGATCAATACGTCCATATTTATTGCAGCTAATTTGGAGTTGAACCTTATTTTTTTACTATGATTCCGGTGATGAAAAAACGGTGTCTGACCCCAATTATTCTCTTCCGTCGCCGGGGACTCAAGCCCGGCGGATTCTCTTTTCTTGAAACGGCGACAATCGCCTCTTTGTAGAGACCGGATGGCGTGTAAATGGCATGAACGACGCGCAGCATGATATATAACGAATAGTAATAGGACCGGAAAAGGTATAAGGCATATTTATTTCCCCTCTTCACCGCTCTCGACTATACTTCAGGTAAAATAACTTATTCATTTCGAAGGAGAATGCGGTGGATCTTCTACAGAACAGCGACGACCTGAAAGAACTGGTTGATACTCTTACATACAAGCAAAAGGTTGAACGGTCGATGGCTCTCATCGAACAGGCCTATCACAAGTACGGTGAGGGACTGGTGGTCGCGAACAGTCTCGGCAAGGACTCCGTCTGCGTATGGGCGCTCGCAAAGATGGTGAGCCCTAAAATAAAAGGCTTCATAGTTACCACGAGGTACAAACCCGAAGAGACGATCCGGTTCATGCACGAAGAGGTGGCACGGTATCCTGAGTTGCGAATATACAGGAATGACGAGGAAATTCCGGACAGGCTCTACGAGTACGACCCCGACCGCTGCTGCAACGTTCTGAAGGTGCTGCCGACCCGGTGGGCGATAGAGGAGATGAACGTATCCTGCTGGGTAACGGGGCTTCGGTGTACCGAGGGGAGGACGAGAACGGAGTACAGGGAGGTGGAGGAACGCGACAAGGGCCTCATGAAACTGAACCCGATCCTTGTATGGAAAGAGCGGGAAGTCTGGCAGTTTCTCGCGCTCAACGGCGTCAGGGTTAATCAGCTTTACGCCAGGGGATACCGGTCTCTGGGGTGCGCACCCTGCACGAAGATTTCGACGGACGACAACGAACGTGCGGGAAGATGGATCGGCACGAGCAAGTGCGGTGGAGAATGTGGAATTCACACCCGGCCGCTCAAGGGCGAGTTCGCGGTGCAGCGGTAGCGTAAATACGGCGATAGCGCAAATTCGGCGGAAGCGCATCGGATTCCCGAGGCAGGAAGTGTGGGGGCAGGTTTTGCGATTGCTGAAATGCTTTTCTTCGGTTTTCATGAAAAAGGTGGAGAGACAAATGATGGAATCAAAGACACGATCGATATTGAAGTCCGTGAGTTGGCGGGTACTAGCAACGTGTACGACAATGCTGCTCGTGTACCTTTTTACTAAGAGGCTTACTTTGTCGCTGGGCATCGGCGCGGTGGAAGTGACGATCAAGATGTTTATATATTTCCTGCATGAGAGGATGTGGCTGAGGATCAAGCTCGGTATACCGGAGTGAACGCTTCCTAATATCTGCTACGCACATGGATTTAACCCGCGACGCCGTAGCATGGATTCGTGTTTCCAACCGTAGTCACTCCATTCACCTGTAGCAATACTGACGAATACAAATATGATCGCCCGCGTGGATTTATCGAACTGTTCGATTTCGACCCTGTCGTCGGACTCCTGCACTTCGGACAAAGCGCCGCTTATCGGGGCGTAACGGCAAGCAGGCAGATACACCTGCCCTCCTCGAATCTTTTTATCTTTTCGAGGCTCTTTTCGTCCAGAGGTGCGGGCTCGACGTCGTAGAACGTGAAAGCCAAGAGCGGACAGCCTATCTCGTTTTCGAGGGTGTGAATTTCATCGAGTGTTTTGGTATCGATATTTTTAGCCAGGCTCGTAAACATAACAATCCCCCTCATACTTTTGTTTCCCCGTGTGTCAAACCGGTAGGTCGCAACAATAATAACAATAAAATGGAAACTCGATTAAGCAAGTGCAAAAAGCGGCGGAAGGAAGGGCCGAGTACTGTTTTTCGGCCATTTATAGACACGGAAAAAAACGACGGTAGCTCTCCCGCCCGAAACGGAATGGGGATATTCTTAACCTGACTTCGCCAAAATCACACTAAAAAGGCAATATTTCCCCCATTTTCGACAATCATTCATTTTTCAACTTGTTGTATTGT
>JAFGTF010000066.1 GCA_016934265.1 Spirochaetota bacterium
AATGTAACAATTATGGAGTTCATATCAAATGCGGTAATGATTATACCATTAAACATACCGATCAGAATTGCCACAACAAATGCCACAGCAACGGCCAACATATTGCTTCTCTGCTGAAGAGAAATAAGAATTACATTTAAAAGAGAAAAAACCGAACCTACTGATAAATCCAGACAGCCACTAATGACTACTAAAGTCATACCACAACTTATTATTCCGATTATTGATACTTGCTTTAAAATATTAACCATGTTACCCACCGTGCGGAAACTGGGTGTAGTAACAGATAACAAAACAACAAGCAATACCAGTATAACGAGCGTAGATTGTTTCCCGATACTATCTTTGAACGTTACTTTCTTCACCTTTTATATTCCTATGGCCGCCCGAATAACATTCTCAGTTGTAACATCATTATCCACAAACTCGGCACAGATTTTCCCTTTTGACAGAACAATAACCCGGTTCGCGAGTTTACATATCTCCGGAATTTCAGATGAAAGAATAAGAAGTGGAATGCCTTCATCTGATAATGCACTGATTACACTGTATATCTCTTCCTTGCTTCCTACATCTACCCCTCTCGTAGGATCATTCAGGACCAACATTTTCGGTTTCACTGCCATCAGACGTGATAATATAGTCTTCTGTTGATTGCCGCCGCTAAGGTCGGCAACTTTCGTAAAAACCGACGGAGTTTTTATGGAAAGTCTTTTTACATAATATTCTGTAACATCGACCTCCCTTTTCCTCTTGGGAAAAAGGCTCTTCTTGACATAAAAAAGCCATTGAGGAACAACATTATCGTTCACGGTCATCTCTAAAAAAAGAGCTTTGGACTTCCTCTCTTCCGGAAGATACACAATCCCATATCGAAGTGCATCAACAGGAGACTTGATATTAATCTTTTCACGAAAGAAGTAGGTTTCCTTATATTGAGCCGGCCATAACCCAAAAATACTCTCAACAAGCTCGTCCTTACCGGATCCCATCAACCCCGCGATACCGAGGATTTCCCCCTCGTATACTTTCATACCGAAATCTACTACTCTGTTTCTTACCGATAACTTCTTGACTTCAAAAACAACTTTTTTTCTCTCGCTTGGCTTTTTTTCGACTCTCTTCAATACATGTCCTATCATTAAAGAAACCACTTTATCCGGGTCCAGCTCGTGCTTCTCTAACGTACCCCTGTTTTTCCCATCTCTGAAAACACTAACCCTATCTGCAATCCCCATCACCTCGTCTAGCCTGTGAGAAATATAGATAACGCTGATTCCTTTTTTCCTGAGCTCCCCTACAATAGAAAACAATTTCTCAACTTCACTTTTAGTAAGAGATGACGTCGGCTCGTCCATTATTACAATTTTTGCATTCTTAACAACCACTGCTCGTATTATTTCAATGAACTGACGTTCTCCGGTGGTAAGGGTAGATATCTTTCTCTGAGGTTTTATTTCTACATTGTACTCATGGAGAATTTTGTTTGTCGCATCAAACAACTCCTTGAAATTTAGAAAACCGGGAATCTTGCTCCTCGGCAATCTTCCCAAGAAAATATTTTCAGCAACAGTAACCGTCGGCACATCCTCTATCTCCTGGTAAATCATGCTGACGCCTATATTTCTAGCAACTTCAACACTATTAATATCTACCGGCTCTCCATCAAACAAAATAGTGCCGCTGTCTCTTGTATATGCTCCTGAAAGAATTTTCATAAGAGTGGATTTGCCTGCGCCATTCTCCCCGACAATGGCGTGAACTTCGCCTTTTCTCAGGCAGAAATCAATTTCATCGAGGGCAACGGTGCCGGGAAAGGTCTTGGTAAGTTTTTTTACTTCCAAAAGATACGTATCGGACATGTCACCGTGCCCTTTCGGAGTTAATATGTTCCGCAAACGTTCCCGCAAACGTTTTAGTCTATTTTACTTATCATTTTCTGTCAAGCTTTTTATCTCTTCCTTCAGAAATTTCTTAAAAATTAGTTAATTATATATATGTTATGGTTTTATATCATACACACTGGTATATACATTACGCGCCGTATCGATAATACTAATCTTGAATCGTATGACTGACGAATCCCCCTCCAGCCGCATGCGAGGTCGAATGAGATACGGGTCAGGGGCTTCGAAGAGTGATGCCACGGATGTTCTAATCAGGTGCCGCTATAAATAAACAGCCGTTAAAACATTCCATGGAAGCCGCAATTTCCCGCCGCTTTCCTGCAGACCATTACACTTTATCTTTCTCGTTTACATAACCCGTATCCATTTCACTCTGAAATAGACGGCCGGTATTCTGTAGACTGCCGTATTCGAAAATGATTGTTCTGTGTTGCGATTCACCCCGCTGTGTGATCAGCGTGAAAATTTCTTCCACCGATCGAACAACATCGCAGCGGTTAAAAAGGTACGGAAGACACCAGGATTACATTCGCATAGGGGGTGAATTCTCCGGTTTTTACGAAGCACGCGACGGGCTCGCCTCTCTCACCTCCGTGCAAAACGAGGTCCTTGAACTCCGCGTGCTGAATATACCTGATTCTGATATCACTGCCCTTGTTCTTCTTCTTCGACAACAGGCCAAGAAGCGCCTCGTGCACGGGGGGATTCACCGTCTTGGTTTCCTCCGCGATGATCGCCTCTTCGATCTCGAAATCCTGCACAATCGGCGTAACGACATCGATGAAACGGGGCAGGTTCTCGGTAACCGACAGGTCTACCGTTGCAGTGTTCGCATGAAGCGGGAATGGAAATCCCCTGTCCGTTACCGCCAGCAGGTCTCCATGGCCCATTCGGGCCATGATCTTTATGAGCTCGCTGTTCAGAATCCCTTTTGTTTTCATCTACGCCTCCTGTTTTTATAAAATGGGCCTCTGTGTCCCAGAACCGTTTTCATACGCAGTCGTCACGCGCCGTTTTCCCGCCCCCCGAAAAAACAGATAACCGGCGGCAAGGTTTTTAGTACCATCATATCCTATATCCATGCAATCCGTATCCCGCCGCTTTGGATCGGACCCCTCTTTTTCTAGCAATTTTTAAATCCGTCTGCAGCCGGAAATATCTTCTTCTATCACCTCACGGCTCATCTCTGCAGTATCTTCCACCCCGAATTCAGTCGAATTCCCCCAGAGAAGAACTCGAGATCTGCACCCCCCTCCCCCCTGGCAGAATATCATCTCAAAACCCGAAATCACCGCGGCGCGGCACGTGCCGTGCCCCCGAGCTCGAACGCCGCTTTGATCAGCGCTTTCGTATATGGGTCTTTCGGGTTTGCAAATACCTCCTTGGTTTTTCCGCGACTTACAACCACTCCGTCCTTTATCACAACGATCTCATGGCTCAGCGCCCGCACCACGCGCAGGTCGTGCGAAATGAAGAGATAGGCGAGATTGTGCCGTTTCTGGAGCGTCAACAGCAGGTCGATGATCTGAGTTTGAATCGACCTGTCGAGCGCTGATGTCGGCTCGTCGAGCACGAGGAACCTCGGCTTCAGCACGAGGGCCCGCGCAATGGCGATCCTCTGGCGCTCGCCTCCGGAAAATTCGTGGGGATACCGTTGCGCGTAGGAAGGCTTCAAACCGACCTCGTCGAGAGCGTTCTCAATGAGCCGCGTCCGCTCCTCTGCACGATTCCCTATATCATGGGCCCGCAGTCCCTCACCCACAATCTGCCCGACGGTGAGCCGCGGATTGAGGCTCTCGTACGGATCCTGGAACACTACCTGCATCTTCTTTCGGAGCGGCCGGAGTTTCGTCCCCTTCAGGCCGGAGAGCTCCCTGCCGTCGAACAGAATGGACCCCTCGCTCGAGACGAGCCTGAGAAGCGCCAGCCCCAAGGTCGTCTTACCGGATCCGCTCTCCCCCACGATTCCGACCGTCTTTCCCTCCCGGATCGTCACCGAGATGCCGTCGACCGCCTTTATGTGTCCCTTCACCCTTCTGAACACGCCCCGGTATACGGGAAAGTGAACCTTCAGCCCCACCGTTCTTACCACGATCGCGCCGCCCCCCTCCTCTTGCGGCACCCCTTTGGGCTCAGATTCGAGCAGGTACCGGGTATAGGGATGCCGCGGGTTTTCGAAAACCGTACGCGAACTCCCCGTCTCGACGATCTCCCCCTCCTTCATCACCCCCACCCTGTCCGCCATCTTACGCACGACGTCGAGATCATGGGTAATAAGGAAAAGCGCCATACCGAACCGTTGCCGTAACTTCTCTAAAAGATCGAGAATCTCCGCCTGTATCGTGACATCAAGCGCCGTGGTCGGTTCGTCCGCGATGAGAAGCGAAGGCTTGTTCGCGAGGGCCATCGCGATCATCACCCGCTGCCGCTGCCCTCCCGAGAGCTGGTGCGGGTATGCCGAAAGCCTTTCCTCCGCGTCGTGAAAACCGCAGATCGTTAAAAGCTCACGTACCCGATGCCCCGCATCCGCCCTGGAAACTTCGCTGTGCAGCATGACTGCCTCTGCGACCTGCCGTTCAACCGTATGGAGGGGATTCAAGGAGGTCATCGGTTCCTGGAAAATCATTCCTATCTCCGCACCCCTGATGGAACGCATCCCTTCATCGGACATGCCGATGAGCTGCCTGCCGTTGAACAGTATACTCCCGTTCGGGCCGATGGTTTTCTTCTGCGGTAAAAGGTGCATGACGGAGAGCGCGGTGACCGACTTTCCCGCCCCGCTCTCACCCACGAGCGCGAACGACTCCTCAGCCCCTATGTCGAAAGATACGCCTCTCACCGCCGGGACCTCTTTCGTCCCGACCTTGAAGGATACCGACAGGTCGCGCACAAAAAGAAGGCTCATCCGGCCTCCCTCCTCGGATCGAAGGCGTCCCGTATACCCTCGCCGATGAAGATGAGCAACGAGAGCATCAAAGAAAGCACCACGAACGACGTGATCCCGAGCCACGGCGCCTGGAGATTCGCCTTGCCCTGGGCGAGAAGCTTACCGAGGGAGGGTGAGCCCGGCGGGAGCCCGAGGCCGAGGAAATCCAACGAGGTGAGCGCGATGATCGAGCCGTTTAGAATGAAGGGAAGGAAGGTGAAAGTCGATACCATCGCGTTCGGCAAAATATGCCTGAATATGATCGTCGTGTTGCTCACTCCCAGAGCCCTCGCCGCCTTCACGAACTCGAAATTCCGTACCCGCAAGAACTCCGCGCGTACGACCCCGACAAGCGAGAGCCACCTAAACAAGAGCAGGACGACGAGGAGAAGCCCGAAGGTGGGCTGAATTACGCTCGTTATTATTATTATCAGGTACAACGACGGGAGCGACGACCACATCTCAATAAACCGCTGGAACAACAGATCCACCAGGCCTCCGAAGTACCCCTGCACGGCGCCCGCGGCGACGCCGATGATCGTGCTAAACACAGTCAGCACGATGCCGAACATGACGGATATCCTGAAACCGTAGATGATGAGCGCGACGACGTCGTGCCCGCCGTCGTCCGTTCCGAGCCAGTGTGAAAACGAAGGGGGCGCGGGAGCGGGAACGTCGAGCTCATAGTCTATGGTGTCGTAGCGGTACGGAACCGGAGGCCAGATCATCCAACCCTTTTTCATGATGAGCTCGGCGACGTACGGATCACGATAGGAGGCCTCGATCTCGAGGTCGCCCCCGAACTCCGATTCGAGGTATGTTCTGATAATCGGAACGTACGGCTTCCCGTCGTACCAGACCAAAATCGGTTTGTCGTTCGCAACGAACTCGGCAAGCACGCTTATTATGAAAAGAACGGCGAATAGGTAGAGGGAAACATTCGCCCGCCTGTTCGCCCTGAAAGCGGCGATCCTGCGATTCAGGATCGGATTTCTTATACCGGAACCCGTGAGCCCCCCCACTCACACCTCCCGCGATTCGAAGTCGATCCTCGGGTCGATGAACATGTACATGAGGTCTCCTATGAGGTTGAGCACGAGACCGAGGAGGCTGAAGAAGAAGAGCGTTGCGAATACGACGGGATAATCGCGGTTGATCGCCGATTCGAATCCCAACAGGCCGAGCCCGTCTAGCGAGAATATCACCTCGATGAGCAGGGTTCCGGTAAAGAGCGCGCTGATGAACGCCGAGGGGAATCCGGCGATCACGATGAGCATGGCGTTCCTGAAGACATGCCTCATGAGCACCTTCTTTTCGGTGAGCCCCTTCGCACGCGCGGTCATCACGTACTGCTTGTGTATCTCCTCTAAAAACGAGTTCTTCGTGAACATAGTGAGCCCCGCGAACCCGCCTATCACGCTCGCCGTTATCGGCAGGACGATATGCCAGAGGTAGTCGACGATCTTCATGTACCAAGAGAACGACTGCCAGTCTTCCGATACGAGGCCGCGGAGGGGAAATATTCGAAGGAAACTGCCGCCCGCGAACAGGATTATGAGCAGGATCGCGAAGAGGAACCCGGGAATGGCGTAGGTGACGGTGACGACGAAGCTCGTCCATACGTCGAACCCCTCTCCGTCACGAACCGCCTTGCGTATGCCGAGGGGGATCGATATAAGATACACGATCAGCGTAGTCCAGAGACCGAGCGATATCGAGACTGGGAGCTTCTCCAGCACGAGATCTTTGACCTTTTTGTCCCTGAAGAAGCTCTCTCCGAAATCGAACCTGAAATAACTCCACATCATAATGAGAAACCGCTTGTACAGCGGCTTGTCGAATCCGTACATCCGCTCTATCTCGCGGATGAACTCCGGATCGAGCCCCTGAGCTCCCCGGTACTTCGAAACGACCGTCTCGTCTCCAGATGGGGCCGAAGGCGCCCCGCTCTCCCCCTCGCCGCCCGTCCCGCTGATCCTCTGCGTGGCCCGGACCTCTGTCCCCCGCACCCGTGCGATAAGCTGCTCGACAGGGCCCCCGGGTGCAGACTGTATGATGAAGAAGTTTATGACCATGATTCCGATGAGGGTCGGGATAATGAGCAGGATGCGCCGTATGATGTAGCTTACCATTCGAACCTCTCCCAATTTTCGGAGATACCATGCGCAACGAAGCGGCTATCGTGCTTCTGTGAGGGAAGCCTCCTTTTTCGGGTCCACCCACCAGGTGTCCGGAAAACCGAGCGCGTACCGCGGTTTGATCGCTGGCCGTGAGAACTTGTTCCAGTACGCGACCCTGTAGGACGACGAGTACCAGTTCGGGATCACATAGTGCCCCCATAAAAGGACTCGATCGAGCGCCCTGCAGCAGGATAGGAGGCTCTCTTTGTCCGGTGCCGAAATTATCTTCTCGATGAGCGCGTCGACCACCGGATCTTTTATACCCGCGAGGTTCCTCGTGCCGGGACGGTCCGCAGCCTCGGACGACCAGAAATCGCGCTGCTCGTTTCCCGGCGAAAGGCTCTGCCGCCACCAGACTGTGGTCATGTCGAAGTCGTAGTTGTCCAGCCTGTTCACGTACTGCGACGCATCCACCGTCCTGATCCGTACCTTGATACCGATCTTTTCGAGGTTTTGTACGAACGGGATTACGACGCGCTCCGTGGACGGCTGAAAGATCAAAAATTCGAATTCGAACTGTTCTCCCCGGCGGTTCAAGAGCCTTCCCTCCTCGAGCCGCCACCCCGCCTCCCCTAAAAGCCGCAGCGCAGTCCGCATTCCCGGTCTGAGATCGCCCGCGGTGCGCGGAGAGGGCAGCAGATAAGTCTCTTCGAACACCTCCTTTGGGAGCCTGTTTCTGAACGGTTCTAAAAGCGCGCGCTCTTCGGACCCGGGAAGGCCTTTTGAGGCGAATTCCGAGTTCTCGAAATAGCTCGTTATACGTTTATACTGGCCGTAGAAGATCGTTTTATTCGTCCATTCGAAATCGAACAGGTACGCGAGAGCCTGCCGCACCCTTCGGTCGGCGAAAATAAGACGGCGCGTGTTGAAAACCCACGCCTGCATGCCGTTCGGGTTCTCGTCCGGCAGCTCTTCCGTTACGATATACCCCTTGTCGAAGTTCGGTCCCCGGTATGCCGTGGCCCATATCTTCGCGACGTTCTCGGAACGGAAATCGTATTCGCCCGCCTTGAAGGCCTCGACCACAACTGTCTCGTCCCTGTAGTACTCGTACTTGATCGTATCGAAGTTAAAGCGCCCCCTGTTCACCGGCAGGTCTTTCCCCCAGTAGCCGGGGTCGCGCGTATAGGTAATCGAGCGTCCCGGCTTAACGTCCAAGATGCGGTAGGGCCCGCTTCCCATAGGCGGATCGAGGCTCGTACGGTCGAACGCCGTTTTGGAATAGTACCGTTTCGAAAGGACGGGCAGCTGCCCGATGATAAGGGGAAGCTCCGGGTTGTTGCCGTCTTTGAAAACGAAGCGGACCTTCCGGTCGGATAGCGCCTCCGCCGAAACGACATCCCCGTAGTAGTAGCGGTAAAACGGAGCCCCCTGCTCCCGCAGCGTGTTGAAGGTAAACACGACGTCGTCCGCGGTAACCGGTGTTCCGTCATGCCAGCGTGCCTGTTTTCGCAGCGTATAGGCGATCCATGAACGGTCTTTCGGAAGCTCGATCTCCTCCGCGAGCAGTCCGTACTCGCTGAAGGGCTCGTCGGCTGATTGCTCGGTGAGCGTATCGAAGAGAAGCCCCAAGCCCGAGGCGGAAACCCCCTTCAGAATAAACGGATTCAGCGAATCGAAGGTCCCGATTCCGGCTAGCCGTACCGTTCCTCCCTTCGGTGCGTCGGGATCGACGTAGTCGAAGTGCGAAAACCCCCGACTGTATTTGATATCGCCGTGAAGGGACAGCGCATGCGTCTTCATCGTCTTTTGCTGGCCGTATGACAGTACCGCTACTAAAAAAATCTGTAAAACAGAAAGCAGCATAGTTGTCTTTTTCATTGATCCACCTTCTTTGAAAGCTCCCTGTCGCCGGGCCGGGAAGAATGTGATCATCATTCCTCCCGATTCAAGCGGGCGTCTTCTCTTACGATAACATCGGGGCTTCGGGTGTCAAGAAAGAAAACGCCGACCGTCAACATCGGTCGGTACGCCGACCGTCAACATCGGTCGGTACGCCGACCGTCAACATCGGTCGGTACGCCGACCGTC
>JAFGTF010000067.1 GCA_016934265.1 Spirochaetota bacterium
TCGGGCGGACCTTCGACATCTTCGACAAGGAAGAGGAGAAGCTTTTTTTGAAAACGCTTGAAAAGGACGAGCGCGGCGGGTGCGCATACCCTGTTGCGAACGGCAGTGCGATGGCTGCGGGGATCATCTGGGACGAGCTGCACAACCCGAACCGGATGAGGGAAGACCTCTTCGCCTGATCTTCCGGTACCGTTTGGCAGTTGTCCGAAGAGTTAACGGCATCCGTGCCGCCGGCATGGATGCCGCCGGCACTGACCGGGTAGATTTCCATTTTTCGCGATTACCATGAAATCCCTTCCTACAGCTCGTATGCGAAGGAAAGCGACAAGTATAACTCATGATGCGAGGACTCGACCGGTTCTGTATTAAAAGTATGGGTCTTTTTATCTGCAGCGCTGTACCTTATGACCGGTTATCTACCGGAAGAAAAACAAGGACGGTTGCAAGAGGCCATAATGTGCGAAGTATATGTAATTAACGACCTCTCTAACGAATATCTTTTGTCAAGACGGTTTCGACGCTGCAAAACGGATATTTACGGAGCATCTGACCGGACTTTACACGTAGCGTAAACGGCCGGGCTTTTGATGTCACACCGTTGTCGCACCTTGAGTTCGTGAAGAGGAAACGGATACATAGACTTTCGATACGGCATTATTCGGTATGGACGGACGGTCATAAAAAACGGCAGGCCGGACATGTATATCATTCCGGATTTACAAAGTCCCCTGCTTCATGGCGAATTCCGGTACCTGCGGGACTCCAGTAGGGATTCCAACCTAAATATTCAGAAGACGCCCGCGATTCTCAGACCGCTTACGATTACAACGGCCAACAGGGCTAAGGTGAAGCGTCCGAGCCAGCGATGAACCAGCCTGAACGCTTTCTTTTTCCCGCTTGAGACTCCAAAGATCAAAAGCCCGGCGGTCAGTTCGGAGACGATCAGCACGATCCCGATGAGACCGATAATCGAGTGGAGTATCCTAAAGTGCAAACCGGAGCTGACGGACACCATGCATAAGGCGATTGCCAGCCCGGCGATTCCACTGATTCCCCCCGTCCACTGCAGCCGCCTGTGCAAGGCAAGCCGCCACTTCTTTTTTTTCATGAAGGCAGAGACGATCGTTCCTGCAAGCAGGTGTGCGAAAGAAAGCGACATCAACACCATATGGACCGGCCAGAGCCTCGTGTATGAGAAAAGAGGGGCGCTGCCCGCAGTTTGGGCAATTAGTATCCCTGAGGGTACCAGGAATACTACCGGAAAAAGATGAAAAAAGCTAGTACGCCTCATTGTTTTTACCTTTTTGCTGAAGTAGCATTTCGCTCCGTCCATCGAGCGAAATCAGCGGATGATAAAACAATAAACCTCCGACAACTGCTTGGCAATAGGTAAGAACATCCAACGAGGAACGCTGAATCTCTTCAGTGTATCTGCACTATCGAGGGCAGAGAGTCTGAGCGCTGCGCGATTATCTCGGGCGACGAGCCGCAGATGTTCACCTAAGGTATCGGGACGATACCACTATAAAAAATCATGCGGCCGTGTATTGCGTCCGATACGGGAGTCCGCCGTTTTCTCGATCTCCTCTCCGCATATGCACCCCGTGCGACGATCAACGGGGGTATTAAACCTCTATAGCTTCCCTAAGGCGCCCCGCTTAGGAACACATCCATTAAGCCGAAACCGTGTGCGGCTGTTTCCGTCACTGCATTTGAGACGGTACCACAAACAGACTTGCGTAGTACTCACAACCGAACGCTCACAGAGGGGAGGAGTACGCTATTTGCCCGTTACCCAGTTCTTGAGATTTTCATCGATGGTACCGTCCGGGAGGACGTAATCTGGAGAAACGTAGCCTTCATTCTCGAACCTTCTTTTCCTGACACACTCCGTTCCGCTGTTGAGACAATAGTCGTCGATCCACCGCTTTTCCAGCCTGCCGGCGTCAAAGGCCCGCTTCATACCCGATGTTTCGTTGTACCATCTGCAGACTCTCCGTTCGTTTTTCATCGTGCGTTCCCCTCCATACCCTGTCGCGTGGAATGGATAGAGCCACCCCGCCCGTATCTTACAGGGACGGCCCGGCATACGACAAAGCCCATTATCAAGAAATCACAATCCTCCAATAAACTTTTGCACGCCGCGTAACAGCATCTGTACGGCCATTGTGGTCAGGATCATCCCCATCAAACGTTCTATGGCCTTGAGTATTCGGGTCCCTAAAAGTCGACTCATTAAGTCGGACAGCAGGAGAATGCAGAGGCAGACCGCCCAGGCCGCGATCAGCGCGATTGACCAGGACAGAAGCTTCTTGGGATGCTGTGTCGAAAACAGGATGACGATCGACATAGAGGAGGGTCCTGCAATAAGAGGAACCGCAAGCGGCACGATAATCGGCTCGGTTTCGTCCTGTCGATCATCGGAAGTGTTTCGTTTGGGGAAGATCATCTTGAGCGCGATGAGAAACAGGATGATGCCGCCGGATATACCGAGCGCCGGCTCCGATATATCAAGACCGCTCAGGATGTATTTTCCGAAGAAGAGAAAAACAGACAGCACGGCAAGGGCGATGCACATTTCACGGATGATGATGGTCCTTCGCCGTTTTGATGAGACATCCTTCAAGAGAGACAGAAATAGCGGGATATTGCCGAAAGGATCCATTACCAAAAGGAGGGTTATCGCAGCAGTATAGATGTTCATACCGTGGACCTTTACAAAAAAAGACGCCGTCAGGCTTTCCGAAGCCGTTTCTTCTTGAATCCAATATATCCATTAGGCCCCGGGGCGTATACATCAATCTCGAAGAAAAAAGAACCCGGCCCAAGCCGGTGCATATGCGCAGTGTGCAGGATATTACGACGGACGGATATACGAATGTACGGCTCTATGGTCTTGGTCCCGCTTTGAAACGATCTTTTTCCATTAATAAAACACTTGCCGTATTGATAAATCGGCGGTATTTTTATGTCGTTGAACCAAGAAGGTTTATTGTACTTACCTCTACAGACGGGCTTCAGGGACTGTCCTCGGAGCGCTGAATAGGGATAGGACAGTTATTCCGCTTTCGGAAAGCGGTGGCCAGAAGCTTAGACCAATCGAAACGATTCTCTTCACTTTTGTCCCGCGGGCCGCATGGATGTATGCGAGTTGGGCCCATTTCCAAGCTGCATATTCGACATATACTCAATTGTTTAAAAAGGACAAACATGAAAGAAGAATTTATCAATGGACTCAGTCTAATCGAACCGATTCACCGGGCGCTTCGCGAGGAAGGTTTTACGACTCCCACACCGATACAGAGACAGGCGATTCCTCCGCTTCTTGCAGGCCATGACCTGATGGGGTGCGCACAGACGGGGAGCGGGAAGACGGCGGCGTTTACCGTGCCTATCCTGCAGAACCTGGCCAAAAACCAGAAAAACCCTGTTCCGCGTTCGGCCCGTGCGCTGATACTGGCGCCGACCAGGGAGCTCGCGGCACAGATTGCTTCCTCCAGCGCCGGATTCGGCAAGTATCTCCGGCTGCGTCAGGCGGTCGTGTTCGGGGGGGTGAGCAAGAAGCGCCAGGCTGCGGAGCTCTCAAGGGGAGTCGATATCCTCGTGGCCACACCGGGCAGATTGCTGGACCTGATGGGAGACGGTGCGGTACTGCTCAGGATGGTGGAGATTTTGGTGCTCGATGAGGCGGACAGGATGCTCGATATGGGATTTATCCCGGACGTCAAGAGGATCATCGCCTCGCTGCCGTCAAGAAGGCAGACGATGCTCTTCTCCGCGACCCTGCCGCCCAGCATCAGCAGTCTGGCCGAACGCATACTTCAAAACCCGCAGCGTATACATATAGAAGCGAGCGGTACAACGGTTCCCAAGATCGAGCAGAAGCTGCTTTTCGTAGACCAGAAGAACAAGAAGGCCCTGCTTTTGGACCTGCTTAAAAGAAGCGATGTTACAAGGGCGCTGGTGTTTACGCGGACTAAGTTCAAGGCTCAAAACCTCTCGGTACAGCTGAGCCGGAGGAGCCTGAGAGCGGATGCGCTGCACGGAGACAAGACGCAGGCTGCACGACAGAGAGCGCTTGCCGGGTTCCATTCCGGCAGCACCAGGGTCCTGGTGGCGACTGACATCGCGGCGCGCGGCATAGACGTCAGCGATATCGACCACGTGATCAATTATGATCTGCCGATGGAACCGGAAGTATACATTCACAGAATCGGCAGGACGGCGAGGGCGGGAAAAACGGGAACCGCGCTTTCATTCTGCGATTCCTCTGAGCTGGGATATCTCCGGGATATAGAGAAACTTATTAAGCGGCAGCTGCCCGTTATGACAGACCAGCCGTACCACTCAAAAACGGTGGCCGCTTCCAGGACGCAAGCCGGGCGTCAGGTGGCGCGTAAAGCGTCCTGAGATTTTCGGGCCTCGGGTCGGTAGGGGGTGAATACCATGCTGGTCGTGGATTACGTCCCGCCGCATGCATACACAACACAGGGTCGGCCGGTTTTACCGGTCTGGGTATCAACAGGGCCGGCCCCGGTTTGAGAAAGAGGTCGCTTACGATGTCTTGTGTATTATCTTGACCCGGCCCACCTCCCCAGAGTTCAGCCGGACCTTGATGCCGTGCGGGTGAAAGTCGGAGCTTGTTAGGATATCCCGAACGAACCCTTCGGTTACGCTCCCCGACCGCTGGTCCTTCTTTTGTACGATGGAAACACGCGTTCCGGGCGTGATATTGCTCCGTTTCGTTCCGTTCATCTGCTTCCCTTCATAAAGGTACGCCTATTGACCGGAATTATGCATAAATCCATTCGTACGGTATGTTAGTAGCGTCGGCCGCCGCCGCCCCTGCCGCCGCGGTTTCGGTCCGGGCGAGGACGGGCCTCGTTCACGGTAAGTGTCTGGCCTTTCAATTCGGTGCCGTTCAGCCCGTTGATCGCGGATTGGGCTTCCGCTTTGGCCGGCATTTCAATGAAACCGAATCCTCGAGATACGCCGCTGTACTTGTCAGTGATTATTTTGGCCGAGGCGACCTGTCCGAAGGCACGGAACGCCTCGCTCAGATCTTCCTCGGTCGTCTCGTTCGATAAGTTTCCTACATAGATGTTCATTAACATCCTCCTTTTTTATGTACAGCTATCAGGGAATATAGCGTTCTTTATCAGGTTCGCATATAGAATAAAGAAAAAAATCGAAAAAATATTCTCATTTTTAAATCCGTGCTCTGATATGCTTCGCTCGCGATATGCAGAAGCGTAAGTCCAAGGTGGCGATGGATGATCGAGCGCCTTCTGTTTCGGGTTGTCTCCGAAATAGCGGACGAGAAGCATCATCCGCCGCCCGGTGGTTTCCTGTCGATATATACGGCCGTGACGGCACTTTTCATTATTCTGAGCTGTTCGAATATTTATTATTGACATACTAGTTGGGTTCGTCATACGATAGAGTAATTTTTCGATTTTCATACCAATACAAAAGGGAGGAATCGGATGGCTGACACGCAGCTTAAGAAAGTGCTCGGGTTCTGGCCGATCTTCGGGGCATGCTTCGGGATCGCGATCTCCGGATCGACCCTGATGCTCCTCGGAAACGTATTCGCAATGACGGGGATGTCGTTCATCGTTTCGCAGGCGGTCGCGCTTGTGGTGATGATCCTCGTGATCCTCGCGTTCAGCGAGCTTTCCACCATGATGCCGGTTGCGGGCGGTATCGAGACGTACACTCGCGAGGCGCTGGGACTGGGCATGGCAACAGGCGTGACGCTCTGCTACTTCGTCGCAACGCTCTCGCTCGCGGTAAACGCCATCGTCGACGGGGTGATGCTCAACATGTTCGTGCCCGGCGTACCGGCGCTTGCCTGGGGCATCATACTCGTCACGATATACCTTATCCTGAATCTGCTCGGCGCAAAGGTCCTGGGGATCGGGCTCGGATTCTTCGTGGTGATCGTGATAGCCTCGTACGTCATCATGGGAGTCCTCGGGTATGCCGGCGTGGGGCAGGCTCCGGTCGATTTGTCCAAGCTCGGAGAATGGTCGGGGCTCCGGTTCGGCAATATTATCGCGGTATCGATGATCGCGATCTGGTTCTTTGTGGGTATCGAGATGGCGACGCCCTACGCGGAAGAGGTGAAGAAACCGGAAAAGAACCTGCCGCGGGCGATGATTGCAGGAATCATCGTGATCTTCGTGATACAGCTCCTTTTAGGGCCTGCGATGTTCGCGGTGCTCAGTACCGAGGAGCTCGCAGGGTTCACGCCGCACGTCGCGTTTGCCGAGAAACTGTTCGGCCAGGCGGGATTGTACTGGGTGCTCGTGCTCCAGATTGCCCTCGAGTTCACCACCATCGGCGGGGTGATGTTCGGTATTTCGAGACTGCTCTATGGGCTAGCGCGTGACGGAATGCTGCCGAAGGTGTTCGCGTGGCTTCACCCGAAGTTCAAGACTCCGTGGGCGGCGCTGATCCTCATATATGTCGCGGTGGTCGTCGCCATGGTGGTGGGGGCGCCGTTCGTGCTGTTGAGCATCGCGAGCATGATCTTCTTTTTCATCTATCTGCTCGTGTTCGTCGATCTCTGGATTTTGAGAAGGAAGAAGCCGGAAGCCGACAGACCGTTCTACGCGGGCGGCGCGAAGAGAATACCAGTGATATCCATCATCGGAATCATCTTCATACTCGGTGTGCTCGTCGGCAACGCCATGGACGACCCGAAGATCATATCGATAGGCCTCCCGGTCGTTGCGGTGTGCTTTATCTTCGGTATCGTGTTCAACAAGCTGAGGAAAGCCTGAGACATAGGACGTTTCATAAGAGGGAAAAAAAGAACACCCCCGGGCGGTAGCGGGGGTGTTCTTTTCAATACCCGCCCACGAAATGGGTGCCTGCATGTCCCTCGAGCGCTTCGGAGAGCTTCTCCGGGTTCGTAATGAGCCCGCGTTTTCCTCCCCGTTCGAGGAAATTCAGGATCGCCCGGACCTTGGGGAGCATCGACCCTTCGGCGAAGTGACCCTCAGCGAGGTACTTCTCCATTTCCGTCACCGTGACCGCGCCGAGCGGGCGCTCGTCCTTTTTGCCGTAGTTCAGATACACACAGGGTACCTCGGTGAGTATGATGAGGATGTCCGCCTTTATCTGGGTGCCAAGCACAGAGCTCGTGAGATCCTTGTCTATCACCGCCTCGATTCCATCGAAGGTGCCGTCCTGCCGTTTTATCACCGGCACGCCGCCTCCGCCGCACGCGATCACGATATGTCCCGCACGGACCGAATCGTAGATGATCTTTCGCTGCACCACCTCCTCGGGCTGCGGCGACGGCACGACCCTCCGCCATCCGCGGTTTGAATCCTCCTTTATCACCCATCCGAGCTCTTCTTTGCGCTTTTCGGCCTCCTCCTTCGTGAGAAAGGGACCGATCGGCTTCGTCGGCCTGCTGAACGCCGGGTCGGACCTACTCACCACGACCTGAGAGACAACGGTCACCACGCGCTTGTCGATCTTGACCTTCGCACACTGGTTCAGCAAGGCCTGCTGCAGAATGAAGCCGAGGCTGCCTTCTGTTTGTGCGACGAGCACGTCGAGCGGCATAGGGGGAACCTGATCGTTCGTGAGCTCCGTCATGAGAAGGAGGTTTCCCACCTGGGGGCCGTTCCCATGCGTGATTACGAGGTTGTAGTCGCGGTCGACTAGATGCATGATCACCTGTGATATCTCGGCCGCGTTCCTCTGGTGCTGCTCGATCGTTCCCTTTTCACCTCTCAGCATGAAGGCGTGGCCGCCCATGGCGACGATTGCGATCGATCTTTCCTCTGTCTGGACCATTGCGGTTCCTCTTTTAAATATTTCAGGCACAGCACCGCAAAAACAGAGCGGCGCTGTGCCTCTTGGTTTTTCGAATATAACCGGCTGTAGGGTAGCGGGTCCCGTTACTTGCCGGGACTCTTCAGCCCTACGACGAATATCAGGTTCAGCACGATGGCCATGAGCACCGTCGATCCTATCGGGTTCCCGATGAAGAACTGGAGGATAAGCGGCAGTGTCTGTGTCACGGAAGGAGGCATGAAGGTGAAGCACATGCCGAGGATGATTGCAAAGCCCGCGATGAGCTTTTTCGTCTCGGTCATCTCCATGGCCAGTATCATCTGTACGCCGACGAGGATTATCGTGCCGAGCAGGATGATCATCGCGCCGCCGTAAATGGCCCATGGAATGACGGCGAAGAACACCGCCACCTTGTAGATCAGACCGATACCGATCATGATGATCCCGCCCGCAACTATGATGCTTTTCGCACCGACCCTCGAAAGAGAGAGTACGCCGAGGTTCTGGCTGAACGAGGTACAGGGGATGTTGCCGAAGAGAGTCGTCACGAGCGAGGCGGCCGTCTCGACGAAGAGACCCCGGTTCGTCCGCTCCTTCGTGAGCTTCTGGCCCACGAGCTTGGCCGTCGCCTGGTAGCATCCTATCGTGTCGGTGATGTTCGAGATCTCCGCGATGAACAGTATTAAAACCGCGGGTATGAAGTTCCAGCTGAGTTTGAGGGGCCTCCCCATATTCCCCTCGAAGATCTTCGTAAAGAACTTCGGCGCCATAAACCATGGTGCCTCGGCGACCCGGGCGAAGTCGACCCTTCCCATGAATATCGCGACTATCGTTGCCGCGAGAACGCCCCAGAGGATACAGCCGTACCTGCCGACCCCTTTGGGTATGAAGAAGGACACCAGCACCGGCACCGCGACTGCGATCATCGCGAGGATGAACGCCCCCTTGTCGATGATTACGCCCTCCGGACCCATCGGGAAGATGAGGTCGATGCACGCCGCTTTGGTGAGGCTCACCCCCATTACGACGAACAGGGGTCCGATCACCACGGGGGTGGCGAGGAAGGGGAGAAGCTGCCCGATGAGGCCCTTTTTAAACGGTATGACGAGAAGGATGGTGATCGCGCTGACGATGACGAGCCCCCACCAGACCGGCACAGGGCCGAGTGCGAAAATCGCCGATATCATCGCGGCGATAAATACGATATGCTGCGCCTGGGCGACGGGCAATTTCAATATACGCGCCTGAATGGTGGTTTCTATACCGGCGCCGAGAATCATGATCATTACGAGATACGCCGTGATGTTGATATCCCACTGGAAAACGCTCGCGAATATGATCGGCGTGATCAGGGGAGCAAGAATAAGTACGAATACGTGTTGGAGTCCGTAGATGATATTTTCCCCGACGGAAAGCTTGTCATCGACACCGATCGCCAGAGTCGTAATCTGGGCATTATTTTCTTGGTCCGCCATTAGCATACTCCTTATCCTTATTAAATGGTGATATGTTACTGGGCACTGCTTCGTTCTTCTGCTGCCGCTTTTCCCTCCTGTTAGTGGATTTGGGAACAGTAATCCTCCCGCTTCCTCCTTTTATTGAAGCGCCGAAATTTTGCCATTATCTTATGTGATGAAAGGGTGTATGTCAAACACTTTTTGACCGGGGTGATAGAGATCAGCGTGCGGAAAATGATAGACAAAACAGCGTTGAAATATATAATGACAATACCTTGTAGATCCACATTTAGTCACAGGGATTCTCGTGTTCGAAAATAAAAGGGAAAAAAATACGCAGAACCAGACGGCACAGGATATGGAGTACCTGTTTGCACAGTCCGTCGGGCACGCCGTTCACCTCGTCGGGGATGCGCTGGACGGCGGAATGAGGGCTGCATATATAGCGGGCGGTACCGACATCGCCGTCGGTATCGCGGAGGGCACCGTTTCCCCGCACCTGCTCGTAGACATCACCGGTATCGGCAAGCTTCGGGGAATAGACGATATCGACGGTGAGATCTGGATAGGGGCCGCCACCCCCCTCATGGAGATCGCATGCTCCCGGCGCCTGCCGAACTGTCTCGTTCAGGGGGCGGCCGGTATAGGGTCAGTGCAGATACGGAACCTGGGGACGGTGGGCGGCAACATCTGCAACGCGTCGCCGTGCGGAGATACTCTCGCCCCGCTTTTGGCCCTTGACGCGGAGTTCGTCCTTTTCTCGCCGGAGGGCGATCGGAGCGTGGGAGCGAAGGATTTCTTCCGAGCCCCGAAGCAGACTGTTTTGAAAAGGGCCGAGCTCTTGGTGCAGATCGTGCTCAAAGAGGAGGCGCTTTCGGGACATTCCGCCTTCAGGATGATCGGTAAGAGAAACGGCCAGGCCATATCGCAGGTAAATTGTGCCGTCTGGCTGAAGCGGGAACCCCTAGAGGGAAGGATCGTCGATATCAGGGTTGCTTTCGGGAGCGTCGCGCCGACGCCGATCCGGCTGAAAGGGGTTGAAACGCTCCTGCGGGACAAGAACCCGGATCGTACGCTCGTCGAAGAGGCGAAAAAACTCGTACGGGAGGAGATACGGCCGATTTCGGACGTGCGGGCTTCGGAGTCTTACCGGAGTATCGTTGCGAAATCGCTTTTTGAGGACGCACTGGCGGAAGCGATGGGGACATAGCCGCGACGCCGAGATCCCTCGCGGAATCTTCGTCACCAAGACCATGTTTTCCGGCATGGAAAGGAGTTTCTTTTTAGGTTCTTCTTTAGATTAGTTGATAAGGATAAACGTGTATTGTAAAAAAGAAGGCTCTTTTCCACATCGAATACTGTTATTACGGAAA
>JAFGTF010000068.1 GCA_016934265.1 Spirochaetota bacterium
AAATCGCTTTCCGAGCCCATGACAGGAGAGAGCCGATGAAAAAACTCATTACCGTACTGGCTGTTATCGTTGGCGTGGTGTTCGTCATCCTCGTATTCGGCCCGTTCTACACGGTGCATGAGGGCGAGCAGGTCGTGGTGGTCCGTTTCGGGAGGATCGTCCAGGTTCAGCCCGAGGCCGGCCTCAAGATGAAGACGCCGCTTTTAGACAGGGTCCGCCGGTACCCGAAGAAGATCCTCTCCTGGGACGGGGAGGCACAGCGGCTTCCGACCGAGGAGAACCAGTTCATCTGGGTGGATACCACCGCGAGGTGGAGGATAGACGATCCGGAGAAGTTCTACGAATCGGTCGGTACCATCACCCAGGCACAGTCGAGACTGGACGACGTGATCGATTCCGAGGTGAGGAAGATCGTTTCGAGGAACTCGCTTAGGGAGGCGGTCCGAAACTCGAACATCATAAACGAGATAGAGAGGCGCGACGTCTACCTCGCACCGTCCGCAGAGGGCGACACGGAGGACCTCTCCGTTTCAATTGCGATATTTTCGGAAACGATATACGAGGAGATACAGAAGGGCAGGAGCGTGCTGTCGGACGAGATGCTCGTTGAAGCGAAGCGAATTACCCCGCAGTACGGAATAGAGCTCATCGACATAGTGATCCGCCAGATCAAGTACTCCGACGACCTGACGGAGAGCGTGTACAAGCGCATGATCAAGGAGCGGAACCAGTTCGCCCAGGCGTTCCGGTCGGACGGCGAGGGAAAGAAGGTTGCCTGGATCGGGCAGATGGAACGCGAACGCCGGTCGATACAGTCGAACGCCTACAAGACGTCCGAGAGCATCAAGGGAGAGGCCGATGCAGCCGCGGCTGCGATCTATGCGAATGCGTACAACCAGGACCCGGAGTTCTACAAGTTCTGGAAGTCTCTGGAATCGTACCGCACGCTGGTCCCGCGGTTCGACAAGACGATGACCACGGATCCGGAGTATTTCGACTATCTCTACGACCAGAGGGGAAGACGGTAAACGGCGTCCGCCTACATACGTCCGCCGACATACGTCCGCCGACATTCGTCGGGCGACGTTCGTCGGGCGGCGGATGTCTTGGCGACCGTTCTTTAGGTGACTGCGATTTCAGCCGTCCGTATGATGGGCATGGGCCTTTTGCCTCCGGTCGAACGCAAAAAAAACATGATCTGCGGCACCAGTCTCGCCGTTTTACCGTCCGTGCGATGACTTTGTTATCTCCCCTTTACGGCGGCGGTTTATTCACAGCCGTCCGCCGAAATAACGGTTTTTTCATTACAGCGTGTTTTTTATCCCGCACTGAAAGGGGACGTTCTCAGGTTTTACGTAATCCGCCGTATGTCCCGCCTCTGAAAGAGGCGCACGTTCGTCCGTCCAACGACAGTGCGGGGTCCGAACGTCGTTATCGATCACTCGCGGAGTTCCCGTTACATACAGGTAATGCATGTCAGCGGGAAAAGTCGTATCGCAGTATAAGAACGATAGGTTGCTTTTCGATCCGCAGGCACCTGTCGAAGAGAGCGAATGCAATAGGAATCAGTAGTAAAGAGACCGGAATCAGGGCTCGTCGGGAAAGAACCCTTCGAATATGATGTTGTCGCAAATTTCTCTCACACGGAGCGCCTCCTCCTGAGACCGTACGGTCCAGGCGAGCAGGGGAATATCACGGCGTCTGGCGAGCGTGCATGGAATGCAGGGAAGGGCTTCGGCCTCGAACGCGATGAAGTGCGGTTTGCTGTAGACAGCGCAGAGGAGCGTCCTCATGAGTATTTTCCGGTGTAGGGGAAGGTCGGTACCTTTCGTCCGTCCGCCGAGCTGTCCCCGCGGTATATCGGGAGCATGCTCGGAAAACCACCGCACGGTGCGCGGGTTGAACGATTGTATTGCGCACTTTCCCCCGTATGATGAAACAAGCTTTGCAGTATTCCGTTCCAGGAGACCGGCCTCCCCGAAGCTCTTGAGCTCAATGAGGAGGGGAACCCTGCCCCCGACCGTCTCGAGCACATCGGCCAAAAGCGGGATCGTCTGATCGGTTCCCCTGAGCCTGAACGACGAAAGGTCCGCTTCTGAGAGGCCGGAAACATGCCGATCGATCCCGGTCAGCCGGAAGGTATTCTCGTCATGAAAGACACAGACCGCACCGTCACAGAGGAGCCGTGCGTCCAGTTCGGCGGGAAAATTATTCGAAGCCGCTTCCTCGAACGCAGCAAGCGAGTTCTCGGGGATTTTTCTTCCTGCGTCGTGGTACCCGCGATGCGCGACGGGCCGGGCGAGCATCCACTCGAATGACGGTGCGCGATCCATTCGTCGTTCACTCCCCCATTTACGGCTTTCTTATAATATAACGCCGCCTGCAGGGCTAAGCCCGGGTATTTTCGGTACGTGAGGGTACGGTCCGGCGGCCTCGGCGACTCTCATGACCGTGGCCCCGTCGGGTTTGACGTTCGAGCGTGGTATGGGTATCTTAACAGCGTAGAAAGACGGACTGCACGGGAGATACTGTGGCGATTTACAGGGTCCATTTCAAGTGGAAGGACAAGGAGGTTCAGCTCACTGCGAAGAGCCTCGACCTCACCCACCCCTACTTCGTGTCCATCAAGGAGATCGTGTTTCCGAAGGGAAAGAAGATCATAATCGATCCGCAGGAGGAAGAGGTACAGCGGTCCTTCGGCGATGCGGACCATCTCATGATACCGCTCCAGTCCGTGATCATCATCGAGGAGCTCTCCGCCGAGGGCAGATCGAAGCTCATGCCGTTCGAGAAGGTCGTCGCACAAAAGAAACGCTCTTCTGAAGAGTGATCTGCTGACGACTTGCTCTGCTTTGGATCCCCGGGCGTGTAGTACGGCCCGTGTCGCGTAATAAGGGTGTCATGTCGCCGTATCATGTCCGAAGCTAAAAGCTTGCCCGTTTCGGTTTCTCGGAGGGTCGTCCGAAACAGTACGAGACGGCGGGTTCCCCAAAAAAAGAATCGACCGGAACTTGATACGGTAAAGATCCGGCCTCCGGGTTTTCGCTTGCCATCCATCAGTCGACTGCTATAATAGATATCTCATCCTTGGATCTCCGGGAGGGGAAAATCTGGTTGTGAGGGGGCGCCGCGGGATGGCTTTATTCTCGAAGAAAGGCGTTATCCTGCTCGGTATCGTGCTTTTTTGCATCAAGGCCGCCGGGATCGGTGAGGAGCTGTTCGCCCGGGAGGGGGGCGCGCACCTCGTGTATGGGACGAAAGACACGCCGGATACGCTCGACGTCACGGAAAGCGGCCTTCCGATCGTATATGCAATCGCCTGGAACTACCTCGATCCGCTCGTCCGGAAAAAAAGCGGAGAAACCGGGTATTACTCGGGCCTTGCAAAAAAGTGGACCGTTTCTCCCGACTGCAAGACCTATACCTTTCACCTCAGAAAAGACGTCAGGTTTCACGACGGGACCCCACTCACTGCAGACGCGGTGAAGGCGGGAATCGAGCGTCTCGTAAAAGGGGGCGCTTCGGCTTCGCCGGACGGGTCCAAGGCCGAACAGGCGCTATGGCCGCTTTTACACTGCGAAACGGTTGACGAGCACACGGTGAGAGTGCTGTTTGAAAAACCCTGCGGCTTTTTTCTTTCGGCGGCGTCCACTGTATATATCCCGATTATCTCCCCGCGTGCGCTTGAACGGCAGAGGGCGGGGGGGGGATTTTCCGCCGTGGGTACCGGACCGTTCGTCCTCGAGGAATACGTGAAAGGGGATCACGTCACGTTCGTGAGAAACGAGAGCTATGAATGGGGACCGGAGTGGACGCACGGCGGGCCCGCACATATCGAGCGGCTTACCTACCGGTTCATCCCGGAGGAGATTGTAAGAATCGCCGTACTTCGCGGGAACGAGGCGGATATCATCGATGGGATATCCGAAGGCCAGACCTCCCGGGTGCTTCGGGACAAAAGGCTCGGTATCGGGATTTCGGGATTCAGAGGTGCGCCGTGGTGTTTGCTTTTGAACTGTCACAGGTTCCCGACTGACGACAGGAGCGTGCGGCAGGCGGTATCGTATGCGATCGATCGCGAGTCGATCGTCGACCGTCTTTTCAAAGGAACGTCCGATCCCGCGTTCTCGCCGCTCGAGAAAGAAACCTTCGGATACCATCGCAGTGTGGAATCGCTAACCGTTTATGATCCGGAACGCGCGGTCGACATACTCGATCATGCGGGCTGGAACAGGGGGGCGGACGGGGTTCGGGAGAAAGAAGGAAAGCGTCTTTTTATGAATGCGCTGGCGCCGGCAGGCCAGCGGGAAGCGGCTTGGGAGGTCGCGGCGCAGCTCGAGACGATAGGGATAACGCTTCGTGTGAATGTCACGGAAAGTGAGGAATTACTCCGGGAGACGGGGGTCGCGGCGCAAAACGTCCTTTTCACCTGCCGATACAGGCCCGATCCGCAGTTCTTGACGGAGTGGATCTCTTCTTTCCCGAATAAGGAAGGGGGCCGTCCGTATTACATAAACCCGAGGCTCTCCGACCTGCTCGCCGAGGCGGAGGCAAAAACGGATCAGTCCGAGCGCGCGGCGATCTACCGGACGATTCAAGATATACTTCTCATCGAGGCGGTATGTATCCCGTTGTACGAGAAATCGATGGTGCTCGGCTTCAGAAAGGATGTCTGTGGGATAACCTACAGCCCGACGGGATACCCCCTTTTCTACGGCGTCTCCATCGCCGAATGATGGAGACGAGTGCCTCCCGGACAGAATGAAGCCAGCCGGCACGGGCGAGCCTCGGGAAATTCGGCACCGTCGACCGGCAGGCGGTGCGAGGACCCAAACGGCGGAAAAAACGGTGAAATTACGGGGACGGTTCCCGTAACCCGTAAGGAGGTAAGGTCATGCAAAAAAGCTTCGATCATTTAGGTCTGAAGACGAAGAAGAAGCAAAAGGGGGAGAGCTGGGTCGAGAGCACCAGAGTCTGGGTCACAAACCCGAAGGAGCACCCGTTTCATGTCGAGTGGCTCCGTTACGAGCCGGACAGCCCCGTGCCGAGGGAGGTGCAGGAACGCCCCCATATCGCGTTCAGGGTTTCAAGCATCGAGGAATCGGCAAAGGGGCTTCATACGCTGATCGAACCGTTCGAGGTCGGCGGGTTTCTGAAGGTCGGGTTCTACGAGTATGAAGACGGGACCGTCGTGGAGCTCATGGAGTACCTCAAGGACCCGGACCAGTGGTTTCCGGACGAGGCCTGAAAAACGATACGGCCGTAGCCTGCACTGTCAAGAGAGAGCGATGTGGCCACCCCGCCGTATGCGGCCGTTTTTTTAGGATTTTTTTGTTGACTTTTTTCATCCCTACCCTTTTATTGGTCATAAAGGTATAATAATGGACATCAATGGCCAAAGAAGGACAAACAGCGGCGGGATCATGACCCTTGCGGAGACGGCGTCGTATCTCAAGGTATCGGAAAAGACCGTGCTGAGGATGATACGCGACAAAAAGATCCCGTGCGCGAAGGTCGCTGGCCAGTGGCGGTTTCTCCGTACCGTGCTCGACGACTGGCTTCTTTCGCGGATGAACGCCGTGCAGGAAAACGATCTCTGTGTCCTGGTAAAAACGGATAACGACAGTGTTCCCCTCTCAAGGCTTCTTCGGACGGAGTTCATTCTCATGGACCTCGAACCGGGACCGAAAAAAGAGGTCTTGGAGCAGCTTGTGAAACCGTTCATGGAGCATGGAATCGTAAAAGACGACGGTGCGTTCGTGGAGAGACTATACGGAAGAGAAAAGATGGTGTCCACCGCGATAGCAAGGGGCGTAGCCCTCCCGCACGCACGAAGACCTTCTGAAAATCCCCCGGGGGGCCCGCTCCTCTGTATTGGGATATGCAAAGAGGGAACGGATTTCGATTCGCTCGACGGAAAGCCCACACGGCTTTTTTTCCTCGTCTACACCGACAGCGAGCTCGTCCATCTCAGGGTCATGGCGAAGCTCACGGGCCTGCTGAGAAACGAGGAAACGGTGAAGCGGATCATACGTGCCGCCGGACCCGGGGATGTCCTGAACACGGTGATAGAGGAAGATCAGCGCGTACTCACGGCTGATCGGTAGTTGTTATATATCACTCAGCGTTGACAATTGAATTGAGGATTAAGAACCTCTGAAAATCAATCCTTTCACAGGTCATAAGGAGTTGATTTTTAGAGAATTACGGAAATATCACCGATTATCCAACTGTCAACGATTGCTGATACTTTTAGTGTCAACGGGGACTGATACTTGTCAGGTAGTTAGTATAAGATAGGAGGAAACGATGAACCTCATCGAACATATTCCAAAGAAATGCATTCAGATCGGAAGCGCGTCACGAAGCAAGGAGGAAACGCTGCACGAGATAGCCGCCCTCCTTTTAAAGTCGAACGCGCTGTCGAAGATGGACGAGGATGTGATATACGGGGCGCTTTCCGAACGGGAGCGAATCGGTTCGACCGCGTTCGGAAAGAGTATCGCGATCCCTCACTGCAGCCTCGATGAAGTCGAAGAGTTCATCATCGGCTTGCTTGTGGCAAAGCAAGGCGTCGACTTCGGCTCGCTCGACAAGAAGCCGACAAGACTCTTCTTTTGCATCGTCGGTCCGAAGACGAAAAGAGGGGAGCATATCCAGATCCTCTCCTCGATATCGAAGCTTCTGAAAACACCGGATCTCACGGAAAAACTCGTGCATGCGAAAAACGAAGAGGAGGTGAAAACCCTCCTTAGAGAGATCCCCCTTCGAAGGGAGGAGGCGGTCGAGAAGAAGGACAAGTGTCTTCTGTCCGTTTTTGTACAGAGGGAGGAGACCTTCGACGATATTCTCCAGACGGTTTCAGCGGCGCTGAAAGGGTCGGTAGCGGTGATCGAGGCGAACAACGCCGGTTACTACCTGCATAAGCTCCCGCTCTTCGCTTCCTTCTGGAGCGAGCAGACGAGGATATCGACGCGGATTATCATGGCGGTCGTTGACAAGGCCCTGAGCAACGACGTCATACGGCGGATCAATCTCGTCGTAGAGGGAAAAGGAGTGCTCATCACGGTCTCTGACCTCTCCTATACTGCGGGGGATATCGAATTTTGACGGGCTGTAAAGGCGGTGTCGAAATATGGAACAGTTGGAAATAGTAAGGAGCGCGCTCGATAATCTTTCTCTTCCCGTGCTTCTCGTGGTCGGTGTATTAACCACGCTCGGGTTCTATGCGGGAAAGTCGATGCGGTTCGTGCGGCTGCCATCCATCATCGGCTTCATGATAGTCGGCGTCCTTATCGGACCCTCACTGGTGAACATCCTGGACGAGACCCTTCAGGTTCGGCTCAGCTTCATCACGGAGATCGCCCTCGGATTCGTGGCCTTGAGCATCGGGTTGGAGCTGAACTTCAGGGCGCTGAAGGAGCTCGGGAGCGGCATAATCCTGATCATCATCTGCGAGTCGTTCCTCGCCTTCTTCGTGGTGACCGCGGGTATATATCTTCTTACCGGAGATCTCGCGCTTTCGCTCATGTTCGGTGCGATCGCGCCTGCGAGCGCGCCCGCGGGAACGGTGGCGGTGATACAGGAGTACCGGGCGAGGGGGAACCTCACCAAGGCGCTCTATGCGGTGGTCGGCTTCGACGACGGCCTCGGTATCATCATATTCGGTTTCGCCTCGGCTTTCGTAAAGCGCATGCTCCTTTCGGAAATGGGCGATTCCCAGGCGGCGGTCGTCTCCACGATCCTTCTGCCGCTCAAGGAGGTGGGGTTGAGCTTTCTCGTCGGTTCGGTCGCCGCGTTCCTTTTCTCACTGCTTTTTAAAAAGATCGATAATGCGAGGGACGTCTTCATCATGATATTCGCCTCCGTGCTCATCGTCACGGGAATAAGCACGAGACTGCACCTTTCGCTGATTCTCACCAACATGGTATATGGCATAGTGCTGGTCAACACCCAGCCGGCGGGCGTACTTCAGAAGATGCGGGACAAGCTCTCCGATGTGATGCCGCTCTTTTTCATTCTATTTTTCATCCTCGCGGGGTCGAACCTGCAGATAGCATATCTTCCCGCGCTCGGGGCTGTCGGTATCGTGTATATCGTCATGAGGACCGCAGGGCTCATGGGCGGGGCCTGGCTCGGTTCGGTCGTAGGTCGTTCGGAGAAAAACATCAAACGGTACCTCGGAATGGGGATTCTTTCCCAGGCGGGGGTGGCCATAGGGCTCGCTCTCGTCGTGAAGTACGAGTTCGGTCCGCTCGGGACGGAGGGAGCGAGGATCGGTTCCGCGGTGATCACAACAATTACGGCGACCTGTATCTTCTTCGAGATCATCGGGCCGATCCTCACCAAGATAGCGCTGAAGAAGTCCGGGGAGATACCGCCGGACTGAGGCACGGCTGATGAGGGATATGCCGGTCAGTCGGCTTTGCACGAGGGCTTGGGGATGAGAGAAAAAAAGCCTGGACGAGAAGGCTCAGGCGGAGCGAATTCACCCGACGAAAGGGCGGTCGAGATACCGATAGACGGAGAGCTCGACCTCCACTTCTTTTCACCGCGGGACGTCGAGGAGATCGTCTCGAGCTACCTGTCCGAGTGTTTGTCACGCGGTATACTCCAGGTACGAATCGTGCACGGGAAGGGAACGGGAATTCTACGTGCCCGCGTGCACGCTGTGTTAAAGAAACTTTCGATGGTGGCCTCATTCGGCCTTGCGGGGGAGAACGCCGGCGGGTGGGGCGCGACGATAGTCAGGCTGAAGCCCGAGGAGTGATGAAATACCGGGAGGGGGAGGGAGACAGTTTCTTGCGGCCATAGACCGATCGGAGATAGTGTAATATATACATCATAAACTGAGTCTTGTGGGGACGGGGCATGACACTGTGACATTGTCTGTTAGTCGATAACTCCTCCTCTGACTCTCGTATATAGTTACCAAATAAAAACTTTGCGCTGATTGTCTCGAGTCTCATGGGGACGGGGCATGACACTGTGACATTGTCTGTTAGTCGAAAACTTGCCCTCTGGCTCTCTGGTAAATTTTTGCTAGGGAAGAATATTTAACTGATTGAAAGAACGGATGGCCCCCAATTATTTTAAATGAGAGGCCTGCTTTATCCCTCAGCTGCAGTAGGAGCTCGGATCGGAGTTTTTTTCCTTGTAGAGTATTAAGTCTTATACCTTCCAGCGTGATACCTTTCGTTCTTTCGAAAGTCCGAATCACCTTATCGGCTGTTTCAAAGTGACAGTCGTCAGTTCTCATTCGTATCGACTTATGGTTTACTACTCTCCTGTTGAATTGTGTCATTGCCTCTTTTTCAAAACCGATATCACCAAGAACAGTCCCGCATCTTGTTTTTTTGATAGGGAGCCTCTTGCCGCACCATTCTTCCAGCATTCTTTTCATCATATCATAATTCTCAAAGACATTTTCTATGAGGCTGTGATCCAAAGTACAATCCTTGCTGGGTGTATAGTATTCTTGTATACTTGACCATTGATAATCATAGGGGTTCTCGATTAAACCGGCCCTAACCGGATTAAGCAGAACGTAAATAACAGACATGACCAGGTAGGGGGTCGCCTGAATTAACGTTGATTTATATCTTCCCTGGAAAACGTATCCCTTTCCGCCTTTTATTTTTCGGTAACGTATTCCGAACTGTCCATTAACCTGTCGCATAAAGTCGATTAATTTTCCCGAACTGTTCTGAAGTATTAAGTGATAGTGAGTATCCATGAGGCAGTATGCAAATAATCTTATTTTTAACTTTCGGCTTTTTTCCCTTATTAATTCGAGAAAAAATTTTTTTAGTCTGTCATCCGATAAGATTGGGGTGTCATCGATACCCCTATTCATTATGTGATGATATGCATCGATAAATGTCATCCGTACCTTTCTCATTTAATTATCCTTATCATATAGTGGCATAGTGTCATCCTCCGTCCCTATAGACATATGGAACACTTAAAGGTGTGAATTAATTGCGTGAATAGTGTGGGTAAGTGTAAAAGATTGATGGTTATCTTGTCGCGAATAGAGCAGTGGCTTAAAATATTGAGGTTTTGTACTCTCGAAAGAATTATTATTGACAGAGATTACAATTAAAGTAATCGAGTTATATACGGATCAATATTTGGAGGAGTGGTATAGACACTTCAGGTTCCTAAATTCCTGTGAGCGGTAAAGTACCCTTGTATTAAAAGACATTAGTTTTGATAATAGTGTCGCCCGTATCTGTAGGAGCACTTTACCTGTGGTAAGAAGGTAGCCGGGCCGATTGAATTGCTACTGTCATACTGTCACCCTCCGTCCCCCTCTAGAATGAGTTTGTACATATCTTTGGTGGTCGGGCTCCTGCGGATGATCGGGCGTCTGGTCCCGCAGTTCTGCGGCAGGGAGGGTTTTTTCGGTCGGCGGTCCGTCAGCCTGTCGAATGTTCCATATATATCTTCCAGAGACGCATGCACGTTTCTTCAAGCCGGTCGCCCAAGGCGGCGCCCCCCTTTGTGGTGACGTCGTCCTCGTTCCCGAACACCGCGTACGGGACGGTGACGCCGTTCAGGTCGATGTTCCCCGAATCGGCTTCTGCAAGATCCTCCCAGTCAGTATCCCCGTACAGCCTTCGGAGCTTCTCGTCCGGCAGGCTGTGCCTCAGGATGCTCCCCGGGTCTTTCGGGTCGTACCGCTTCCTGTTCTTTCTGAGCGATTCGTCGAAGGAGACGTCGACGTACAGCACCGCGGCGCGGCCTAAGAGCCGTGTATCGAGATTTGCGAACGCCCGCCCGTACCCGCCGTGCTCGGACCCTCTCGAGAACTCGACCAGCGCGGTGTACTTGTCGTGATAGCGGGGATCCCGCGTGATTCGCTTCTCATATTCGAGACCGATCCTCTTTATCAGCAGATCCCAGAGGTAGGGCTTATTGAAGTAGCCGTCAGTGGCGGTATGAAGCCTCTCATGACCCATATTTTCGAGGAGCCTGTCCTCTTCGAACCAGGCCCACAGCATGGGGAAATCGTCTATCACTTCGAACTCCCCGATGTGGAAACGGCGGATACGTTCGGCCGGCTCGGTTCGTCTCAAAAAGTCGATGATCTCGCTCTTGCCCGAGGCCGGTCTTCCGAGGAGGATGAGTATATCGAACCTGTCGTCTTGTATCATGAATCGTTCTCAGTAAGAGTAATCGCTGCCGCCTATGAACTCCCGCAGTATGGACTTTTTCGGTACTACGGTCTCGTCCTCCCAGGCGGGTATCTCGCGGAATATCGAGGCCACGCGTCTCGCCCTGTCCAGGGCGTCCTCGCGATCGGTATCTCCCTCGAACTCTCGAATGAACCCCTCGAAGAAATGACCGAGCCTGCGCTTCATGATCGGGAGCTCGTAGGGGAGGAAGCTGTTGACCACGACATTGGCGGTCTTGAGTCGTGAGACGATATACCGAAGTTCAGAGCGGCGGACGTAGTGCCAGTGGGCGATGGTCTGTTTCGGGCTGTAGTTTCGGTACTGCATGTCCCGGACCATCCGACGCAGCAGCCTGACGTCCGCCCACCGGATGAAGAGGCCGTTTTCATCCTTGAGCTGTGAGAGGGTCTCGATATAGAGCTTGAACTTCAGCTCCTCCCCGATGCCTTTCATCATATCGCCGTAGAGCCCGTGGAGCGAGTCGATGAGGAGTATGTCGCGCTCGCCGAGAGAGAGCGTGCCTGATACCCCCTCCCTGTTGCCCGATTTGAAGTTGTAGTACGGGACCTCGATCGTATCGCCACGGACGAGGGTATTGAGATGTGCGTTAATAAGCTCGAGGTCTATCGCCTGCGGCGTCTCGTAGTCGTAGTCCCCTGTCGGGTCCTTGGGCTGGTCTTCGAGATTGAAGTAGTAGTTGTCGACATTGAGAGTTTTGAGACGGTAGCCGTGATCTTTCAGGATGTCGTCTATCTTTGTCGTAGTGGTGGTCTTGCCGGAAGAGGAGGGCCCCGCCACGATGATGATCCTGATCTCGGCTATCCGGTCGAGGATGAGCTTCACCGCGTCCTTTATCTCATCCTCGTAGAACCGCTCCGAGGAAGCGACCAGCTCGGAAAAGGTTCCCCGCCCGATGTGATCCCCTATCTGTTTCAGAAAGACGCAGCCTTTGTCGATGCCCCATGAGAGGGCCTGCCACAGCTTCCGGTAGGGTATGTTGTCCTGAGAGTAGGTGAGGTTCTGTTTCCCGAGGCGCTTCAGCGTGTGCTCGTAGCGGTAGATGATGAAGGCCTTCGCGGTCTTCGCATGCCCGCGCTCGATGAGGCACTTCTCAACGAGGTCCTGGACCTCCTCGACGGTAGGGTAGTTGCCTGCGGTATACTCCGCCTCGAGCATACGGACGACGTCGTCGGTGACACGCCCGGCCGTTTTTTTATCCCTTCCTCCGACGGAGATGGCCGCCTGCAGGACGGCCATGGTGATCTTCTCCCTGTTGAATTCGACGATCCTGCCGTCCCGTTTGATGATCTTGTCTATCATCCCGACCAAGCCTCTACTGTTTACAATCCCCCCGAGCCTCTATTGCATATACGATCCCGCGCGAACCCCTATCGTCTACAATCCCGACAGACCCGCTGCCGTGTACATTCCTATACAAATCTCTGCCGTATCTCCGACGAGGCGTAATCGAGGATCGCGACGGTGATCGCGATGAACCACACGGCGATTCCGGCGGCACGGTAGTCGAGCAGCCTGATGTACTGGACGAGCAGAAAACCGATCCCGCCGCCGCCCACGAGGCCGATGACCGTCGACATCCTCACGTTGATGTCCCAGCGGTAGATGGAGAAGGACACGAAAGGCGGTATCATCTGCGGCACGACCGCGTACATGATCGTCTGGAGCCTCGTCGCACCGGTGGCCTGGATCGCCTCTATGGGACCCGGATCGATGCTTTCGATCGCCTCCGAGTACAGCTTTCCGAGCGCCGCGACCGAGTGGAAGGTGAGCGCGATGATCCCCGCGAACGGTCCAAGGCCCACCCATACGACCGCGATGAGCGCCCAGATCAAAGGCTCTATCGCCCTGATGATGTTGAGCACGGTTCGGGTGATATAGTAGATCAAGAGGGTCACCCAGGAGTGGGACATCAGGTTTCTCGATGCGAGGAAGCTTACGGGAACGGCTAAAATGATGCCGAAGAGCGTCGCCATCATTCCCATGAAGATCGTCTCCGCCATTCTCGC
>JAFGTF010000007.1 GCA_016934265.1 Spirochaetota bacterium
ACAAACGGATTTTTTTAACCGGAGACCTCGGGAGAATAGGGCGCGACGGCCGTCTCGAGCTTGCGGGACGCAGGGACTTCCAGGAGAAGATAAGGGGGTATCGTGTCGACCTCACCGAAATCGAGACCGTGCTGGCCTCGCATGCCCGTATCAAGGAAGCGGTCGTCGCGGCGAGGGAAAAAGAGGACGGCGAAAAGTATCTCCTGGCGTATATCGTATGCGCGGGTTCCCCTCCGCCGACTGCAGGTGAGCTCCGGCGTTTCCTTCTTGAATCCCTGCCTGAGTATATGGTCCCTTCGGATTTTATCACGCTGACAGAGCTTCCTCTCACACCCACGGGAAAGGTAGACCGTAAAAGGTTACCCGCTCCTGAACACACCCGCCCGGAAATGGACGATGCGCTCATCTCGCCGAGGAATGCGCTGGAGCTCCGTCTTGCGAAAATGTGGGAGAAGCTATTAAATATGCGGCCCGTCGGTATCAAAGACAACTTCTTCGAGCTTGGCGGCCATTCGATACTGGCAATGCGGATGGTTTCACGGATAGAAAAACTCACCGGCAGGACGATGCCCGTGACCGTTCTCTTCGAGGCCCCCACGGTTGAAACGCTTGCCGAGCTTCTCGTGAAAGACGGGTGGTCGCCTTCACGGATCTGCCTCATACCCGTTCAGCCCGGGGGTTCCAAACCACCGCTGTTTTACATCCCCCCCGCGGGGATGACGGTGATAGGGGCGGCCGACCTGTCGAGGTATTTGGGTGAGGATCAGCCGCTGTACGGCCTCCAGCCGCGCGGGATAAGCGGCAGGAAAATCGAGCCGCACCGTTCCGTCGAAGAGATGGCTTCCTGCTATATCGAAGAGATCAGGCAGGTCCAGCCTGAGGGTCCCTATTACCTTGCGGGCAGGTGTTTCGGGGGAGTCGTTGCGTTCGAGATGGCGCAGCAGTTGCTCGCACAGGGGCAGAGGACGGCATTTCTCGGCATGATCGACACGGTATTTCCTCCGGGATATTTTCGTGACTTCGGGCAGAAAAAAAAGGAGCGGGCGGCAAAGCCCAACGGCCGTGAGACCGGAAGTCTCAGGCGGTATGCCGGGCGACTATTGTACTACCTGTCCGAGAGACCCCGACATCTGCCGAGGGCCTTGTACAGGAAGATAAAGACCGTACTGAAAAGAGCTTTCAGGCGGACTGCGGCACAAACAAGGAAAACCTGCAGGAAAATCTATTTTTACGCTTCACGAATCTCCCTGAACCCCGGCAAACGCCGTGTCTACAGGGTGGAAGTCGCCCAGTATCATGCGAAGAGGGCGTATGCGCCCTCCGTCTATCCGGGAAGGATCACCTGCTTCTGGCCGTCGGAGGCGGAACAGAGAATTGCCAGGAAGCGGATCGGGTGGCAAAAACTTTCCACCGAGATGATAGAGAGCCATGTCATTCCCGGCGACCACTATACAATGACCTTTGAGCCCAATGTCGGGGTACTGGCAGCCGCACTGAAAAAATGCCTGGCCGACGCTGCGGTTGAGAGCCGCAGAAGGCGGGATGAGAACGGGTGAGCCGGGACGACGGGCGTGACCTTTCTTCCGCGATGCAGCTTCGACCGGTACACCCCTGGCCGTGCGACATCCCCGGACCCGAAATGAAATCCGCCGTGCGTGTACCGGTCGAAATAAAAACGGTATATCGTCATGGAAGAGAACACAGGCGGTTACGCATATGATGAGCGGATGTCTCGATCCCGGTACGACACATACGGCCGAAGAGTTCGTGGAGAGAATCGGGATTGCGTACAAATAAAGGGCCCCTGCGCGATTAACAGCCGCGGGAATTATGGAAGGATCTGGATATGCCCTCCCGGCACAGGGAGTCTGAAAGAGTGTGAGAAGGTATACAGCCTGCATGGCTCCTTCGGCATAGAGGGGATGGAAGAAGCCCATGAAGATTTTTTCAGGCTCGTAATGTCGGTGCGTGAAACGATTCCTGAAGAGGAAGAGCTTCCGGATACTCTCCTCCTCGGTCCTACCCTGTCGGGGAAAGGTGCAGGTTTCCAGATAAGGCGGTTGGGTCCGTGGAGGTGTACGGCATAGACGTCAAAAAAGCTGCTCGAGGACAACGGTCTTCGCTACGTGAACGGCGTGAACACGGTTTCCTACGTGGGGCTTTTGCTCTACGGAAGATAACAATTACTTTCAGTGAAGCTCGCCGTTCACCGAAAAACTGAGAGAGAGTGGTTTTAGAATAACCAGCCCCCGGTTAATCCTTGCATGCATCTCATTCCGGGTAGTGTAAAATATACCGTCCCACAGGTACAGTACGGACATCGTGTATGGAAGCAGGCCTAATCCCTATGAATCTATCGCCCCGGTTTTCATGATGTGTCGTGTGGACCTGAATTGTCCTTTGCCTGATGTGACCGGGTATTGAGAATCCCAGGCATGGCAGGATGGAGGGAGAACTCGTGTGCATAAATCGAAGCATTTGAAAAGTATTTCGCTGAATGATCAGGCGGGTTACTCTTCCTCGTTCTCTCCCACGTTCATCTGGGCGATCGCGAGCTTCGCGATCGGGATGCCGTAGGGGGAACAGCTCACGTAATTCAGACCCGCTTCCCTGACGAACGGGATATTGGCCGGTTCGGCGCCGTGCTCCCCGCAGAGTCCCATAACTATGTCCGGCCTCGTCAGTTTTCCCCGTTCGGCGGCGAGCTTGATCAGTTCTCTTACCTGCTCGCCGAGCACCTTGAAGGGGTTGTGCTCGAGAAGGTCGAACTCGTTGTAATCGGTGAAGAAGTTATTGAAATCGTCGCGCGAAAGACCGTTCGTCGTCTGGGTGAGATCGTTCGTTCCGAAGCTGAAGAACTCCGCGTAGCGCGCGATCTTATCGGCCTGCAGGGCGGCTGCGGGCAACTCTATCATCGTCCCTATCTTGTAATCGATGGGGTCCGAATCGTAGCTCTTTCGCACTTCTTCCTCGATGTCCATGATGCCCTTGATCGCCTTGCCCTCGATCCGTTTGCCGTTTCTCACCGTCTTGATCTCGTTGGCGCTCATGACGAGCGGGATCATGATCTCCGGTTTCACGTCCACACCCTCTTTCTTGAGGCTGTAGGCGGCCTCGAAGATCGCCCGTACCTGCATGTTGTAGATTTCCGGATAGGAGATCGCGATCCTGATGCCGCGGTGACCGAGCATCGGGTTGAACTCCTTCAGCATATCGGACCGGAGCCGGATCTCTTCGGTGGTGAGCTTCGGATACTTGGAGCGCATGAACTTTATGAACGCGTCCATCGATTCCTTCGTATGCGGCAAAAACTCGTGCAACGGCGCATCGAGGAGCCTGATCGTGACCGGCAGCCCCTCCATGATCTTGAAGAGCCTGTAGAAGTCGGCGACCTGCATCTCCTTGAGCTTTTCCAGCGCCTTTTCCCGCTCCTTCACGTCACCCGCGATGATCATCGCTCTGAACATGTTGATCCGCTTCTCGTTGAAGAACATATGCTCGGTACGGCACAGGCCGATACCCTGTGCCTTGAAAAGCTTGGACAGCTCCGCGTCCTTGGGCTGATCCGCGTTCGCATGGACATCGAAATCGCCGAGGTTTCTCTGGACTATCTCCAAGAATTCCAAAAGACCGGAACCTTCGGGCGACGGCTCTATGAGACCCACCTTGCCGAAGTAGATCGAGGGGGTCTCGTAGTAGGGGACGTTGATGGAGAGGTAGTCGCCTTCTTTTAGGATCTTTTTTCCTATTTTCACGTTGTCCTTGCCGAAGGTGATTTCCGGGTACACGAGCGCGACCTTCCCGAGGCTTCTGGCCACGACGGGCGCATGCGAGGCGTACCCCCCTTCAGAGGTGAGAACGCCCTTCGCCACCTCGATCGCCTTGACGTCCTCTGCGAAGGTCGAGGGCATGACGAGAATGCAGCTCGGGTCCTGGTTCGTCTGGCTTGCGCGTTTGTAGGCCTTCAAGAGCTTGTCTGTCGAGAAATACACCCGTCCGATGGCGGCGCCGACGGCCCCCGCGATCCCGCCGGACAGGCTTGCGAGCTTCTCCGCGCTCTTTATGTCCATGATGGGATGCAGTATCTCGGAAAGCCTTCCGGGCTTGATTGCGTTGATGACGAAGCGATCGTCAACGATGTCCTTCGAGTGGAGTTCGAGCATCGTCTTCATCTCCGCCTGTATCGATTTATTCGGTACGGAGACCTGGTCGATGACCCAGAACATTCCGTTCTCGACGGTGAACCGTATCTGCCTGATCTCGCGGAAGTATTTCTCTATCTCGGCGGCAAGACGCTTGAGCTGATCCAGGTATTCGGGGTCGATCTTGTTGATCGGTCTCCCCTTCGTTTCGGTGGAATCGAAGGCGTTTACGAAGAATTCCCCCGATATATTGCTGTCGCCCGTAATGATGTCACGGGTGTAGGTGCTTCCGAAGTAACTCTCCTCACCGTAGTTACCGAATGTCATGGCCTGGATGAGTATGGCGGAATCGACGTTGCTCGAGCTCTTCTCGAAGAACCGGTGGAACAGCTCGATAGTGAAGTTGAGCTGGTCGTATGCGTTTTCGAAGATCTCCTTCGGATAGAGACTCTTATACTCCTCTATCGTCGCTTTGATGGGTTTCTGTTTTTTCGATGCCTTGAGTTTTGCCGCAAACTGGTCGAGCTTCTTTCTCCTGGCATCGTCTATGTCCGTTTTCTTTTCCAGCTCGATGATTTTCCTGAGCACGTTTCTATATTCGTGGTAGGCGAACTCCTCCCCCACGAAGGTGATGAACCCGCCGATGGTCTTGTCGCAGAGCCCGATGTTGTGCAGGGAAAAGGCATGAATCATGTTGAGCTGGGGGCTCTCGACGACCTTTATGAGGAGCGGGTTCTTTTCGTCGTTGTAGCTCTTGTTCAGTATCCGTTCGACCTTTGCAACCGGCTCGATAAGGAACTTTTTCGCGTCCTTCGGATTTTCCGTTATTTCGGTCACCGTGTCGTTCGGGAGCATGAACCCCGGGAGAATGGGTGCCCCGAGCGATGCGAGCTCCATGAGCCGTTTGCCCCGAATACCGACGATCTCCTCGGACTCCTTGATGTCGAGATACTCTGTGCTGGAAAATGAATAGAACTTTTTCATTGTATAGTCCGTGATTATGATTTTATTAACGGGAGCTGTATTCGGCCCTGGCTAGAATAGATCGAGCACCTGCCCGATACCCCCCCTGAGAAAGACCTCGAACCTCGGGCTCGCGCCTTCGAAGAGATATCTCTGGAGCTTTGAGACGCCTCGGACGTTTTCGCCGGCAACGCTGAAGAATATCAGCCCCCCGTGCTTAACTTTTCCCCATTTGAAGAGGGCGTTGATGTCGTTGATCCGCTCGTTATCATACCAGATGAGAACCTCGAGGTCGGTATACGTCGTCGTATAGCTTTCCACGATCTTCTTCCAGGCTTCGACATTACCGTTGTGAAAGAGCTCGTTCGTGACCTGGACGGAGTATCGTGGCGTGACCCGGCGTACCGGTGCCATGACCTGGACTTCTTCTACAGGAGCTTCCTCCCGTTTTTCGCCGAGGTATTCCTTTTTCGCCTTTATCTTCTTTCCGTACAGGACGGATAGAAAGTCGCCGATAGCCTCGGTAAAGAGCCTTTTGTCCGTCTCGTCGGTGATTCCGCCGCAGTAAACGACTACGAGCTCATCCCTCGTAAGAGGCAGAATGCTCTCCCATTGGGAGCCCTTTTTCGGATTTATCACCGAAAGACCGGTTTGCGGATGGTAGTAGGCGAGGACGAGGTGGAGATTTCCCCACTCGGCCACCGTGTCGGTGATTGCTTTTGCGTCCTCGATTGTATTTTCCAGATTGTGGGACTGGTAGGCGTAACCGAGCTTGTCCACGAGCAGCGAATTTACTATCGATTTGACCTGGTATCGCTGGAGCGCACCCTCTGCAATGGACTCATTGACGAGATCAGCGAGGTTTATTCCCTCGCTGATCTCGGGTACGTAGCCTGTTACGGTCTTGAAATGCCGAAGCGCCGTATTGAAACCCGATCTTGTCGAAAGCAGATTTAGATCATTGTCCATGGTTACAGCTCGCTGAGCTCGTCCATGTCGGCTTTCTTACGCTTCGGTGTGACGTCCGCCTTTCTCTTCACGCCTGCGCCCTTGGGGGGTGCGGACGCGGTTACCGGGCTTCCCCCTCCCATGATGGCTTCCGAATAGGACCCGGTTTCGGTCACGGGCATATCGGCGGCGAAGCTCTGGTCGATGTCTTCCCTCATCGTCGACCGTCTCCGCCTGAACGATGCAAACGCGGCGTCCTGGAATCCCTTCGACACTCCGTGCAGGAACTCGTTGAGCACGTTCGCCATGCTGTTGAGCGTATACTTCTTTCGCTTTATGCTCGTGATGTCCACGTCCAGGATTATTCCCGGCTGGACGTGATACGGATTGATGATGTAGTCGAACTCTTCGAACTCGCGCTGGAGGAACGAAATCCGCTCGTCGAGAATAACGCGGGCCTTCGGGTTCTGGTATCCGTAGATCGTCTTCAGCTTCTGCTGGGACCGTATGAGCATCTTCTTCAAGAGCGTTTTCTCGTAGATGTACGTATTGTTGAGCTTCTCCACATCCGTCTCGCCCGCCTTCAGCGCGCATATCTCGTTCCACGTCTTCTTCATGTCCTCGTAGAGCGGGTCGCCTGTGACGCTCTTGATTCTTCTTTTGATCTTGTTCCTCGCACGACGCGCGATGTCCTCGAAGTCGTTCACACGCATGAAGGACTTGCCGTTCTGATAGACTATCTCTATCACGTCCCACAGATGGGTGATCTCCTTTACATACTCTTCCATCTGCTTGTCGTAGGCTTCGCGCTCCTTTAAGAGCTGCGCCTGGTCGTAATATTTGAGCCGTATCGAGTAGCGCTCGTCGGGCAGGTTGTTCTTGTCGGTGTCCTCGTACTCCCGCAGGATGAGCTCCCGCGCGTTCTTGAGATTCTCCACATGCTGGTACCCCATCTTCGAGGTGTCGAGTATCGAGGTGAGGGAGTTTACCGCAGTGTTGAATCCGCGGTTTCTGATGTTTTCCATGTCGACGATCTTCTTCAGCGTCTCCCTGATGTTGAGCGGATCGAACTCCTTCTGGTCGATCTCCGCCCGGAGCCCCTCGATCTTGTCCATGAGGCTCTTCGCCATGAAGGTATAGCGGCGCGACTTCTCGTCCTCCTGCTCGTCGTCCGTGAAGTTCGGCACCCGCTTCATCTTCTCGAACATGACCTCGCCGTCAGATAGCTCTGCCTTTCCCTCGTCGACGAGCTGGTCTTTGAACCGCTCCACTTCGCGGTCGATGAGGTCCATGATAGTATTGGATATCTGGTCCTTGATGAGGTATTCGACCGTGGACTGATACTGGAAGATCGGTGAGATGAGCTCGGAGTCGAGTATATTCACCGAAAGCTTCACATCCGAGACCGCTTTGGGCCTGTCCGCGTTGTCCTTGAAGGAGCATTTCACGATGGAGTAGGCGTTCTCACCCCGTATGAAGGCGCCGACGTCGGTTTTCTGCCGCAAGAGCGAGTTGGTGTCGTTCTCCAGGTCGTTCAGACCTCTCTGGATATGACCCTGAAGGTGACCATACATGTTGACGATCGACTTTTCTATCTCACCGGTGTTGAACTTATCCGCACCGCCGATCTGATCGAGCATCTCGGCGATCTCCTTCGGCGTATAGCGTGCGAGGGTCTTGAGCTCTTCTCGGTCGATGAAGTTCCTGATCTTCTTCACCAGCTCGTCTTCAGATGTGACCATGTACCGGTTGAACATATTCTGGTAGTTCTGGTTGAAGTAGTTGTAGAGCTTCTGCTTGATCCCGCCCATGACCTCGAGCTCGTCAAGCACCTCTTTCGGCAGTTTGACGGTGATCTCCTTCAGAACCTTGTCCGTTTCTTCTTCTATGAGCCGCCTGAACTCTTCCTCCTGGACCCTTCCCTCCTGAGCGAGACTGTGTCTCGATCCTACAGCCGAGGGTTTGGTCGGATGGAAGATATTAGGACTTCTCGGTAATCCGCCTGCCATAACAGACTCCTTTCCGACTAAAAGTCATACGTGGATTCTATGTTGATAATATCCCAATGATATATGATTTTGCCCTTCTTGTAAAGGCAAATTGCAAGAATTTTATGCCGTGCTGTTCATGTAAAATAACGACGTTACAGAAGACAGTATAGCACAGTTACAGAGAAATAAACGTAGCACACCCCTCTTAAAAAAGAATATTTGTTCTCGTTTAGATGCAGAAATCCCTCGTGTTTCTGATGACGATCCCCATCTAAACGTAGTACACCCACCTTAAAAAGAATATTTGTTCTCGTTTAGATGCAGAAATCTCT
>JAFGTF010000069.1 GCA_016934265.1 Spirochaetota bacterium
CATCGGGCGGTTCACCCTTCCGGAAGAGTCCTGGTGGAAGGGCTACTACGACCCGCTGCAGGAGCGGGTCAGGCTGATGAGGGAAACACACGGGGGCGACCCGGAAATGCGCGGGATGCTCGATGCGGAAGAAATGGAGATGGCCAGTTTCAGAAAGTACTGCCGGTTTTACGGCTACGTGTTCTACGTGATGCGGAAACCGTGGAACTGACGGGGACCGGTCGACAGGTAGCACTGGACCGCGCGGCGTGCGGGTGATAAATTCGGGGGAACGTACCGTTTGCACGGTACAGACCGTTCTCACGGCATGCCGGGCGGGAATGAAAGAGGAGAGGTTTATGGCTAAAAAGGCGAAAAACCCGGTACCCGAAGGAATGCACACGGTGACGGTTCACCTCTGGTTCGACGGTGACTGCGGCGAGGCGGTCGAGTTCTATAAGAAAGCCTTAGGGATGGAGGTCTTAGAACCCCCCGTTCCCACGCCGGACGGGAAGGGGATCCTGCATGCTCTGCTGAAGCTCGGAGACTCCCGAATAATGATGGCCGATGCGTGGCCCGGCTCATACGAGCAGGGCCCGAAAGAGAACGCAACCGCGGGCCTGTATCTGTACGTAGAAGACTGCGACGCCCTCTACGAGCGTGCGGTATCCGCGGGCTGCGAGGTGACGCAGCCGATCATGGACGCGTGGTGGGGAGACAAAAACGGCCAGGTAAAAGACCCCTTTGGGCACGTCTGGTCCATCGCGAGCCGGAAGCTCGACCTCACGCCGCATGAGCTTGAAAAACGGCAGCAGGAGTGGCTGGACGGCCTCGCCGGGGCAGGATAAGAGGCGGCACCGACCGGCTTTTTCTAGAATACAACTATCGGGACGACGAAGAATGAAAAAAGAATCAACGTATGAAAAACTGGTCGCGTTTCACGGCCACAGCTGCCCCGGACTTGCGATGGGCTACAGGATGACGAAAGCGGCGCTTTCTTTTCTCGGCGTAAAACGGGCCTATGACGAGGAGCTCGTCGCAATCGTCGAAAACGACGCCTGCGGCGTGGATGCGGTGCAGTACCTCTCAGGCTGTACCTTCGGCAAGGGCAATCTCGTATTCAAAGACTATGGAAAGAGGGTGTATACCCTGTACAGCAGGCGGTCGGGACGGGGCGTCCGGGTGCTGTACGACAGCGGGAGCATCCCGGAAACGATCTCGGCCGATTGGGAGCGTCACAGAGAGTGGATACTGTCGGCCCCGCAAGACGAAATCCTTTCGCTTCGCGAGGTATTCATTGAGGAGCCCGAGCGCGCGTCGGTGAGGGAATCTGTACGTTGCGACCGCTGCGGCGAGCACGTCATGGCGACCCGAACGCGCCGGAAAGACGGCAGGACGCTCTGCATCCCCTGTGCGGAGGAAGAAACGGGCTGAGCGCAGAAAATGGGGACAGCGCCTATTTTTTTGTAAAATGGGGACAGCGCCTATTTTTTTAGACATGCACCTGAATAAAAAGAGGGGGAATTCATATTAAATACAGTTACGCGGTATATTTCTCGACCCTGGATATACTCCCAGGACCCATACTGAAGCAATTAGATTGAAAAATCGAGGATTAGTTGGAAAAATGGGCGCTGTCCCTATTTTCCGTCAGGAGAACACCGAGTATCCCGAACAGCACGATCATGAACACGCCCTCGACGCCGAACGAGCCTAAGAACTCCCTGCCCGGCGTAAGCGTGACGAATCCCCTGCCCGCATTACCCGAGAGCAGGGTGTTCCCGATCGCGTTCCCGATCCAGTGCATGAGCACCGCCGGCCAGAAGGAGCCGGTGCGGATCCTGATCTCCCCGTATACCATCGCGAATACGAACGTACCGAGGATGAATCGGGGGATGAGAGCGAAAAGCGGCTCCGAGGTATGCGCCCACAGCTCGCGCAGGAAGGGAAAGTGCCATGAGGCCCATATCACCCCGACAATTGCGTGGGCGAGGTATCTGTTCATACCGAGAGAATACACCTTTGGTGCGAGGTACCCCCGCCATCCGACCTCCTCGAAAACCGCGAACAAGAGGAAGGTCACAAGAGAAGGCAGGAAGGACTCGATAAGCTCCGCAGGGGAAAACTCCTCGAATCCGCTCGCGCCCGTCAGAAGGCCGAGCACGAGCACGATCGCTATCGAGACCGGATAGCACAGTATGGTTAAAAGGTAAAAGCGGCCGTTCGACTTGAAATTCGGCCGGACGCCGAACTCCTTCCAGTCCCTCGTAATAAGGCTCATGACAACCGCGACCAGGACGGGCGCGATTCCCCACACGATGAACCCGGGACCTACCGAGGTCGGATCGCCGCCCAGTAGGCGCCCGAGCCAGGCGACGACATTTACCGCCGCCGTGAATACCAGCACATTGATAACCGTTCTCGCACGTTCATCGGTACCCATACGGACCTCCGGTTTCTATAATCGAAAGTGTATTGTATCATACGAGGCCGGATTGATCAATATACCGTATGAAAACCGACGGACCGGCCGCACACGACAGCATACCGGACTTTTTACAACTTTTCGAATTTTTTCGTCTTGACAAAATCACTACTATATATTATATAGTAGTGTGTTCTGTTTAATAGTTGCAATGGACAGCGGGGTATGGCCGTGAGCATGAACATTCAATTCAAGAAAGGCGTCTTAGAGCTCTGCGTGCTCGTTCTGCTTTCCGAAAGGGACTATTACGGGTACGAGCTCATAAGCAGGATCTCGGAGCGTATCGAAATAGCGGAGGGAACCGTCTATCCCCTTCTTCGGAGGCTCACGAAGGAGGGCTATTTCCGCACCTACCTGCAGGAATCCAAGGAAGGACCGGTCAGGAAATACTACGCGATTACTGACAAGGGCCGAGAGTACAAAAACGTCCTGCTCGACGAATGGAGCCGCTTCGTCGATAGCGTCAACAGCCTCGTCATGGGGGAGGACAAATCATGAACAGGATGGAATTCATCAGGTCGCTTGAGAAGTCGTTATCAAAGCTTCCGCCTACCGAGGTGGAAGATATCGTTCGTGACTACGAAGAACACTTCGATGCCGGTATGCAAAAGGGGAAAACGGAGGAGGAGATCGCACAAGCCTTGGGGAACCCGCGTATGATCGGAAAAGTCTACAGGATGGATTCCCTGCTCCAGGAGGAAAAGAAGCATACCTTCCAGTCTACCACGAGGGCCGTTTTCGCCTCTCTGGGCCTGGGGCTCTTCAACGTCATCTTCGTGCTTGGTCCGTATGCAGGCCTCTTGGGCGTGCTCGCGGGGCTGTGGGCGGCAAGCGCAGCGCTTGCGGCCTGTGGATTCGCCGTTACGATCTCCGTACCGTTCGGATTACTGCTGCCCTCTATAGTGCGTCTAAGCGGCATAAGCCCCGTTTTTCTGCTTTTCACCGGCATCGGCGTATGCGCGACCGGTATTCTCGCGGTGATCGGCATGATGAAGCTCTCCGCGCTGTTCTTCGAAATGACGGTACGCTACCTCAGGTTCAACCTGCGCGTGATTAAAAAGGAGGCATAAAAAAATGCGGATGACAAAAACGAAAAAGTTCGTCCTCATTCTGACCGCCGTTGCGGTCAGTTCACTGGGCATCGCGGCCGCCGTATTCTTCGGAGGCAGGCTGTACACGCACGGCTTCGGCGACTTCTCCCGTGTATACAGGGTCGAGACTTTCGATGCAAACGCGATCGAAAGCATCTCGGTGAAAGTACCGGCAGCCGACGTCCGTATCGTACGGGCGGCGGGCGGGCGGATAACGGTCGAGCTGGCGGGCCGGACCCGGTAAGGCAACGCCGGCCTTTTGCCCCGCCTCGTAACAGAAGCAAGAGAGGGCCTTCTGGAAGTCCGTACCGAGCACCCCCGCAAGGTCGAACTCGTGCCCTTGCACCAAGCGATGAACCTCGAGCTCGAGATCAGGATACCGGAAGGGTGGGTGAAGGATGCATCCGTCAAAACGCACTCGGGTGACATTAGAATAGAGAACATTCGGTTTACCATCCTCACGCTCGACGCATCCTCCGGGGATATCGAGCTCTCCTCGGTAGAAACCGGCAGGCTGAAGGCCGAGTGCGCCTCCGGAGACATAGATGCGGTTTTCCTCGATACGGAAAATGCGGAGCTCGCCGCCCAAAGCGGCAACATAGAGCTTGAGGACGTAACGGGAGACGTATCCGCCCGTACCGCCTCCGGGGACGTCACCGTACGCTACGCGAAGTTCTCGAACGACGTGTCTCTTTATTGCGCGTCCGGAGACGTCCTTCTTCTGCTTCCGGAAGGGGCTGAGTTTGTGCTGAATGCGCGCGCGAGCTCCGGTGACATTACCTGCGATTTCCCCCTCCTTGTTCGGGAAATGAAGCGGAACAAACGTTCTCTCGAAGGAACGGCGGGAGGCGGCAAAAACCTCGTGGAAATAGAAACCGCGTCAGGGGATATCACGGTACGTCCCAGATGAAATCACGCCAACCCCGCCGCGGTGTAAAGAGCTCGACAGGGAGAAAGGGATGGTGTCACTCTACTTCAGGCTCTTGAACATCGCATACTTCGAATCGGAGAAAAGGAGGCGAAACGGCGGCGATGAAACCGTGCCGTTCGAAGAAAATAAACCCGTCGGCACGAACCCGGCTCCCGCAGAGCGCGCCGGATTTCATGAATGGAACGATACGTCTTCCGTAGGAACTGAAAAAGAAAAATATCCCCTCCCCGCAATCCGACGGCATAGGGGGGCTTTAACGGCGAGTGACGACCAAGGCGGTCCTCCACCATACGCCGGCACGCTGTTATCCTCATAGACGTAGAAGCGAACGAAAACGCACGGGCCGACCGGGTGACGGGACGGGATTCGGCGCGCCGAACATCCCGCCTACGAGAGTCTGAAAGAGGGTTCTTCGGTACCGGAGAAATAACACTACGCGTGGTCGAGACAGTCCAGGTAGACATCGTACGCCTTTCGGTAAATTTCCGCATTCGCCTTTACCGGCTCGATCAGGGTTTTTTCTCCTCCGACGAGCCCGCTTCCCTCCCGTATCGTCCTGCACAATCCGCAGCCGAAGGCCGCCAGGACCCACGCGCCCGCACACGCGGCCTCCTTTTTTTCGGGAACTTCAACAGGAATATCTCCCACATCCGCCACGATTCCTGGCCACAGAGAACTTTTCGTTCCGCCGCCTATCATCGTCAGTTTCCGGACCGTCGATCCCGCCTGCCGGAAGAGATCGAGCTGAACGCGGTTCATGAACGCCACCCCTTCATACACCGCCCTGGTAAAATGCGCGCGGGTGTGTATGCCGTCGATGTGCAGAAACGCCCCCTTTCCCGATTTTGAGCTCGAGATCGGGAAAAACATGAGCCCGTCCGAGCCGGCCCGTATCCCGGACGCCTCCCCGTTCAGCAGCTCGAACGACGATTCCGGCCTCAACACGTCCCTGAACCATTTGAGGGAGTTCCCGCCGTGCGGTATCACGGTCATGAGGCCGTATAGCCCCTCGATCGGGTGCAGACCCGGAAATATGGACCGCAAAAACCCCTTCTCGTCCGGCCGCGCCTTGTGAAAACAAAGCCGTGAAGCCGCGGCAAGCAAAACCCAGGACGTACCCGCACCCAGCACACAATCCCCGGCGTTGATCGCACCGGCCCCGATGCTCTCGCAATACCTGTCATGAGCACCCGAAACCACCGGTACGTTCGCCGGCAGTCCGAGCTTCTTCGCTGCTTTGGCCGTAAGCCCCCCCACCACCGTCCCGGACGGCACTATTTCCGGCAGGTTGTCTTTCGTTATTCCGGCTATTTCGACGGTCCTTTCCGAGAAGCCCCTTTTTCCAAGGTCTAAAAATCCCGTCAATGCGAGGTTCGTATAGTCGATCGCGAATCTGCCGGTAAGCAGGTAGTTCAGATAATCGATGGTGGAAGCGAAATACCTCGCCTTCTTGAAAATGCCTGGCCTTTTTTGCTTGAACCAGCAGATAGTGGGAAAAGGGAGGCTGTCGGCGACCGGCCATCCGCAGGTTTTATACAGCTCGTTCATGCCGATCTCCCGAAGCAGCATCTTCGAGGTCTCGCCCGCCCGCCTGTCCATCCAGCTCACCGCGCTGTAAACGGGGGAAAATCTCCCGTCAAGCAGCACGAGGCATCCCCCCTGCGTGGACAGTGAAAGCGACCTGACCGTTTCGGCCGCATCGTTTCTCTTCACCACGGCCCGTACGGTCCCGCACAGCGCGTTCCACCAGTCTTCCGGGTCCTGCTCCGCCCACCCCTTTTCAGGATAGCTGATGGGGTAGGCCCGGTACTCGATATCCACGAATCTTCCGTCTTCGGTAAACAGCGCGCTCTTTGTTCCGGTCGTCCCGACATCGATACCGAGCAGATGATCCATGTACGCTCCTTTATCCGATATCAGAAAGAGGACGAGTACACGAGGTCTCGACCTTCCTTTGCGAAGCGGCGCCCCTCTTTCACCCGGATGTTCCCCATATCCGACGGATAGTGTATTCGTTTAATCCGGGGAAGTCCGTGCCTCCGGTTGTATGCCGTTCTACTCTCATGCTTCCACACGTCTCATTGAAACCGTTACGTTTCGATATTCCGACCGTCTTCGCCGTATCGTCATCACGTTACTCTACTGCGAAAACGCAGCAAAGGCTTCCTTATGGCCATCCCCTATTCCATTTTTCGTCCATCACCGGTGTGCCATGCTAAAAATTTGGTTCTTCTCCTAATTTAGGTGCAAAAATACAATGAAAGTAGTTACTAACTATAATCATAGCTATAAATGATCATAATCTCTTTTCGCATGATATCTTGCATGTATCAATCGAATACGATGGTTGTCATGATCAATATTCCCATAATTTATTGCAACTATTTTGAAGAAGAACTAAAAATTATAACCGTTCCCCGGCTCGAGAAACAGACGCAATTCTCACGCCGTTCGGGCCGCACGGCATGCGGATATTCCGCTGTTCATACAGGCCGCTAGAATATGTACTGCACACCGGCGGCGAGTCCGAGACCGCCGTCCTTACCCGTGCCGTAGAGGTCCTTCTTTTCTCCCATCTGCACCGAGACGTACCCGAGCAGTTTCAACCCCTCGTACACGTTCCAGTTCACCCCCGCGACAACGAGCGCAGAACAGTCCACCGGGGACACCACGCTCCGGCACAGGAGGGTCAAAGACCCGTCGGGTGCCCAGGCGATCTCGGGATAGAGCATCACAGCATACACCGCATCCGTATTCCCGCCGTCGTGCGCAGCCCAGTCTTCGAGCGGCCGAAAAAGCCCCTCGATCCTGAACGATATACGTTCCGAACCGGCGTGAGACAAGTTTTCAAGATGGAAGAGTCCGAAGCTCACGGCCGGATCGACGCGGCCGCCGGAAGATTCCGGGTAGTGCGGGACGGAAACCGAGCAGGAGAGGTGCAGGTCGAAGAGCAGATGCCCCTGAAGGCTTATGTAGGGGTTGTGCGTCCTCTCTTCGCCGCGGTAGAGGTAGCCGCCTTCGGTCTTGATACCCGCCACCTTCGTCACGAATCGCCCGCCGCAGGCCGCGTCGCCTAAAGAGGGCGGTGACGCGTCGGGGTTTAGTGCGAGCGTCGATATGTTGAGACCGGGCGCGAGCAGGATCGGCTCGACGAACGAGTAGGCGCCGAGCGGGATATACACAGACGTCAGCCACACCGCGTCGTCGCGAAAAATCTCCGCGGTAAGATCCGCCGTCTGAGGAACCGCCCCGAATATCACGTCTCCGGCGTTGTAGAAGACTCCCTCGCCCCAGGCGACCGTGTCCTTTCCGATAGTGATCCTGAACCCTGGAAACCGCGCCTTGACGAATGCTCGGGACAGATCGAGCGTGGCGGTGTCGCCGATACGCGTATCTATCGAAAGCTGCCCTTTGACGTTTCTACTCTCCGACGATTTGAAAGTCAGCCTGCCTGTGCCGAACCCCGTTAACGATACTGTTTCGTCATCCATCGTCGCGAGCGTGTTCAAAAGCGTCAGCTTCACGGAGGAGGAGATTTCAGCCAGCGCCGGAACACACACACAGCACAGCATAACAATCAAAAGCGCCGCCCGCTTCACCATGACAACTCCTCCAGCGAAAAGATTCCGGGATCGAGAGGAATATCGATCTTCATCCCCCGAACTATAAACTCCGTGCTCGAATTCCCCTTTACGGTGTCCTCAAGTACCATCCGGACCGGCACCTGCCTGCCCGATACCTCCCTGATCTCGCTGATCGTGATATTCTTCAAGAGCTTTCCCGAGCGTGAGAACTTATGAACCCGCCGGTAGATGAAAAGCGTCGTATCGATCCACATGGTCTGGCTGTAGTAGGGCACGTCTCTCCGCACGGCTTTCATGCCCACCCGGTAACAGGGATATCCCCCCACCTCCTCCGTCCCCTCGAGAGTCACGTTGTAGGACGCGAGCAGCCCCTTTCCGCCGGTCATGTCCTCGTAGGACATATCCGAGCCGATCACCGACTCCTTGAGCGCCGCGCCCTGCATCCGGATGGTCTCCTCGGCCTCCGGAAAGAAGAGGTAGAGCTCGTCTTTCGTACGCAGTATTTTCATGCCCTCCTCCTCCACGCTCGTGAACTCGACGAGCATATCGTCCGTTCCCCTCGAGTAGGAGATGAAACTGCTCTTTTTAGTGCCGAACCGGTCGCGAATGATCATGTCCCCGTCTACCCTCGAGGTCTCGAAAACAGTGTTTTCCTCGAGTTTCCGTATGATCTCCTCCGCCGAAACGGCGAAAACCGATGACGGGATTACGATAAGCATCAACGCTGTAATCACCAGCCTCTTCATACCGACCCCTCCTGGTTCATTTTTCCGTGATATACCGTATCACGCATCCGCCTTTTTCACTGCAGGACCCCGCACCGCGGTCATATGCTTCTCAAAGCCTCCACGGGCTCGATCCTCGCCGCCCTTGTAGACGGTATGAGCGAAGTCAGTCCCGCCACCGCCACAGAGTACACGAACGCAAGCGCGGTGAGGCCGGGATTTACGGATGGATAGAGCCTGTTCGATACTTCGAAGCTGACCCCCTGCAACGCCGAGCTGAGATCGATTCCCGTAAACGAAAGCGGGACGGTAATGCCTATTCCCAAAGCCACTCCTATCCCCGATCCGATCACGCCGAGGTACAGAGCCTCGAGAAAGAAAAGGCGCACTATCTCCCCCCTCGTCATGCCCAGTGCCCCGATGGTGCCGATCTCGCGTACACGCTCGAAGACCACCATCATCGTTGTATTGACTATAACCGAGCTCGCAAGCACGAAGAAAAACAGCGAGATGAAATTGTAGACCATGCCGGCCATCTTAATAAAGCCGTAGGATGTATTCTCCTCCTGCCAGGTCTTGATCGAAAGCTCCCTCGTTTGTTCAGTCCCGAGGCCGGCCTCGAGCTCGCGTGCGGTTTCTTCGACAGAGACGCCGTCTTTCAGCTTGATCAGTATCTCGCTCACCGAGTCTCCCATGCGTAAAAACCGCTGCACCCGGTCTACCGGCGCGAGAATCCATGACCCGTTCAACTGCTGGACCGGCAGCCGCACCAGCCCCGTGACGAGAAAGGTGACGGCGTTCGTGCCCCTTCGCATGGTGGTGGTCATGACCGTGATCTTATCGCCCGTGCCCACGCCGATCTCCTTCGCCAGGCCGATCCCCAGCAGGGCCTCGTTTCGGCCTTCGTACGGGATTCTGCCCTCCGCCAGATACGCATCGAGGTTTTGGAACTCCCGCTCCCTGTCGAAGTCGACCCCCACTCCCCATGCATGATACGTCTCTTCGTCCCGGTAGACCGCCGCGGGGAATCGTATTCTCGGGGACAGGAGCGCCACCGCTTCGTGCGCTTCGATCTCCCGGATCAACTCCCTGTAGCCCTCTATGCGAAGGTGCAGGGGATTGAGGTAATCGTACCGTTCGTAATCGGCGTGCTGTACCCGGATCTCGCCGCTGTAGTAGGTGACGATGTTTTTTTCGAGATCGCTCTGCATCCCCTTGAGATAGGAGGAAAAGAAGACGATGCCCATGACCGCGGCCGCTATGGCGGTACAGGACAGAACACTCCGCCTTCTGTTCCGCCTGATGTTCCTCGCTGCAATACGGTAGAGTTTCATCCGCTGCTCCCCTTTTTAGCTGTATCTGAGGCTGTCTGCGATACCACGCCGGAGCGCTCTCCCGGTCGACAGGAACGACACGAGCACGGTAAGGACGATACCGAATATGAAGGCCGTTACCATGGCCTCGGGGTGCCAGGCCCCCCTGAAAAGGCCGTGCACGCGGTAGCCGATGTCCATGTCGCCGATCAGACCGCCCATGTCCACTCCCCGGCTCACGATCCAGTAACTGAGAACCACGCCTAAGACCACTCCCATGACCGCGCCGATGAACCCGATCCCCCCGGCCTCCAGGAGAAACGCGAGCCTGATCTCGGAGTCCTTCATCCCGAGCGCGCGCATCATGCCGAGCTCCTTCGTTCGTTCGTTGATGGCCATGATCATCGTGTTCGAGATTCCGACGGCCGCGATGATGAAGACCAGTATGAGGATGATGTTGCTCGCCGACTTCTTCATGCCGGCGAATGCGAGGTAGTCTTCAGCAAGGTCACGCCAGCTCTTGACATCCAAGCCGGGCGCGACCCCGGCGAGGTCCGACTCGAGCGCCGCCGCCAGCGCGTCCGCGTCCTCGCGCTCGGGCAGCCGGAGGTTTATCTCCGTCACCGCCCCGTTCATTTCGAGGTAGCGGTCCGCCGTGTCGAGCGGGATAAAGACCGTCCCCTTGTTGATTGCGGGGTTGGGGCAATTGAATATTCCCGCGATCTCCACGTCAATCGTCTGGTAGTAGCCGTCGCGGGTCCTTGTCACCACGGTAAGCGGGTAGCCGACTTCCGCTCCGAGGTCGGCTGCGAGCCAGGCCCCGATGAGTATCTTCTCCTCGCCCGGTTCGAGGTAGCGCCCGGCCTCGATCGTCTCTTTTAGACGGAAGACCGTATCGTCTTTTACCGGGTCGATCGCCAGGACCCGAAGCGTGAGCGATCCGTCCTCTAAAAAGGGGTCTTTGTGCATAATAAGCTCGCCGCCGAATACGGTCCTCGGCGCCGCGGGTATCTTCTTCCCGGCGAGCCACCCGAGCACCGCTTCCGGTTCGTCGATAGTATATTTCAGCGGCAGCCGGTCTTTCTGTTCCCAGTATCCGTCGTCGAGCGCCCGGGCCGAGCTCGTTTCGTACCAGACGAGGTTTCGCTCCGACTCCTTTTCGATCCCGAGGATCCACGAGTCCATGAATATATACGCCCCGAGGCCCACGGCTAAGGCCGCCGCGGTGATTATCGTACGCTTTCTGTACCGGGAGAGGTTCTTCCAGGCGAGCCTTAAAAGAAATTTCATTTAGTCCTCCTCTCGTCCGAAACGATCCGCCCGTCATGAAGGCTCACCAGGCGGTGGGCGTAATCCATGACCATCGGGTCGTGGGTGGAAAAGATGAACATGGTGTTGTGTTTTTTGTTCAGCCGTTCCATGAGCTTCAGGATATCCTCCCCGGTCTTCGAGTCGAGGTTTGCAGTCGGCTCGTCGGCCAGCACGATCCGGGGGCTCTTTACAAGAGCCCGTGCGATGGCCACCCGCTGCTGCTGCCCGCCGGAAAGCCTGCCCGGCAGGACATCCTCCTTGCCTTCAAGCCCCACCTCCCGAAGCATCGCCATACTCCGAGCCTTGATCTCCGGCTCCCGTATATCTAGCAGCGAGAGTACAAACGAGACGTTCTCGTACGCCGTGAGCACGGGAATGAGGTTGAATGTCTGAAAAACAAAGCCGAGCTTCTCGCGCCGGAACAGCGCGAGCTCTTTCTTGTTCCTCGCCGAGACCGCCTGCCAGTCGATGAATATTTCGCCCGAATCCGGCCGGTCTATGCAGCCTATGAGATTCAGGAGGGTCGTCTTCCCCGAACCGGACGGTCCGGCGATCGAGAGAAACTCGTTCTGTTCCGCTTCGAGGGAGACGTCGACGAGCGCCTGCACCATTATTTCACCAATCCTGTAGTTTTTCGACACCTTAGCGAGAGTTATCATCGTCTTCCTCCTTCGCAGTCTCCATGTCTGTAACGAACCGTTCAATCATCCGCCAGTCGTACAGCTTGAGCGACCCCTCTTCGGCGCCGAGGATTCTCTCCATCGTATGCTCGTACATTCTCAGCTTCCTCTCGAGTATCTTAATATTTTCCGGCCTCTTATCGAGCTCGAAGATCAGCTTGGCGGTAAGCTCGCCGAATGTATACCCCATACCGAGTATCAGCTCCACGACGTCGTCGGGATACGGGGTGTCGAACACCCCCTCCGTGACCCCCTGCCGAATGATCGCTGCGTATACGGGCGCCAGCTTTTCGATCGCTTTTTTCATCGTCCAGTGCCTTGCTATAAGGTTCTCGTCGGAAAAGAGGTATTTCAGCGCAGGCACCAGCATTTCCCTGTGCTCGAGCTTTACTGCTCCTCCAATTTCGAAGAGGTCTCTGAACTTCCGCAGGGCATTCTCTTTCGACTCGATGACCGTCCTGCTTTTTTCCACTATCCGGTCCGTCATCCGTTCGACGAGGCTGTCGAGCAGGTCGAGCTTGGATTTGAAGTAGTGGTAGAACGTGCCCTTGGCGATCCCCGTCTCTTCGATGATCGCCTCGACGGTGGCCTGCTCGTAGCCGACCCGGTAGATGAGCTCGTACGCCGTATCGAGTATCTCGTTCTTTCTGACATCGTGCGCCTTTACGATCCGTGCCACTTTTCACTCTCCCCTGCATGATGACCGACCGACGGTCGGTCGGTCATCATGTAACATACACGATTATAAAACCGCTGTCAATAAGAATTTTTCCATTCCGACAACCGTCTTCGAAGGTCGGGCGTTTAATAACGTGGCCCCGAAAGCGATATATCACTATTATGAGTACGCTTGGTTCCGTCTCAAGCCGCCTTTTAAAATCTCCCCGCAGGAGCGCGGGGCTCGTATTCTTTCTGTAAAACCGGCGGCTGCTTGGCTTTTCGGGGCGAACCCGCCTATACCACACTACGAGAGGAGTAAAAACGATGCAGAAGGTCAAACTGGGAATCGTCGGATGCGGGAGCGTCACGCGGCTTTATTTCCCCATGCTGAGAGACATGGCACAGAAGGGGGAGCTTATGATTGCCTGTGTCTGCGATTCTTCCGAAAAGAACGCGCGGGAAGCGAAAGAGTACCTCGGCACCCGGCACTACTACCTCGATTTCGACGAGATGCTCGCGAACGAAACGATCGACGCCGTGGTCAATCTCACGCCGATCCAGCTCCATCACGAGTTCAACCTGAAGGCGATCGAGTCGGGCAGGCATGTCTATACCGAGAAACCGATCGCGTCGACGGTGAGTGAGGCCGACGAGATCATACGGTCTGCGAAGAAAAAGGGCGTCATTGTAACCTGCGCGCCCCCCATGCCGCTTCATCCCGACCACGTAAGGATAAAATCGCTCGTGGATAAAGGCGCGCTGGGCAAGGTCTGCTACGCCCGGGCGACCGGCGCGAACCCGGGCCCCGCATGGATCACCGAGTTCACCTCGGACCCGACCTGGTTTTACAAGAAAGGCGGCGGTCCGATCTTCGATACCGGAGAATACCCGATACAGCTGCTCACGCAGATACTCGGTCCGGTGAAGCGCGTCTCCGCCTTCGCCGCCACCACGGTTCCCGAACGGGTGGTCGTTGCGGGCGAGGCGAAGGGCAGGCGTATACGGGTGGAAGTCTTTGACAACATACAGATAATGCTCGATTTCGGCGAGGGGACCTTCGCGACCGTGGACGTTACCTACTGCAAGCTGTCGCACAAGGACAGCCCCCGCGTCGAGCTGTACGGCGACAGGGGAATAATCTACCACTACCAGCGCAAGGAGAATCCTATCGCCGTATACAGGCGTGAGGACGAGCTGGGGCTGAGGGGATGGCTTACTCCCGAGGATTCCTTCTGGGGGGCGTGCGTTCCCGTCATGCAGATGTCGCAGGACCCCTCCAGGCCGTTCTCCTGGGCTGAGGGAGTCCTTCATCTCGTTCGCTGCATCGAAGAAAACAGAAAGCCCGTATTGAACGCGGAGTTCGCGAGGCATGTGCTCGATGTGCTTGTCACCGCGCTCGAATCGGCAGAGACCGGCAGGGCCGTGGAAGTCAAGACCGGGTTCGATCTTCCCTCCGCATGATTTTATGCATCTAAACGGTTGTCACCCGGGGGAAAAGACGGAGAGAAACCGCCCGAAATATGCCTTTCTCACCCGGCCTTTTCCTTAGTATATTTTTCGTATGAAAAAACACTCGAGTGTTTTTCTACGGCTTTCATTCGTTTTTACCGCGTTTATCTGTCTCGCGGCGCTCGATACCGGCCTCTATATTCACACGAGCTACCGCTATCGTCCGAGCCCGACGCATATCGAGATCGTCCTGTCCGTCGTGCCGCCGGAGTATGCGGCGCGCCGCATTCCGAATGCGCTTCGTGCGCGCACGACGGATTCCCGGCCTGCGGTATACGGCATCCCAACCGCAGCCTTAATTCTGCAGTATTACGACGGCCTGATACTTCACCGGCTGTCCCTCTTCGAGCCCGGGGTTTCCCCGGTTCTTCGAATCGTCTCCATCCTGCAAAAACAAAGCGTCTCACACCGTTTCTCCGACGAAGATTCCCTCCCCTCCTGCTGAACCGTTAAAAAATCCGTACCCTTCCTCCGGTGTCGCCGTTTTGGCCGCGCCCTATGCGTGTACCGGCACCGTACAAAACGGCCGCACCCACCAAGGAAGGCATACGAACACAGGAGGACACCGCCATGCCGGACAAAAACAGGCTTTCCGGACTGAAACGGTATCTCGCGAGGCTTTCGGGCGGTACGGTCGAATACGACCCCGACGTATACCGGAATACCGTTTCGCTGATCAAAAACGCCGACGTATCGCATATGACCGACAGCGAGCTCGAAGCGGCCTCAAAAACCCTTCGGGAGACCGCCCGAAGCGGCGGCCCGCCTGACGACCTTCTTATTCGAACGTTCGCGCTCGTCAGGGAAGCGGTCCGGCGGATACTGCGCCTGGACCCGTTCGACGAGCAGCTTTCAGGCGGCGTCGCGATGCATCGCGGCAGGCTGGTCCAGATGCAGACCGGTGAGGGGAAGACACTCGCCGCCGTCTTCCCCGCCTGCCTGAACGCCCTCTCAGGCAAGGGGGTCCACGTATGCACCTTCAACGATTACCTCGCCCGACGCGACGCGGAGTGGATGGGGCCGGTATACCGTTTCCTCGGATTGAGCGTCGGCTTCGTGCAGGAAGGCATGAGTGCCGAGGATCGCCGGGCCGCGTACGGCTTCGACGTCACCTACTGTACGGCCAGAGAGGCGGGATTCGATTTTCTGCGGGACGGGCTTTGCCAAGACCGCTCCGAGATCGTCCACCGCCCGTTTCATTACGCCATCGTCGACGAAGCGGACTCGTTACTGATCGACGAGGCGAGGGTCCCGCTGATCATCGCGGGAAGCACAGGCGGGAGAGAATACGGCATGCACGGCATGGCGCGTTTCGCCCGGCGGCTGAAAGAAGGCGACGACTTCGTTTTCGACGAGTACGCGCGAAACATCTGCCTTACCGAGCGGGGTCTTCGCCGCGCCGAAGAGGAGCTGGGGTTCCACAATCTGTATGACGGTGACAACGCGGAAACGATGTCGCGCCTTTTCTGCGCGCTCCACGCCGAGTACCTGCTTCGAATCGACAAAGACTACATCGTGCGAAACGGACGGGTGGAGCTCGTGGACGAATTCACGGGCCGGGTGGCGGATAAAAGGCGGTGGCCCGAGTGGCTGCAGGCGGCGCTCGAAACCAAGGAAAATGTTGAGGTCCGCCCGGGCGGCGATATCCTGAATACGATCACCATGCAGAATTTCTTTCGGCTGTACCCGAAGCTGTGCGGCATGACGGCAACCGCCGAGACGGCGGCTTTAGAGCTATTAGAGTTCTACGGTCTGCATGTAACGGTTATTCCCCCCCACAGACCGTGCATCCGTACGGATCTCCCGGACGTCGTGCTGCCGACGAAAGAAGCGAAGTACATTGCCGTGACGAAAGAGGTCGTAAAGGCCCACGAAACGGGTCGTCCCGTTCTCGTAGGCACGCAAAGCGTCGAGGAATCGGCGCTCCTTTTTTGCATGCTCCAAGAAAAAGGGATCGATTGCGAAGTACTCAACGCGAAACGGGACGAATTCGAAGCAGAGATAGTCGCGCGGGCCGGAACGGCAAAGGCGGTGACGATTTCGACGAACATGGCCGGCAGGGGCACCGACATCCGGCTCGGCGGCGCGGATGAAGCGGGGAAACCGGAGGTCTCGGCGCTCGGCGGGCTGTATGTCATCGGTACGAACAGGCACGAGAGCCGGAGGATCGACGACCAGCTCCGGGGACGTGCGGGCCGTCAGGGAGATCCGGGCTCCTCCCGATTCTTCGTCAGCATGGAGGACGACCTGTTCGTCAAATACCGCCTGAACGACCTGATCGCTTCCAGATTCGCCGTCGATCCGAACGCAGGCGAGATTACGAGCCCGGTCGTAAAAAAAGAGATCGACAGGGTGCAGAGAATCATAGAGGGGCAGAACCTCGAGATAAAAAAGACGCTGTGCAGGTATTCGGCGGTGATCGAGCGGCAGAGGCAGGCGGTCAGAAAAAGACGCGACTGTATCCTGCTCACCGATACATTCCTCGACTTCTACGAAGAACGCTCGCCCGCCCGTTTCCGCGCGCTTCTTGAGGCGATCGGGAAAAAGAAACTGATCGATACCCTGAAAACGCTGTCTTTGATTCATCTCGACCGTTTCTGGTCGAAGTATCTGGCGGAAATCGCCTGCGTACGCGAGAGCATCCATCTCACGAGAGTCGGCGGAGGAGACCCGCTTTTCGAATTCCACAAACGGGCCGTCGAGCTGTACGACGGTATGCTGCACGAGTGCGAAATCGAAACGATACGATCCTTCGAGCGGATCACCGCTTCGAACGGCGACCTCTCCTTCAACGACGCGACGCTGAAGGCCCCCTCCTCGACATGGACCTACCTCGTCAACGACGACCCGTTCGAGAGCATGGCCGGGATGAAGCTGCTTTTGGAGAAAGGGTTCTCGCTCTACACGTTCTTCCTGTGGCCTTTGACGCTTTTGTACTACCTCTTCAACAGGCCCAGGGGCGGCCGCAGAAGAGGACGCACGCGTGATGGCAGACGACTGCGGCCGGCGTCATAACGCGGCGGGCGCCATAACGCGGCGGGCGCCTTGAGGGACTACTGAAAGCACGGCGCCGCGCTACCGCTGTTTTCTTTTCAGCGCGAGGTAGATCGCCGCCTGCACCGCCGCGCCGAAAAGCACGCACGCGGCGCTGAAATAGTACACTGCTTGTATCGAATGATGCTGATAGAGCCACCCTCCCAGCGCGGAACCGCATATGAGCCCCGCCGCGAGGAGCGCCTCGTGCGCGGCCATCCGCGCGGTACGATTGACGCTGCCCGATACCCCGTGGAAGAGGCTGTTGTTGAAGCTTAGGGCGCGGAGGCCGCCTATCAGGGCGATCTGAACCGCAAACAGGAAAGGGGAGGTAATAAAAGACATGGTAAAGACCACACCGGCCAAGACTACCTGCCCCGCGACCATCTGCGAGATCCTGAAGTGCCAGAACGAGGTGCGGCCCAGGATAAAAAATATGAACAGCGCGATGAACGTGCGCGACTGCATCAGAAGGCCGATCGCCTCTTTTCGAAGCAGCAGGTCGTCCCGCGCGTACACGGGAAATATATTGATGACCACTCCCATGACCACGAAGGTGGTGAACAGGCCGACCCATCCGGGATACCGAAGAAACGTGCTCGTATCGCGCCTCGCCGTCTCGCCGTTTCGAACCGCATCGACCCCTCTGTCCGTCCTGATCTTCGGTACAAGGAAGCTGGCCGCGGTGATGAGCAGGCCCGTCAGAATACAGAGGAAGCTTCCCGCATACAGGGGGAGGGAGGGCGAAATCGAGCTCAAGAAACCGGCGGGCAGGGGGCCTATGATCAGTCCGATGTTCCACGAGATATTGTAGTAGGACATGCTCTTTCCGAGCTTTTCTCCCTCCACATCCTGCGAAAGCCATCCCATAATTGGAGGCCAGAAAAAAGACATCCCCACCGCGTACAGGCCGTAAAACAGGTACGCGTATGCGAACCGCTTCGCGAAGAGAATGCACAACAAAAAAAGGCTCATGAGGAAGGTGGAGCCTATCAAAAGGTAGCGCGGGAGGACCCTGTTGAACAGGGGGCGGATCGATGCGCACCCGAGTATGTAGCAGAAAGACCAGAGCGCGGTGAAATAGCCGACCTCGCTCGGGGTGGCGTCGAATACCTCCTTGATGTAAAATATGATGCCGAGCTCGATGATACTGGTCGTCAGCGCGACAAGAAAGGCGGAAGGGAAGATCACGTGAGACTTCCCGATGCCGGAGGAGAGCGATCGCATGAACTGACGTGTCTGGCTCGTCTGCCACCTATTCCACTTCTTCATCGTCGTTGTTCCTTTCTCGTCATCGAGGCAAACACCGGTAAACGTCGTATACGGTGCAAAAACCGGTACCAAAGAGCGGGCCAAAGGCCCTCGCCATCCGTAATCGAAATCATCAGCCCGCCTGCAGTCAAAATCCGCCTCTTTACTTCCCCGATTTCCACCTTCTCACAAGCTTTACGACCTCGTTGAACAGTATCGGCGTAAAGCCGATCCCCGCCGCGATGAGCCACCCGTTCGCATCGAGCGGTACGACCCTGAAAATCCGTGCGAGCGGCGTGATACTGATGACGCTCACCTGGAGCGCGATGCCGAATCCCACGGCGAAGAGAAGCAGCGTGTTCCGGAAGGCGCCCGATCCGAATACCGACCTCGTCGCATGCTTCAGGTTGAACGCGTGGAACAGCTGCGTCAGGCTCAAAACGGCGAACGCGAGCGTCCGCGCGTGAACGAGCGACCCAGGATGGAGGGCCGCCCCGACCCTGTACGCGACGAGCGCCAATATGCCGATCAAAATGCCGTTTCCCACGACCTCGGCGGTGCCGCCCCCGGCGAAGAGGCTTTCCGTCGGGCTTCGCGGCTTCTCGTCGAGCACGTCTGGGTCGCCTGGCTCCATCCCCAAAGAGAGCGCGGGCAGCGTGTCGGTGATGAGGTTGACCCACAGTATGTGCACGGGCAGAAGCGGTACGGGCCAGCCTAAGAGAATGCAGAAGAATATGGCGATGATCTCTCCGGCGTTGCAGGAGAGGAGGAATAAAACCGACCTCTTGATGTTGTTGTAGATGTTCCTCCCCTCTTCTATGGCCGATACGATCGTTTGGTAGTTGTCGTCGGTGAGCACCATGTCCGACGCATCCTTGGCGACGTCGGTGCCGGTGATCCCCATGGCGACTCCGATGTCCGCCTCTTTCAGGGAGGGGGCGTCGTTGACGCCGTCGCCCGTCATGGAGACGACGTTCCCCTCCGACTTCAGCGCCCTGACGATCCGCATCTTGTGCGCCGGGGACACGCGGGCGTACACGCGAATCGAGCCCGATAGCCGCCTGAGCCCCTCTTCCGAGAGCGCGTCGAGCTCGGATCCCGAGATCGCCTGCGACGGGTCGGACGCGATACCAAGCTCGCGGGCGATGACATAGGCGGTGTGCTTGTGGTCTCCGGTGATCATCACGGTCCGTATTCCCGACTTTTCACACCTCGCGATCGAGTCCTTGACCTCGAGCCGGGGCGGGTCGATCATTCCGACTATCCCGGCGAGGCAAAGCCCCTCTTCGAGCCGTTCCTCCGGCTTCCTGTCTGTGAGCTTGAATGCGCAGGCAAGGACCCGGAGCGCGCCGTCCGCCATTTTTTCCGCTCCCGCCAAATACCGCGATCTCGTCTCGTCGTCTAAAAAGACCTCTCCTTCGCCTGAAAGAACCGTGCCGCATAGAGGAAGGAGCCGGTCCAAGGCCCCCTTCGTCATCACGGCGTACCGGCCGTCGTACTCGTGCACCGTGCTCATGAGCTTTCGATCCGAATCGAACGGTATCTCCGAGACCCTCGGATGCGCCCGATCGAGCGTTTCCTTCTGCATCCCGTGCCGGTACCCCGCCTCGAGCAGCGCGATCTCCGTGGGGTCGCCGGCCCGGGAGTCCGGGGTATAGGCGGCGTCGTTGCAGAGGACAAGCGCGGAAAGAAGCATGCGGTGGGGCTTATTCGCAGGATCCAGCTTTGAGACGTCACAGAGTCCGCCGTCCGTAAAAGCCTTGTGTACCGTCATCCTGTTCAGGGTGAGGGTGCCCGTCTTGTCCGTGCAGATGACGGTGACCGAGCCGAGCGTCTCAACCGCGGGAAGCGAGCGGATGATCGCGTTTTTCTTCACCATCCTCCGCACGCCGACGGCGAGCACGATGGTGACGATGGCCGGCAGCCCCTCCGGTATCGCCGCGACCGCGAGGCTGATCGAGGTGAGCAGAAGCTCGATGAGGTGCGACTTACCGATACCCCCCTCGGCAAGAAGCGGCCGTAAAAGCGAGAATAGGAAGATGAAGGCGCAGATCGCGAGTATGATGCCTCCGAGGCGCCTGCCCAGAAGATCGAGCTTCTTCTGCAAAGGCGTCAGCTCCCTCTTTGTTGTGCCCAGCATCGTCGCGATCCGGCCGATCTCGGTGCTCATGCCCGTGGCGACCGCAACGCCGACCCCCCGCCCGAAGGTGGCGACCGTGGTCATGAACGCCATGTTTTTTTGGTCTCCGAGCGGCGTGTCCGCCATTTCGGCCGTCGCCCCCGCGTCCTTTTCGGACGGCACCGATTCCCCGGTGAGCGCCGATTCCCCGATCTTCAGGTTGACCGACTCGACGAGCCTGAGGTCGCACGGCATGATGCGCCCCGCATCGATTAAGATCACGTCGCCCGGTACGACCGCTTCCGACGGTATCTCCCTTTTTATTCCCTCTCTCAGCACGAGGGCATTGGGGGCCGACAGCTTCTCGAGCGCCTCGAGCTCTTTCTGGGCCTTCGCCTCCTGGATCACCCCGATGAAGGCGTTGAGAAGGATGACGCAGACGATGACGGCTGTATCCGTTGTTTCGCCGAGCACCGCGGAGACCGCCGCGGCTGCGACGAGTATGAAGATGAGCATGCTGTTGAGCTGCTCGAAGAAGAGGAATAAAAGCGGCTTTTTCCTCTTCTCCTCGAGCCTGTTGGGCCCGTACCGTGCCATCCGCTCCCCGGCCTCACTCTCGGTGAGGCCGGAAGAAACGTCCGTTTCGAGCTCCCTGACGACCGCTTCGGCGCTCTCCGTGTGCCAGGCCGTGTGCCCGAAAGCCGCCGTACCGACACCCGCGGTGCCGTTTTTCATGCCGCGCATCCCCGATCGATGAGTTACGTGGTTCGTCCGGTCCCGCGGCGAAACAGCCCGCAAGACGGCGTTTCGGAATAGTATATCACCATATGCGCGGTAAAAACAGCATTATCAACGTCACCGCAGGGATACGGCCGGAATCGGCCGGAATCGGTTGGAATTATATGTTCCGCAATCGCCGTAGCAGTGTTATAATCTTCATACATACGGATTCTCCGGCCGGAGAATAGGTCCGGGCCGTCCGCGGTAACGCCTTTTTTCGGCCCGTTTTGCCGTTTGCCGTACCATCAGTTACTAGGGAAAGGATCGTAATGAAACTGACACCGAGGCTCGAGAAGATCAAGAAGCGGCTCTTCACCGAGGATTTCAAGGACAGGGGAACCTGGTATTTCGACGGAGTTACCATACTTACCGACGATGAAATAAAAAAGGAGCCCCTCGTGGTAAGAAAGGCGCTCGCGCTGGAGTATATCGCCTCTAATCTGCCGGCCTATATCAAGAGAGACGAGCTGATAGTCGGGAACCCGAACCTGAACAGCGTGGCCTGCGGCATCGTGCTGCCCCTGTACGCGACCGAAAAAGAGCTTGAAAAAGCGAGGCTGCACTCTCTCGACCAGAATTCGGTATGGGGGCACCACCCGCCGAAATGGAACGATATCATCAAACGGGGGCTTTCTGCGTTCAAGGAGGATGTCGGCAGGGCGTTCGAACGGGAGTATTCGAAGAAAAAGCCCTCCGAAGAGGCCTTAGACGAGTACCGGGCGATGATCTTTTCCCTGAATGCGGTGATCCGCTTCGCCAATCGGCATGCAGCCGCCGCGCTCGGAGAATGCAAAAACGAGCGCGACCCGGTCCGGAAAAAGGAGCTTTTCGAGATATTCAAGGCATGCAGCAGGGTCCCGGAGCACCCGGCCGCCACCTACCAGGAGGCGCTCCAGAGCTACTGGTTCGCCTACTGCATGATAAACAGCGGCGGAGAGTTCATACCGCTCGCTCGGGGAGACCAGTACCTCTTCCCCTACTTCCATAGAGACCTCGAAAAAGGCAGGATCACCAATGAAGAGGCGATAGATCTGACCGGCTCCTTTTTGGCCAAATGCAACGAGCGCGTGCTTTTGAATACGAAAGAGTGGGAGAACTACTACACGGACGGCATCTTCTCGCAGGGCAAAGTGCCCGATGAATCGGTCGCGACGAACATCACCGGCGGGTATGAGCAGCGGGGGTTCACCTGGAAGGAAGACGAGGACATAAACAGCGAGTCGAACTTCAACTACGGCCAGTCGGCGAACGACTGGCTCATGAATTTCGTGGTGGGCGGCTTAAAAAGAGACGGTACCGACGGAACGAACGAGCTTTCGTATCTCATAATCGATCTCATGCACGATATGGAGCTGATCATGCCGACGTTGGCCGCCCGGGTTCATAAAAAAAGCCCGGACGAATACCTTCGCAAGATAGCCGAGGTCTTACGGTTCGGCCAGGGCGAGCCCGCCATATACAACGACGACGCCATCATTCCCGGCTTCGTCGACATGGGCGTCCCGCTCGAGGACGCGAGGGAATACTCGAACGACGGCTGCTGGGAGGTGCTGGTGCCCGGTAAAAGCTACTTCTCCTATGCGCATGTGCTGAACCTCCGGTGCCTTGAGTGGGTGTTCACCCGCGGGAAGAGCATCCTCCGGGAGGGCCTGCAGGAGGGACTCGATACCGGCGATCCCGCGCAATTTGAGTCTTTTGAGGAGTTCTACTCGGCCTACAAAAAACAGGTCGACGCTCGGATCGATTTTCAGTGCCACAGGAGGCTCGAAAACCTCGGGATGTCGAACATGATCGCGCCCGATCCCCTCATGTCCGCGCTGATGGACGACTGCGTGAAGAAGGGAAAGGATATCACCCAGGACGGCACCCGCTACATCTTCCAGCAGATCCTCGTCACCGGCCTGTCGCATACCGTCGATTCTCTCGCGGTGGTGAAGAAACTCGTGTACGAAGAGGGGACCGTCGGCATGGAGGAGCTCGTGGACGCGGTGACCCGAAACTGGGAAGGCCATACGCTGCTTTGGGAAACGGTGCGTAATCGCGTGCCGAAGTTCGGTAACGACGACGAGTACGTGGACGACATCGCGGTATGGGTGCTCGAGGATTTCGAAACGAGGGTCGGGGAATGGAACAAAAAGCAGGATAAAGTCCTCTTCCCCTGCGGTATCGGCACGTTCGAAAACTACGCGTTTCTCGGCCGCGGCATCGGGGCCTCCGCCGATGGACGGACGGCCGGGGACGCACTCGCACCGAACTTCTCGCCTTCGGCCGGGTTCGACGTAAAAGGGCCGACCGCGGCGATCAAGAGCATCACTAAGCCGGCGCTTCTGAAGTACTTCTGCGGCTGCCCCCTGGACCTTTCCGTCAATTCGAACGAATTCGAGGGCGAGGCCGGAATCGAGAGAATGGCGGGGCTGATCCGCTCCTACTGCGATCTCGGAGGGCAGATACTGACCATAACGAGCTGCAACGTCGAGACGCTGAAAGACGCGGTCGAAAACCCACAAAAGCATCAAAGCCTCAGGGTCCGCATGGGCGGGCTGTCGGCCTACTTCGTCAACATGGCTCCCGTCCAGCAGCAGAACATCATCAAGCGGTTTCAAAAAAGCGGGGCGTTTTAAAAGGGCCCCAGGCGGGCGCAATTTTACCAGACCGGTAACGGGGAGTCCATTGTCCGACATCGAAAACGACCAAAAAGGCGGCATCGGGCAAGAGCGGGTATATGTCTCCGAGATACAGAGGTTCTGCGTGCACGACGGGCCCGGCATCCGCACCGTCGTGTTCGTTCTCGGATGTCCCCTCCGATGCAAATGGTGTCAGAACCCGGAGAACATGAAGCCCGTGCCGCAGCTTCTCTTTTCCGGCGGCGGCTGCATCGGATGCGGCGCCTGCGTACCCGCCTGTCCTCGGGGTGCCAACACCGTCGACGGGGACGAACACTGCCTTCTAGACAGAAAAGCATGCACCGCCTGCGGCCGGTGCGCGGAGGTTTGTCAACCGGGGGCGAGAAAGCTCAGCGGAACGCCGTATACGGTCGACGAGGTTTACGAGGAGATCATAAAGGACCGTGTCGTGTACTCGAATACCGGCGGCGGGGTCACGCTGAGCGGCGGCGAGTTCGCCATGTACCCGGATTTCGCCCGCAGGCTCCTCGAGCGGTGCAAACGGGAAAACATCCACACCGCGCTCGAAACCTGCGGATACGTGAAATGGGAGGCGTTCGAAAGAATCGCCCCGTATACGGACCTGTTCCTCTACGACATCAAGGCCCTCGATCAAAAAACGCACAAAGAGTGGACCGGCGTGGACAACAAACAGATCCTCGAAAACCTCTCTCGTCTGCCCTCGTTGGGAAAAGAGATCATAGCGAGGGTCCCGCTCGTTCCCGGCGTCAACGACGACGAGGGCGAATTCACCGGGATCGTCGAGCTCGTGCGGTCGCTTGACTCGGTGAGGGGCCTGCATATCATGCCGTTTCATCACATCGGGCGCACGAAGTACGAGATGCTCGACAAGCCGTATCTCGTGGGCGGGCTGAAGGAGCCGGATGAGAGGCTGCTTGAGCGGTGCAGGGATATCGCAAAAACTCACGGGCTCCTCGTCGACATAGGCGGCTCGGACTGCTTCACCGCGGTCGAGAAAAAACGGGCAAAGCGGGACGAACGGTTTTTTATCTACGACTTTTAGATACCCCGGCCACGTGGTATTCCGTTCTAAAATGGGGTTCTTCTCCAATTTCGTTGTTGATATTTGACTGTAACTGTATACGAATTATTAATAGGACAAAGTGTGAGAGCTCTTTGGTATTGTTTTCTATTTGCCCCATTTCCGTATCAATACTAAAAACCTCACTCTATTTACTACCACGATTTTAAAGCTCTATAGCCTTAAAACATTATTCAATATGGAAAAGAGCCTCCCTTTATAATATATGCGTTTATACTTATCAACTAATTCGGAGAAGAATCTAAAATAGATAAGAGCCGCCTCTCCCGCTCAAGAGAGCGTTAGCCGCCATAAAAACCGCAGCCGCGAGCGTGGTGAATGCGAACAGCTTCTTGAGCCCGGACGGGTTCGTCTTAAGGGAGATCCTGCTTCCGGCAAACCCGCCTGCCGCCGCGACCGCCGCCAAAGGCAGCGCCCACGCCGGATTGAAATCCCCGCCTGCGAGGTGGCCGATAAAGCCGGCGAGCGCGGTCGCCGCGACCATGGCGGACGAGGTGCCCACCGCCACACGCATCGGGACCCCGCACGCCATGACCATCAACGGAATCTTGAACGACCCCCCGGAAATCCCGACCATTCCCGCGACGAAACCGGTGAATGCGGATATCGGCAGCGCAAGCCACAGATTCACCGTGTAGCGGTGCTCCCCGAACTTGCGGTGCCAGTATCCCGTGCGATGTGCGAAAAGTAGGGTCCGTTCTTTCGCAGGTTTGAGCATGAAGAAGGCCGCCGCAGTGAGGAGAGCGGCGAAAACGTATTTCAGCGCTCCTCCCGTTATCCGGTGAGCGACGAAGCCCCCGACCAGCGCCATGACGTCCGTCGGGGGATCTATCACGAGGGCAAGTTTCCAGTCCACCGTCCGGCGCGTTGTGTAGGTGAAGAGCGCGGCGGCGGCGGTCGTGATCAGTATGAGCTGCGCGGTGGTAGCCGCCTGATGTATCTGCATGCCCATGGCCACGAGGATCGGCACGTAAAAGTTACCGCCTCCCCGGCCCACCATGGCCATTACGACTGCTATCGAAAAAACCGCTGTAACGGCGAATATCAGCATCCCCATCTCCGTTTCAGAAAAAGAGTGTCGAAGCGCCCCCCGTACCTGCAATAATACACAATTGATTATCATGCGTCTTGCTATTATTTTGATAATGGAAACTATTATCAATAGAAAGAGGGCCGGGATGAAAAATACAAGCGAAAGCAATGCGGACACGTCGTTCGAAGAGTACGCGATCATCGCATGCGGCACGTTGAGCGGTGAGATAAAGAAGCTCCAGAAAACCGGGTTTCTCAATGCCGCGAAGGTGCTGTTTACCAAACCCGGGCGCCATGAAGTCCCCCGTGAGCTCGAGGAGCAGCTCGTGCAGAAAATAAACGTCGCACGCACGCATTCCGAAAAAATCATCGTGGTGTACGGCGGAAAATTCTGCTACCTCAATGCGTCCGACCCGGGACGAACCATCGACATGATACTCACAGAACAGGGAGAAAACATCTCGAGGATACAGGCGACGCACTGTATCGACATGCTGGCCGGCGTCGAGGAAAGGACGAAGATCTCTGCAGGGAAAAAGGTCCTCTATCTTACACCCGGGTGGATACGATTCAGGAATTATGTATACCAGGACTGGGACAAAGGTAAAGCAAACGAAAACTTCCCACAGCACTCAGGGGGAGCCGTCCTGCTCGATGGAATCGGCTTCTGGGACGAATACTCCGTCACGCATCCCGAGGAGATCCTCGATTTTTCAGATTGGATGGGAATTCCCATTGCCGTACACCCCGTTTCACTGGACAGGCTGAAAACGCTGCTTGCAAGTTGCGTTTGCAATTAATTGGTATACTATGGAATGGACAACCGGCGGATATAGAGGAGGTCGAGAACAAAGAAAGACATGACGCCCGATATTAAGCGGTGGTTTGAACGGGAGGGAGAACGGTTTTTCACCGGTATCGGCCTGAAGCCGGACGACATAGTGCTCGACTTCGGCTGCGGTGAAGGCGTTTATTCGATCCCAGCCGCAAAACTCGTAGGAATCGGAGGGGCTGTTTATGCGCTGGACCAAAACCGTCACAGCTTGAGAGTCGTCATAAAAAAGGCTGCTTCTTTCGGAATACTCAATATTGTGACTGTTCACGACCTGGATGAGTTAAAACGTGTGCTTCACGGCACCCTTTTGGACGCGGTGCTCTTTTACGATGTGATCCACTCATACTACTTCACTCGAATAGAAATAATGCACCTGCTTATGTCGATATGTCCGATGGTCCGCGCGGGCGGTCTCATATCGGTCTATCCAAGACACATGGAGCAAAATGAGACGAATGAGGTTATAATGGAATTAAAAAAGCTTGGATTCTTCCCATCGGGAGAAAAATCGACGAACCTCATTCACGACTTCACATATACCGGCGGGTACGTCCTGCAGTTCGAAAAAACGAAAGGGAGTCGCAATGCCGAGAACTAAACCGTTCGACGACTATTATAACCACTATGAGGAGTGGTTCGAGGACAACCGTTTCGCGTGGCTGTCCGAGCTCGACGCAGTCCGCTATTTCATCCCCGAAAGCGGCAGGGGAATGGAGATCGGCGTGGGCAGCGGAAGATTCGCGGCGCATCTCGGCATCGGGGTCGGGGTGGAGCCCTCCGAAGCGATGAGGAAGCTGGCCCGCGTCAGGGGGATCGACGTATACGACGCGGTCGCGGAAAGTCTCCCGTTCGGAGACGGGACGTTCGATTTCGCCCTCATGGTCACCACCATCTGCTTTGTGGACGACGTACGGACGTCCTTTACCGAGGCAAGACGGGTGCTGAAAAAAGGGGGCCGGTTCATCGTTGGATTCGTGGACAGAAACAGCGACCTCGGCAGGACATACGAGATCCACAAGGAGGAAAACGTCTTTTACCGCGACGCCACCTTCTACTCGACGGACGACGTGATCGCCCTGCTCGATGAGTGCGGGTTCGAAAAACCGCAGGCCGTGCAGACGATATTCGGCGATTTCCGCATGCTCACGAGGATCGAGCCGTTTACGAAGGGGTACGGGCGGGGGGGATTCGTAGTGGTGTGCGCGAAAAACCCCTCCTGAAGTTTAGGATCTTCTCCAATTTCGTTGCTGATATATGATCAACAATCACGCTAATTATTAATGGGACAAAGGGGAAAAGTTCTTTAGTCTGTTTTCTATTTGTCCCATTTCTGTACCTATGATAGAAAACCTCAATCCGGTTTATACAACGAATTTTTAAAGTGCTATTGCCGTAATAACAGTATTCGATGTGGAAAAGAGCCTTTTTTTTATACTATACGTTTATCCTTATCAACTAATCTGGAGCAGAACTAAAAGTTTATAAAGCAGAAAGAACCGGCGTTTTTGTTTTGTCGTTGTGCCCTAAGCGGGCGCCTGCCTGCAATCCGGTCGAACGCGAGAATCGTGTCGTAGCGGATACGTAAGACCGCGGGTGAAAAAACCGACGAAAAAATCGCTCCGTCCGTCTACGACAGCTTCACCGCGGTGCCGTACGCGAGTATCTCCGCAGCGCCCGCCATCGTCTGCGAGGTAGTGTACCGGATGTTCACGACCGCGTTCGCGCCGAGCTTTTCGGCTTCCTCGATCATCCTACTCGTGGCGTCGTCTCTCGCGTTAGTGAGCATCTCCGTATACGCTTTGATCTCCCCGCCGATAAGCGTTTTCAACCCCGCCCCGATATCCTTGCCTAGGTGCTTGGAATGAACGGTATTGCCGCGTACGAGTCCAAGCACCTCTTTAATCTCTTTTCCCGCCACCGTCGGCGTGTTTACCAGTATCACCTGTAACCCTCCTCGTTTATTGATGGGCGTGGCGAATCGATATCGCACTACCAACGATCGCACACTACCTTGTCGCCGAATCGTCACCCGAGCGGTATTCTCCATACACCCTGGCGCCGGGTTCCGAAGCGCTCCTCGTTATTCGATCGCCTCATAATACTATGGAGGATTCAACCGATCAAGCGGCTTATGTGTTTACGGCATCACGCAGGTAGTAACAAGCGAACGCATTTTCGTTTCCTGCAAGCACCCGGTGTTCCGAAAGTCCGGTCATTGCGAGTGAAAACTATATGGAGCTTATTAAATTCCACATAGAACTTTGGCAGAGATGGATTCGCCGTAAGAGCTGAAAGCTGACATCCAACGGCTGATATTACATGTCCTCCGGGTTCAGCCCGTAGAGGGTGCCTTTATCCGTCGCCGCTACGATCGTGCCGCCGATTATCCCGGGCATCGCACTAACCTGCCCGTCGAGCCCGATTCGCTTTTGTACCGTCCCGCTAGCCGCATCCGCCGCGATGAGCTGTCCGGCCCTAGTTCCGTAGTAGAGGACGCCGTCATGGCAGAGCGGCGGGCACGTCGAAGAGACGGGCTTGAAGAGCTCTCTCCCGTCCTTCAGCGAGAGCGCGTAGAACCTGTCGCCGATAAACGGGTAGGCCCCCTCGTCGCCCACCGTTATGTCCGTAAAGACCCCTTTTTCGACCTTGTGCTCCCACATCACCCGGCTTTTTTTCAGGTCCACCGCAGCCACGGTCCCCTTTCTGCCCGCGAAGATACACGTGTCGCCCGACACGGTAGGAGCGAGGCTCACCGGCTGAAGGGCCCCCGTTTTGATTGTTTTCTCGGTGCTTCCCGTATCCGGGTTTATTACGAGGAGCTCGCCGTTGCGGTTTGCGATGACGAGCTTCCCGTCCCAGAACGAGGGGGAGCAGTTCGAGCCGCCGGAAACGGGAAGCTTCCTCTTCTCGCTCAGGTTCCTCTCGTCTAAAAACACGAGCGAATCGTCCGACGGATAGACGAGGACGCCCTCACAGCACACGGGGCTCCTTCCGAACAGGTGGCTCGACAACTCTCCCTTTCCGACCGGTGTCTTGGATAAAACCGTTCCCTTTTCCGTGTCCATCGCTAAAAGCTCTTTCTGGCCGGAGAAAAAGACCCCGCGTTCCGAGACGACGGGAATCGAGTTTTCATTGGGAGCGTTTTCCGTCTTTACCTCCCAGAGCCTCTTCCCCCCGCCGTCGCAGCAGAACACCCTGCCCGAATCGTCGGCTGCGAAGATTTTGTCTTTCGAGACGACGACCGCCCTGACGAACTTCCCGCCGCCTGAAGAGAGCTTCCAGGTCACTGGATGCTTCACCCGTTGCAGCTGGATCGAGACCTCCTGCTTCTTCTCGTCGAGCACCGTCACCATGCGCCTTTCTGAAACGTAGCCGTCGAGCACTGCCCTGATTTCGAGGGTCTCGCCGGGCGGGTAGAGGTCGCTTGAGCCGCCTTTTCCCTTCGTCTCGCCGGCAACGATGATACTCGCGTCCTCGGGCTCGACTTTGATGTCGAGCCGCGTATAGCTCTTGAGCTCGACCGACACGGCCTGCGTTTTCTCGTCCGACACCTCGACTTCCCGCTCGACCGTGATGTATCCCTGAAGCTCCGCCCGTATTGAAAGAACCGTCCCCGGCTCGTAGAGCTCCTTTATCGTCCCCCTGCCACGCTCTTCGCCGTTCACGAAGATGACGGCGTCCTTCGGATCGACCTTTATCGTGACCTTCGTATAGAGGGCCTTCTCTTCCGCCTTTTCCTTTCTCGCGATCACCATCTCGACCTCTTTCGGCCGTATCGTTTCGATCGTCTTGAGCTGTTCTTGCACTTCGCCGGTCGTGGTCTCAGGCTTCTTCAGCACCTCCTCCTTGACGGTCACCGCTTTCTTCTCCGCCGTCGTTGCGACGCTTTTTTTCAGCTCCGATATATCTTCCTTGAGCTGTCGGATCTTCTCCGCCTCTTTCTGTGCCTTCTTTTCCGGCATTCGGTCGATCTCGCGCTCCTTCGTTTCGACGGCGGAAGCTTTTTGATCTATCGCCTTTATCTTCTTCTCGATCTCTTTCGATATCTCCTCGAACTCGCGGGTCGCCTCCTCCGCCTGCCCCGCGTCGAGGGTCACCTCTTTTTCTTCCGTTACGATGATCGCCGGAAGCTCGAGCCCGTCGAGAGTCTCCCTCGCCGTTTCGGTCGCAAGCCCTCTCTTGATCTCCTCCATCTTCTCCGCGACCCTGGGCGGAACCACGGAGACCTCCCCCTCTTTCACCGCGATCTTCGTCGTCTCCCTCTTGACCGCCTTCACCACGAACTCCGTTCCCCTCACACCCGCGAGGGCGGTGTCCGTGGTGACTTCGAACTTCTCACCCTTGGAGAGTTTCGACACCTTGCAGAGGAGATCGCCCTCGATGAGCTTGACGTTCACGCGGTTCTGCTCTTCTTTGAGGTATATATCGCGCATTGCTACCTCGGTGGATTCCTGTATCCGTATGATGCCGAGATCGGTGAACTGCACCTCGCAGAACGATTCCGGCTCTGTTTTGATCATATCCTCTATGCCGATGAACTCGTCGATGTCGCACGGGTTCCATTCGGTGCCGCTTTTCAAGAAAACGTCCCCGGAGAGGTAGGTGATATAGCCCTCGAGCAAAAACGCTTCTTTTTCGGCCTCCGCCTCCCTTGCAGGCTCCACCGCTTCGGCCTCCGGCTCTTTTTCCTCGACTTTGGGCGCCGCCTTTTTTTCCTTCTCCCCGCACCCGAATAGGAGGGAAAGAAAAAGCGGGATCATGATACATAGATATAACGGTCTTGTCTTCATGGAAAAGACTCCTTACACGGTTTCTAAAAGAGTCCCCCTACGTATATCCCGAAATTGAAGGGCGACTCTTCATCTTCCGGCACGAAGCTCACCTTCGCCCGGACGAACAGGTGCTTGATTCCGATGCCGTACCCGAACGTGTACACGGTGTGCGGGATCAGCCATATATCGAAGAAATGATACGGCTTCTCGAAGTTTCTGAAATGCGTGACCGTCAGGCTGCTGAGCTTCGGATGCGTGTTGAACGTCATACCCCAGTAGAGCGTGCCGCCGAAGGAGTAGCCGAAGCCGAACATGCCGTCGATGTTTCTGAGGCTCGGGTCGTCGGACATATCCTCGCCGTAGTACCCCCCGATCCCGGCGCTCAAGAGCCATCTTCTTCGAAGCTCCTCGTCGCTCGGCTCGTGTTTCGGCACGTACAGGTTGGTTTTTTTGGTTTCATCGATCGGCAGCGCGGTCTTCGAAGAAGTATAGGAGGCTTGCACGTCGAGGTACGCAGGCAAAAAAACGCCCAGGCCGGCGAGCGGGACCATCGCTTCGAGGAACGAATCGCCCTCGCTCGCGTCGCCGTACGAGAAGGTCCTGTACTGCCCCTTGCCCTCGTGCTCGATCCACCGCTGAAGCTCCGCCTTCCACCCGTTTTCATACCGTATGGACAGAGAGGATTCGCCGAGCGGAGAATCCAGCCCTATCCTGTATGTGCCGGGCATATCGCGGTTCGGCGGTCCGTCGGAGAGGTCGATCTTTGCATAGAGCCGTCTCGAGTCCGCGGCGAGGCGGACCTTTTCGATATCGGTGCCCTCGAACGCCGCCTGAGCATCGGACGTCTCGTCGTCGATCGCCGGTTTCACCCCGTACCAGTCCGACGCATCGCCGTCTATGGTGATCAGCCTGTAGGGCGCTTTCCCCTCGTCTCCCGTCACCTGCGCCGTCGAGGTATGGGCCGCGTTCCTCTTGAACATGGGCCACGACGAGCCGGCGGGCCCTTTCGATGCGGTGGCGATCGCGTAGACGCGGTATTTCTCCGTTCCGACCAAAAGCGTGCCGTCGTCCGCGATGGTCGGGGACGAGGACACCGCCCCGGCGGTCGTGTATGCCCATTTTTCTTTCCCCCTTTTGTCGACCGCGAACACCGTTCCCTTCCCGTCTCCGATATAGACCGTATCGTCGCCGCCGAGCGCGGGAGCCGCCGCGAGGCTTCCCGGGGTGTCGAACGCCCACTTGAGCCTCCCGTTCTTGGACAGCGCGTACAGCCTGCCGCCGGCCTTGTCGGTAGAAGACCCCTCCCCCCCGCACGCGACATACACGGCGCCGTCGACCGCCACGACGGGGGATGAGACGATCCGACCGTCCGTCTCGTATGACCACTTCACGATCCCCTTCCTGCCGACTGCGATGATTTTACCGTTTTTGCTTCCCAAATACACCGTTCCGTCCGGGCCGAGCGAAGGAGAGGAGAAAAACGGCTCGTTCAGATCCTGCTTCCACAAAAGCGAGCCGTCATTTGAGAATGCAAAGAGGAAGCCGTCGTTGTTCCCGACGAACACGGTGCCGTCCGCGTCGATAACCGGGGACGAGGATACACCTTCTCCGACCGGCGCTTTGAACACGAGCCGTCCCCCCGAATCGACTGCGTAGAGATACCCGTCACTGCTCGTCACGTATACCGTCTGATCCGTATCGACTGCGGGCGAGGAGTATACGGCGCCGCCCGTTTCAAACTTCCATAAAAGGGAGCCGTTTGGATTCAGCGCGTACAGCGCGCGATCGGCGCCGCCGAAATAGACGATGCCGAACCTGCCGACCGCCGGCGACGAGCGAACGGCGCCGTTTGTTTCAAAGATCCATTCTCGCCTTCCCTCCCGGTCGAGCGCGTACAGACCGCCGTCATCGCACCCGAAAAAGACAGCCCGCTCCCTGCCGGTCGCGGGGGAGGAACTGACCGCACCGCGCGTTTTACAGATCCATACCGGTATTCCCTCGAACCCTTTCGCATCGCTCCAGGGGCTCTTGATGTCGTTTTCGTTTACCCCGAGGACCCTGAAGGAGTACCTGCTGGTTGTGCTTTGAGAACGAAGCTTTCGACCGTCGCTGAAGACATACCGGTTCTGATTCATGGCGAGCCTTTGATAAACCGAATGCTGCCGCTGGTCGTCGGATATGTCGATGCCCACTAGGTAACTTACAGCATTTTCCATTTTTTTCCAGTCGAGCTCGAAGATATCCTTGCCTTTTTTGGATGCGACCTTTGTAATCGACCTCCTCATGTCAAGGACGCTGTACTCGTTGTTCCAGGAGGATGCGATGAAAAAAAGACGTTTTCCCTCGGGCGTATCGATCACCGCTTCTTTTTCCTCGAACCAGGGGTCGCGTGCCTGTATCGTCACCCTGTCCCGCCCTTCCGGATCTATGCGTATCGGGCTGAATCCCTCGTATTTGCCGTCCACCCATACCTTCATCCCCATGGGATCGGTGAGAATAAGGAGCTCGTTCGATCCTTCGGCCGGGCCGTTCGCCGCGTGCCGCTGGAAAAGCGTTTTTACGCTTCCCATTCTCCTCTGGAAGTAATTAGAGATCTCCTTCTGTATATAGGCTTCCGCCGCGTGCGGATTGTCGTTCTTCATGGAGAGATACTCTCGGTAAATGTTTCGTACGTACTCGCTCTCCTGGTCGAAATTGTAATACTGTGTGAATGGAATGCTATTCTGCATCCCGTCCATGGCTCTGTACAGTTTAACCGCTTCCTGCCACTCTTTTTTCGATAATTTATACGCGGCATGAATGCCGAGGGTATTGTAGAGGATGTTCGCGGACTCTTCTATTCCCTTTCTTACGTCCTCCCGTTCGGTTGCTTCATACGCCTCTTTAAGCTCTCTGAACAGCTCGATATACCCGGGGTTCCCGATCGTAAAGAAATCGTCCTCGATCTCCCACTTCGACGCCCGGACAAGCCAGTCATCCCTCATTCTCGAAAAGCGGTCGTACTCCTTTTTCAGACCGTAACAGAAACGGGTGTCTTCGAGGCGGCCGAGAAGCTCGTCGAAATTTCTTCTCACGAGGTCCCGCGCCCTTTTATTCTCGATGTTCTCCGCTATTATCCCTTCTTTTTCTTCTAGATACGCCCGCTCCGAATCGAGGAGGTAGGGTATGGAGAACTCGAGCGCCGCTTCTTTATTCTCGCGCACCTCGACCGTTTTGTGAAAGATAAGCTCGTCGTCAAGCAGCCTGTGCTGTAGGATCTCGACGGTGTGCATGCCGTTGATCACCTTATCCACTTCGAGGATGTCCTCACCCAGGCGCTCGCCGTCCAGAAAAAGGGTAAACTCTCCCTTCTCTCCCCTGTTCGCGAGAGTGATGGCGCCGAACCCGAGGTGAACGCCGCTGAAGGACTCGACGAGCGAGACGGAAAGCTCGTCCGCCGCATCGAAAATGCCGAATATGCCCTCCGCCGTCTCCCGCTTCGTGAGAACGACCCTGTTCTTGTACCTGTCGTACACGGACATCTCGAGCACGATATCGCCCCCGGTGCCCAAGAAAGCTCTCCCGTATATGACGTTGTCCATTTCGCTGTCGAGCGAATAGCGCCGTATCGTCTCGATATCCTCGTACGGATCGATATCCTCTTCGACGAACACCCGGTATCTTCTGATGAGCTTGAGGTAGAGGGCGACTGTGTCGGTGACGGTTTTTGTAATCACGTCGAGCCGCTCGTCTTTCTCGGCGTTTACCATCGTAACGATACCGACCTGTATTTTTCCTGTATCCTGGCACAACGCATGGTAAACGGGTATCAGGAACAGGAGGCTTAGAAGAATGAAAATCTTTTTCATTACCTGCAGCACCCCTGACTATGGTTTATCGATGGAACCCGGATTTCTGATTTCTATTTTTACACGGTGAAGCACTACGCAGGAACAATAGACCATTGTAAAGGGAGGTTAAAAGTAAATCAATTACTATTTTTGATAATATATGCAAATACCATATTTCGTCCACTGTGTGCTTTATCGAAATACGCAGACTGGCTTTCTCTTTTCGTGCAACTGAATACGGCCAGTACATAGGCGTGTTTCTTTGCGACCGTGTTCCCGGATTTATACGATAATGGCTTGTCCTTTCGAGCGAAAACCTTTCTGGTCTTTTAGCTGATAGGCACCCTCATGAGCGAACCGAGAAACCAACAGCTGATGGCTAATCGCCAAATGCTGTTTGTTCTGATTCAAGGCCAGACCCCGGGAATGTTATCTATGATATCAAATCGATTGATACCGTCATTACGGGGAATGCGGCGGGAGAACCCACTGTCTCCCATATGGAATCCGATTGATTCCCTTAACCGGCCATATTACTGTTTTTACAATGCTTATAAAAATTCAATAAAAGAGAAAGAAGGGCGGTACGATATGGCGGTAAATATTGGAATCTGGGTGGATCACGAAAAAGCCTTCATTGTCAGGCTTATCGACGGGAAGGCGAAATTGCAGAAGATAGAGTCCGGGGCGGAAAGTCACTACCACTTCTCCGGAGGTTCACGCTCGAAATCTCCCTATGGCCCTCAGCTTGTGTCTTCAGAGCATAAATACGAAGAGCGACGAACGCATCATCTGAAGAAGTACTACCGGAATATCGCTGATCACTGCAAAGATATGGACAGGCTCTTTATATTCGGGCCCGGGGAGGCGAAGGGTGAGCTCTACAAAGAGATTGCCTCTTCGAAAGAGTTGGCCGGTCGCATCGAAAGCCCGGAGACGGTTGATAAAATGACTGAAAATCAGATCGTCGCCGAAGTTAAAAAACATTTTTTGCGGTAGCGAGTCGACAGTGCTTTTATGCCGCAGCAGCGGAAAATGGTGTAAAAACGACGGATGACCCGAAAACTGCGCGATAATAAAGATACTTACGTGATGTGAAATTACGGTAAATCATTGATGGCTTGTCTCCCGGTATCGTGCTATAATATGAAGCAAAAGGAGTCCGACCGGAGATATCCATGAAAAAACATCCCCCTGATCTCCATCCCTTTTTCATCGAGAAAAACGGGAAAAAAGAAAGCGCCGTCATCCCTATTTCCGAGTATGAAAGCCTTGTCGAGTACCTGGAAGAGGTTGACGATATATTCGATTACGCGCTGCGAAGAAACGAAGAAGAAATAAACATAGAAGAAGCCCTCGAGGATGAATAAGGTATCGATCAAGAAATCCGCTCTCAAAGAGCTCAAGGCTGTCCCGCAAAACCCAGGTGAAAGTGTCAAGGAGACAATACTGAAGTTAAAGGACAATCCCTTACCGGAAGGGTGTGGGAAATTGAGTGTATATGGTAGCTGCTATAGAATCAGAAAAGGTGCCTGCAGAATCCTTTACGAAATTAAAGCGGATACTACTGTTGTGGTCTTCAAGGTCGGACATAGAATGGCAGTCTAGTAATCCTCCTTAATCACATACTACTATGAGTCAAGAACCGTCCGGATCCCTTGAAAAAGAAGGGAGAGGTAGATATGAAAACGAACCGGAAGGCGATACTATCCGCGGCCGTTTCAGCGCTGTGCGCGCTGTCTCTCATCGCGGGCTCGTCGGGAGAGCCCCCGTGGCGCACCGAGGTGCTCGAGGCAGAGCTGCGGGACATTGACCTTTCAAGGGTTGACGACGGGTTGTATACGGGACGGCACGAGTACCGGTCGAAGATGTATATCGTTCAGGCGGAAGTATCGGATCCCAGGATAGTGAAAATCGAGATCGTGGAGTGGGAGGAAAACGACGCCCGCGCCAAGGCGCTCGCGGTCTTCGACCTGGTAATCGAGCGGCAATCATTGTGCGTGGACGCAGTAACAGGCGCGACGACCGCGAGCAAGCTGTATCTCTTGTGCCTGGAGAACGCTTTTTCCGCGTATAAATGCGCCGAATGCCCCGGTTGGGAATTAAAATAGCATCTTCCTCTTATTTTTACGCACAAAGAGCTTAACCCAAAAAGCATCCGCATTTTGTGTAATGTGTAGACCTGACCTCCATTCTCTATAATTGGAGATAATGTGAGATTATACCGGTTTTTCTTGACATAGTTTTAGGGCATGTTATGATGTGGCAGCTGAACAGCATACATTCGAAAGATATTTGGGTGTATAAGTATCTTTGTTCTCTGTTTTATCTGAAAATCACACTTTACAGAGTATCCCGGCAAACTGAAGATATCATTTTGCCTATCAATAATTGATATACAAATTCTTTAACTGCGAGGACCTCTATGAAAAAAGATAGCTATGTAATCGTAATTTTTACCATCATGATTACTTTGTTTTTCATGTCAGGGTGCGGTGAAGGGGAAAATACACCAACAGAGGAGGTGTTTCTGCCCTCCGGTGACCTTGTCTTTGTTTGCGGCACGAGGGGAGATGACAGTAATCCGGGAACTGCGGAAGAACCGATGAAAACGATACAGGCGGCTATAGATTATGCGGATACACAATATATAGCGGCAGCCGTCATAGTTGCCGAGGGAACGTACAGTAAAGATTTCAACGCAGACGGGAGCCCGGTCGTTATGCTCAAAGAGGGAATTTCTCTTTACGGCGGGTATTCAAGCGATTTTTCAGAGCGGGATACTGCTGTTCATGAGACAATCCTGGAGGATACGAGCTCAGGTGGGGGGACTATCGGCAATCCGAATAGAGCTGTTGAGGGAGATGGTAGTGTCACTGCCATTACAAATACCACAATTATCGACGGATTCTCCATAAAAGGCGGCGGGGGGGATCATTCATCCGCCATCTTCAACACCAGCGGCTCTGCACAAACCATACAGAACAGCGAAATCAACGGTGGTAGTGGGGATATATATTCTTATGGAATCTCAAACCTTGCGTCGGATCCTCTTGTTCAGTACAATGTCATAGACGGTGGAAATGCTCCAGATCGCGCTCATGGCATCTATAATTCATCCTCCTCGCCAACGATACAGTACAACGCCATACTCGGGGGAGACGATCCTGTAAGCGTCCGAACCTTCGGTATCTTCAACGATTCAGGCTCCGGTCCCACGATACGGAACAATGCGATTGACGGAGGAATTGGAGCTCCCTCGTATGGTATCCGAAGCGAATCTTCCTCCTCCCCCACAATAGTAAACAACACGGTTCACGGTGGTACCGTAGGGAATTGTTATGCAATAAACGACGTCTCTTCAACATCTATAATCAGGAACAATACGGTAATTGTAGGGGGTGCAGCTTCTTCCAACACGTATCTTGTCTGCCTTGCGTTGGGATCCGGCACAATAATTGAAAACAACATTCTAATCACATCTGGTGGTACAAATCGATACGGTATATTTGAGGAGAGCTCTAATGCTGATCCCGCTTCGGTTCGTAACAATGACATATACCACGTCGGCAGTGGCAGCACACTGGCACTATATTATGATGCTGACGGTGGTGGTCTAATAATGGACATCGTAACCATGGAAAATGATCTCCAGGTTGAGGGCAAAACTACCGGTGGCAATGTCACTATTGACCCTCAATTCGCAACAGGCAGCAGCGACGGATTACACTTGAGCGGCAGCTCACCCGATTCAGTCACCAAGGAAGGACTAAATGGAGCGCATTCAAGCGAGAGTTGGGGATATACAGTCGATAAGAATGGAACGCAGCGTTCACCATTAGACGACAGTAGTACCGAAGGCTGGTCCATGGGTGCATATGAGTATTGAATTGATTTAATAAAGATAGAGGACAAGGGGTCAAGCCTTCGCTTGACCCCCTTTTTATCTTGCCCCTCTATGATGGATTTTTTCAACCGCAGAAACAATCTATACACCCAGATGTAATGACTCGAAGCAAATCGCTCACAGCCAACGGATGATTGGCCAATCGCTAGCCTTAAATATCAATATGTCACCTGCGTATGACCCTTTCACTTCATTAAAAACCTTTACCCTACATCCTCTCCGAAGCGGTCGGTGAGATCAAGAATATCATCTTTCCTCGCGAGCGCGTCGATCCACTTTGCCGGGATCGACTCGAATCCGTGGTACAGGCCGGCGAGACCGCCGGCCACCGCGCCGGTGGTGTCCGTGTCCCATCCGAGGTTCACCGCTCGAAGCGCGGTGGATTCATAGGAATCCTCGTTCAGAAGGCACCACAGGGCGGCCTCGAGCGTATGTACCGCGTACCCGTCGGAGCCGATGTCGTCCTCGCCGAAACGAGAGATATCCCCCTCGAGGATCCGGGAGAAGTGGACGAGCTCCCATGCGAACGGCCCCCGCCGGTACACGCGCTTCATGGTTTTCTTCGCCTCCTCCACCGCCTGTTCCGGGTCCGCGCCGTCGAGCATGTTCACCGCGACCTGGTTGTAGATCCCGCAGGCCGCCATCGCCCGCGGGTGCGCGTGCGTGATTGCGGACACCTCGTGCGCGATCTCGAAGCGCTTTCTTTCACGCAGGGAAGCCGTGTAAAACGCTATGGGAATCGACCGCATGAGCGAGCCGTTGCCGTTGCTGAACACGTCCGTGTCGCCGGAATCCCGCGGCGTCGCACCGTTTTGAAGCCTCCTCATCGCCCTGGCGGTGGAGTTTCCGATGTCGAACGCCTGCCCGGAGGGAGTCCAGTACCCGTCTTTGTACCAGCGGAGAAATCGTCCCGCGATGTCGTCGAGATCGTATCCCTCGCACAGGCTCTCCGCGAGACAGAGGGTGAGCGAGCTGTCGTCCGACCACGTGCCCGGAGGAAGACCGAACGTGCCGTAACCCCGCATGCCGGTCACCGGGCTTTTCCGAACCTCCTCCCGCGACAGAAACTGCACGGGGAGCCCTAAAGCGTCGCCGACGCATACCCCGAACAGCGCCCCGCGTACCTTTGACAATAACCGATCGTTTTTCATTGCTGTATGGGATCCATTATATTCAGCCTAATACTCCTCCTACCAATCTTACCCCATGCGGAAGTCTTTTTCCATACCATAATAGGTCATTACGGACATCGAAGATAACAGATGTCCGATAGCGAAGTAATCCGTACCCCAGTTTATGTCATTACGAGCGAAAATCCCGGAGGGATTTTCTAACGAAGCAATCTGTATTCTTTATAATGATTCGTCCTACTGTAAGGTCTACCCGGGGCTGATGCACGACAGTGCATCTTCCATGAGCGAAAAACAAAGAGGCATACGCCTCTGATGGTTATCCACACTCATACTACACCTTATTCGTCTAACGACAAGCAGTGGCTTGGAACAAAACAGTGAGATTTAGTGTTAATGAAAAAAAATCAGTTGAGCGAATGTTATCTTTTCGGCTGACATCCGATAATCTCTTTTAAAGAAGTCGACCGGCTCATCTACCGGGTAGGTGGAAAAAGCATCATGCTGGATAAAGACTTATCCGGTCTTTATGGGATACAAGCCAAGGTTCTGAACCAGGCGGTTACAAGAAATATACATAGATTCACAAATGATTTTATGTTCAGACTGTCATGGGAAGAATCGAAAGCTTAAAGGTCACAAAATGTGACCTTTAAGCAAGGCCCCGTTCTTCTTCTTATCAGTGCAGATGCTCCTCCGTATACAACGTGAGTTCGATCATTCGCTCCAGCAGCGATGCGGCATCGAATCCTATAAAGTTATGCAGCACCAGCTCCTTTGCAAACAGGCGGCAGATATACTTGAGCTTCCTCGCCTTCTTGCGTGACGCGTATATATAATCCTTGTGACCGTTGTTAATGATTATAAGGTTGTTGTCTTCGTCGAACCTCGACCGCCAGAGCTCTCCAGGCGCCCGAACGAAGGTGTACCCGGGTATGCCCCTCCCGCTTCCCTTCCCGTCCTGCCCTATTTTATCCAGGAGGGAATCCGTTACTGTTATAATGGATTCGGCTGTGCAGGTAACTTCCCCCTGGCTCACGGTAGCGACCAGAATTACCATACCCGGCTCTTGGGTTGCCGTAAACGTGACGAACTCGCCCTCCGTTTTATCGATCGCGCCCTCGCCTTCCTTGATCTCCCACCGTATCTGAAGTTCCCTCTCCACCGTTCGCCTGCTACGGTCCCTCGGTATGCATCGAAAATTTCTTGTCGTACCCACCTTGACCACGCAGGAGGCAGGCGAGATAACGGCCGAGAAAAGGGGACCCGCGCTTTCGTAGAAGGCCGCTCTGTCCGCGGGTTCCGGCTGCTCCTGTTTTTCCTGAATGACCGCCTGCGGCGCAGTTTCGGCATCGGTTTTTTCTTTGAAGAGCCGGTCCTTCATCTTTTCGGCGCCTGTCTTTTTCCCGCGGCCGGCGGTAATATCAAACCAGTCGTACTCCCCCGTCGGCAGCGCAAGAAACGCCTCCTTCAGGGCCCGCTGGACCGACTTCAGCACGTTTTTACTTGCGACCTCCTCCTCCGCCTTTTTTTCCAGCTCTATTACACTCCTGAGATTCTCTTCAATAGAATGAAAAGCATCGCAGAAAACCCGGTATTTTTCATCATGAATGATTCCGCCGCGGGTCCCCGGTGTCAGCTGGAGGAAAGGAGCGTCGATCATACCCTGGAGGTACCCCGTATTCCAGGGTTCCCGATCGAAGAAATCAAGATCCGTTATCGAGGACAGTACCCTCGTGCCTGAGCGGTACAACCCGACCGAGTTGCCGGGATCGTACCCCTGGAGGTAGAGCTCGAAAAAAATATCTCCTAACTCGGTATCAACGGAATCGAAGTCGGCGAGCATACGGCCGCTGAACTGTCGCGGTTTTACCTCGTATTCCTTCCTTGAATACCTGTCCTTTATCCCGATGGTAACGCCGGATTTTCGTATCCTGTCTCTCAGCTCCGAGGCGAGATAGTGCTGAATGCGCTCGCCGTTAAGCTGCCTGATCCCTGGGAGAATGGGATGAACGGTAAGCTCGGTTCCCGGATGTGAGAAGAGCGATCGCCTGGGCGTTATCGTATAACCGGGTTCGTCTTTCTTCATCTCCATCTGGTAGGCCCTTCCGTCGGATCCGCCGGATGAGAGAACCAGCCTTTCACCGACGGTCCAGAAGCTTAAAAGCCCGATGCCGTATTCACCCTGTATGCTCTTCATTCCCTCCTGTTTCAGTTTCTTCTTGATGGAGTCGCAGATATGGGTCGCCACGTATTTGAAATCAGGAATACCCTCGTCGTTGAGCGGGACTCCTTCCCCGTCGTCGATTACCTTAAGGAAAATCTCTCCGCGCTCCTTACCGCGAACGATGGTGACGTTCTTTGCATGCGCGTCTATGCTGTTTTCCACGAACTCCGCAATCGCCTTCAGGGGGCTGTTCTGAGAGAGCGCGATAATAGTAATCGCGTTCCAGTGGTCGCCTATCTTGAGCCTGCCGGTGTTGTCCTTCTTTCGAGTGACTGTCTTCTTACCTGTCATGTTTCCTCTATCGCGCTGCTAATAAAGCGTGCTATTTATTTTGTCTGGTTTCTCATTTTTATATTCCCTTCTGCAACACTATTTACATCGGCATCTTGTACAGGGAATAATTACTACTACAATTCTTTCAACGAGGGACGTCAAAGTCAAGTTATTAATATCGCGACTGGATTATTGATACTCACGGGTGTAAGGGTCTGCACTACTTGACAGTAGATTGAGATATATGTAATAAAATTGATCATAAATCGAAAACACGTCACTTTTTTTCCCATCTTTCTTCTTACGTTATAATTGCTGCCGCCGCAAATAGGGAGATCAAGGTCCGTGCCGGTAAACACGTTCCTTTTACCGAAGACAACTCCCCCTTCGCCTTCTGTATCCCCTTTTATGTCATTAAGAGCGAAGACCGTGGGGTTTCGGGACCCCACGGTCTTTTAGTGAAACAATCTGCAAAACCTCCATGAAAAAGCAAGGGTCAAGGGCAGATTTGACCCCTTTACTTGTCATTGCGAGGGCGAAAACTCCGAAGGAGTTTGAAAAACCTTCTGGTTTTATGCAGAAGGCGAAAGAGCGCCGACTAAAAGTAGCAAGTCTTCCTTTCGCCTTCTGCAATATACTTCAGAATCATCGAAGATGTTTCTGAAGTATACCGAAGCAATCTGCACACCCGGCCGAAAAAGTCTTAGGCTAATTGCTCACTGCTGACAGCCGACAGCCACTCCCCAGCCCCAAGTCCCCAGTCCCTGATTCTTTTCGCAGGGGCTTGAAGCCAACGGCCAATAGCTCATCGCAGACAGCTAAACATTTTGTCATATGTGTACGGGCTGTTTCCCAAATGAATAGCGAGAGTCTATATCTCATTCGTATGCATATACGGGCTCAAATGATGCGTTTTCACCCGAAATGGCAATAATGGTGTAAATCCTGTGTAAAAAACAGGATTTTAGGCCCTGTATCCTTTTCCTCTCGCCCCATACCGGCTTCATATCCATCTGATTCGCCAGTATCGTGATGTTCTGTACCGCAGCCACCAAGTAATCCTGTATCTCCATCCTCCATAACCGCCGCCACCTCGCCCTCTTGTACCCGTATCGTGTCGATCGGGCAAACGATCGCTCCGACAGATGCTGACGGGTCCTGATATCTCTCTTCGCTTCTCTGCTTGCAGCAAAAGCCAGCATCCTGTCTAATGCCTCCTGCCTCCTGTGCCGTTTGAGTGTTCGGCCGTCCTTCGATCTCGTGCAACGCCCCCTGAATACGCACACCGAACATGCCTCGGATGATGCCTTGTATTCATACGTATGACGCTTCCTATTGTACATACGTCTCTTTAACAGTTGCCCCGCAGGGCATGTGTAGGTATCAGCATCAGGATCATATCGAAACTCTTCCTTCGGAAATATCCCCTTTTGTCTTCCCGTACTACGCTGCGTCTCCCCAAGTGAAGGTATATGTGC
>JAFGTF010000070.1 GCA_016934265.1 Spirochaetota bacterium
AGAATATTTTTATGAAAGACCTATATCGAACTTCAAGTGTACAGTTTTTTTACAACTTGTTCATTTCAATTTATACTATTAATATCATTATATATTCTATACTCTCTTAGTTCTTATACTATTGCCTAGTCAATATTTTAACTTATACCTAATTCTTGACATATTCTTGCAATAGGCAGGATGGTTGCTCCTGATTTAATAGAGTGACAGACTACTTCATTAAAATATTTTATCGTGCAGCCATATTGAGACGGCTGCGTTGTTACATCGTGAGTAACGAAAATAAGCCACCCGCCTAATAAAGAGTTACGTTCAATAAGCTTCATTACCGGTTCCATGTTGTCACAGTTTCGCCAGTCAAGAAAAAATGCATTTAAAAGATTGAGGTCGATATTGCTATCGTTAACAGTCTGCCCTCCTCCTCTGCAGCATAAAAAGTGCCTTCCTATTACCCTCTTAACTTTTGGCTTTGGGCCATGGATTGGATAAGCAAAAGATTTCAAGCATCCTTCAGGATAAATCTTTTGAAAGGCATCAAGATTGTCTATTACTGACTGTTCAAAAATCTTTACGTTAGTCGACCACCCATCATAATGATGAAAAGTATGACAACCAATTTCATGTTCATTTTTTATAAGATGATCAATATCATCAATTGTGGCAATTCTTCCTGAAGCAGTTTCAGTTCCAAGAAGGCCCATTGATACAAAGAAAGTTCCATGCACTCCATATTTCTCTAGCACACTCGAACCATTTGTAAATGCAGAATGGGGAAAATCATCGAAAGAAAAAGATATATAAGGAGTTGAAGTCGTTTTGATAAAAACTCTACGAGCAAAACGATCGCCCAATATTTTATGATATTTGTTCGCTACACGATTTGGCAAATTCCTTAACTGAATCATTCATATACCTCACAAGTGGTGCCGATTATGATATCTCACGTCATTTATGCTCCATTTCCAACTTGATAAATAGTATAGCAAGCGCCTTATAAGTTGTTGCTTGAGCCCAATGAAGCATCGGTGTTTTTACCTTTACAAGGGGATATTGTCTGTAATAAAAAAATCCTTTATCATGCTGCATATTATCGATCGCCCACTGTGCAACCTTCAATGCCAATTGCAATGTCGATGACTCAATATCTGAAAAATTAGCAAGCGTATCGATAGATTGAGAGATACATTGGCTATCAACAGGATATGTCTCGTTATGATAGTATTTCGGTCTTCCGTTCTCCTCGAAGAAATTATTTATATAAAAATCTAGTCCTCGTCTCAAGTGACCCAAATAAGTCTTATCGCCGGTGCTCTCAATGTAACACTTAAGGCTGTCAAGGTTATATCCAGTGTGAAAATTATCGATCCAGTGAAATTTCGGATCTTCACCATAGTACCAACTACCGTCTGGAAGCTGCCTGGTACAACTATATTCCATGGCGTTCCTGGCAGTTTCTAGATATTCTGAGTTAGACGAGTATTTATGAGTTTTAGCTAAAAAACCTGCGGCCCACATGTTGTGGTTGTGGATTGTTGAACCGTTTTTACAGGTAGCAGTATAACTAAGACAGCTGCCTGTTTTGGTACTGTTCCGAGAAAGGTTTAGGATCCACCTGCATACACTATCAGCGATATCAAGATATCTATCCTCCCCGAGCATTTCGTATGCTTCAAGGAATGCCATTCCTATAAGGCTCGTCCAGATTGTAATCGGCTCGAATTTTGGATATCTGCCGCCGCGACTGGCAAAGTCAAAGTGCTTACCCCAGCTATATTCCTCATAGCCGGGAGATTTGTTCTCAATCAACCATTCCAGGCAATTTTTCGCCTTTAGCCTGTATGACATATCTCCCGTTTTTTTAAGCATTATCAGATATCCCCAGGCCATGTACCCTCTACCAATTGTGGAGTCAAGAGGTTTAACGCCCAGGAGAGGTCGAAGGTTCACAGGGCTTCTCCTGATCAGTTGCATAAGGACTCTTTCAAGGAACAGGTTGCCAAAGGTTAACGGTCGTATGAAAGACGAAAGTCCGTCAAAAGGTTCATACCCTTTATAATCATGGGATTCGATCCATCTTTCAATCTTCCCTATACTCTCTAATATCTCACTCTTAATGTTGTTGTTTATCATTAATCAGGTTATGCCTTTCAATCTTTTCGAGGTCTGAAGAGTATGTTATGGAGTCTGTTCATCTGCTCTTTTCTGTAGAATGACATGAGCTCTTGTGATACCGGTCTTTCCTTTCGTCTAATCACTGCCAAGGCATATCCCAGAAAAAGAAAAAGACCGCTTAGTACATACGGTTTGTTCTTCATCTGGTAAAAGATACGAAAAAGCTGCCAAACCGGATGCCCACCTAATAAATAATCTTTACGTCCACGCTTAATCCAGGCTCCTATGGAACTGGCATTTCCAGTCCCCACTTTCCTATGGTGATAACATACCTTCTCAGTAAAGGTTCGGGTGTGCCAACCATTCATTCTTGCCGTTGTAACCGCTATCCAGTCAATTCCTCCCTCTTTTAAGGGAAAATAGCCCCCTATACTTTCGAAACATTCACGCCAAAAAAGTTGACATGCTCCAGAGACATGTTCAATATTAGTGAAATTGTAATCGTAATGAGAACCGTCTTCAACGAACGGCGTACCGGTAACACCCAGCAAAGAATCCTGTTCAAACTTTTCTAGTAAAAATTCAAAATAATCCTTTTCGAATGTGATATCTGCATCAAGATTACCAATAATATCATATTCAATCTCTCGGAGCAGATTATAACCGGCATTAAAGGCCTCGACTTTAGCAGCAAAGTTGCGCTCTTTCCTCTCCGGTAAACGGATGAGTCTTATCCATTCATAAGTTTTACTATATTTTTGTACAATATCATCAGTACGATCAGTCGAACCATCACTGACAATAATCCACCTCAATGGCAAAACGGTTTGTTTTATGACCGATTGGATGGTTTTTTCGATGGTAGCTTCTTCATTGTGAGCCGGTGTAATTAATACATAGGACATATTTGCTTCCGTTGATTTCACTTCAATTTAGCTTTCACACCAGACTCGATTAAATTGTAATAAATCTGCTTCTGTTTCTCCCAGTTGTAACGAATTGTAAAATCCCTCGCGTTTTTTGACAACAACAGACGACGCTGTGGATCATCATGTAATTTAACTACACATTCTGCTAACTCTTCTTCACTTTCCCCGCTGATAAATTCCACCATGGTATCATCGAAGTAACTCTCTACCGTTCTTGTTTTTGTAACAATCACAGGTATATTTAAAGCGATGTATTCCATTAACTTAACAGGAAGCATATATTGAGTGAAACTGTCATTAACCAAAGGGACGATACCCAAATCGGCATCCTCTATTAGCTTCGGCAGCTCATGAACCGGTACGAATTTCCCGATTATCTCTACAACCTGTGAAAGGTTAAGATCTTCCACAAGTTCAATCAATCTTTCAACGTCATCTCCTTCACCGATAATCTTGAATATTACATTACTAATCCGCTCTCGGATCAATTCCATTGCACGAATAGAAAGTTCCAAACCATGCCGCCTAGATATCGTACCATGATATACAAGCTTAAAATCTTTACAATGTTTCCGATCTCCCCTCTGATAAAAAATCTCAGGATCCGGAGTATTCATAATAATTTCAAACTTACTTTTCGGATTGCCGTGGCCCACCAATGCTTCTAGATGAATCTTATGAACTGAAATTGCTTTATGGGCAAAAGCTATGCTTATTTTCTCAACGAACCTTAATGTCTTTATTAATAAATGATTCTCATTCAGTTTGAATTTCGAAATATACAACTCCGGCACTAAGTCATGTACATCCAATATCACTCGCGCTCCAAAAATACGAGGGATAAGAGCGGAAAAAACCATGAAATCAGGCATCGTATGAACCTGTATAACGTCATAACGGGTTTTAATGTGTTTAATAGTAACTTTAACCGATGCTTTAAGTAAAAAAATAAAATAACTTAGTATATATCGCCACGAGCTCGAACCGCGATATCTTCTAACATTCAGCTGACACATCCACACACCATTAAGAATTTTTCTTTCTCCACGTTTCTCATTACTTAAGCAAATGCATTCAACCTCGTCGCCTCTCTTAGCAAGCGCTTCGGCTTCCCTCCTGATCCGCGCATCAGATATGTATTCCGAGTATGCAACCATGCAGATTCTTGCCATGACGTTCTATCAACCCCTTTACTGTCTTCTGAATAAAATCTATGAAATATTACGATTCGCCAATAGTGAGATAGTCGGAAAAGGGGATATCTCTTTGTGCCTCTCTTCCATTAGGAGAGTAATTAAAAGACCTGAGTAATAGACCCGGCACTGTAGTGTTTCTCTTGCATGTTACCGTTATCTTTCCCCGCCGGCCGGAATCGACTTGATTGAACTCAACGGAACGCCTCTGTGCGAACCATTCGACAACGTGATAAGCCGTAGAAGACCAGATTGCATCGTTTTCTATCATTTTCACCACATGTCTATAGGAATCATCCCATAATCTCTCCGGCCCAAGGCTTCTTTGATGCCAGTTCACTGTTAACACACCGCCAATATCTCTTATCTGAGCAAGCATATCCTCGACAGCATGAACTCCGCGATTTTGTGTCAATCCCATTCTTTTTGAATAGTACAATGCCGTATCTTGAATATTCAGAGGGAGCTCTAAAAGTTTCTTCACTCCAAAGGGCCGAAAGACCTGAGTCGTCCCTCCCCGAAACCCGACACATTCGTTGTAGCCATATGTCGAATCATAACAAAATCCAGCTTTTTCGAGCAGTTTCGGCGATTGTTCATCATAATAGAGCCAATGCACCCTGACACCAGCGACATTACGCCCTGTGATCCGTTTAATTCTCTCTTTTTCATCTTCTGCCTTTTCTGAATCTCGCCATGCGTCAATTGCATGAAGTCCAATTTCGCAGCCCTTCGCAAGTAAACTCTCTACTTCTTGCTGGATATCATTTACATCGTATCGAGCGGCTCTTCCTGATGCGTTACCCTTAGCAGGGGTAAGTCCATTTATTTTCTTGTATGGAATAACGAAAAAAGTTGATCTTAGGTTTTTCTCGATCTGCAAGTACTGTTCGAACTGATTGAAAAAGTCCCTTGCTAAGCCGAAGAAGATGAGAGGTAATGACATGGCTGCGAGTAAATTTTTAAGAAGCTTCTTCAGGGCAAGCCGCCCCCTCAAAAAACTCCATAAAGATAGAAGTGTTGCCCTATAGCAAAAACCCAAAACCGTTCGATCGATTTTATGAAACCGTAAGCCCACAAAATCAACGTCATGCGTACAACAAGCTATGCAATCGAAGCCGGGCGGAACCGGCGGAATCTCGATTAAAGGAATTCCCGAGCCAACAATCAGGTCGCGAATGATTGAAATATGATACTCTAATGTGGTGATAGTTGCATATTCCACCGGCTGACCAATCGATAGCAGAAAGCGAATCTCCTCTATCAGATCGACACCAATTCGGATTATTCTACTCTTATTATTTATTACCTCTATTCCTACTGCCTGGCTTGTATTTTCAGCCCGAATAACCACACGTTCGGAATTCTCGAAAGTTGAAAAACCGCGATAAATTGGAATACGTTTTTTTCGATAGCAAAGAACCGCTTGAATCCCGCTCGAGGCTGCAACAAGCCCAATTTTGCGGTCAAAATCGCGGTAGCTGCTTCCATATATGATGACAAGTTCAGCGTTAACACCAGAGGATTCTCCTGTCATCGATATCACAACGTCATACTTATTATCTCTACAGAAAAATTCCCATGGAGTTTTGAATAACTCGAAAAGCTCCCGGACAACATCCTTGTCTTTTTCCTCAATAATGACACCAATCAAAACTGCACCTTACATAACTATACTTGAATTACTTGGTATTAAATAAATCAGCTGGATTCTAGCTTTTTCTTCATCTCATTTGAATTCTTAATGGCGTTTAGTATATCGGATTCAAACATTCTTTGAAGTATTTTAATATTCGGCATAATACAATGCCCGCCAATTTCACCCGGGAAATATTTTACTGGAGGCAGGTATCCTATCTCCTCATAAAAACTCACCACCTGATCATAATCTATGCTAAGTTTTCGACAATATCTCTCAACTTCCTGAGCCCATGCTATAATAAGCCCAAAATACGTTGTCGATGAAAGCTTAGCAAGCTCGGTGGTTTCAGGAGAGTCTAGAATCTTTATTTTCATTCCCAATGTTTGAAAATGTTGCGCTGCCAAAGTGCTCGCCTCTTTGTTTATTCCACCTATAAATTTTGTATAGTGCATTAATTCTTGTCCCATTTTTCGGTGCTTCCCCCTGACGGGACTATGAACTATTAGTTTCTCAGTACTATTATATATTCGACGTGTCGTACCGGGAAGTATCGTGCTATTAATTACTGTTAAAGCCGGTTTATACGTCTCTATATAGTTAATGGTTGTTTGAATAAAATCATCGATCTCATATGGATAGCATATATGCATGATCTCACATGGCTCTTTAACCTCTTTTTCTTCTATATCAATACCGATCGCGTCATACTTTTTTCTTATAACATCGTAAATAGGCTTTCCTATCTCCCCTAAACCGATAACTATTACTATCCCCTTCATGAAAACCTCCTACTGTGATGTATAATATACGTTTTATGAATATGATTTTAATCTATTCGATATATATTTTATTTGGTCTTTTGTGAGCTCTGCAAACATTGGAAGCGAAATAAATTCCTGTGAACACTTTTCTGCGATCGAAAACGGTGTAAAATCCTTACGCTGAATTGCTTTCTGCAGATGAACGGGTACCGGATAATGAATTCCGCAATAGATGTCCTGCTCTTTAAGAAAATCGATCAATGCATCACGGTTTGGAGTTCGCACTGCATATATATGGTATATGTGCTTTCTATAATCCGCCTCTTTCGGAGTAATGATCCCATTAATTTCTGAAAGCAATTCATTATATAGCTCTGCATTTCTTCTGCGAGCCTCATTCCATTTTTCCAGGTGTTTCAATTTTACACTCAGAACTGCTCCCTGTATCCCGTCCATCCGTGCGTTCCATCCCATTACATCGTGATAATATTTTTTACTCTGGCCGTGATCCCGCAACATTTTTATTTTATTATTCAGGTCCGAATTATTAGTTACAACAGCCCCTGCTTCCCCAAAAGCACCGAGGTTTTTTCCAGGATAAAAGCTGAAACAGCCCGCATCTCCCATGGATCCTGCCTTCTTTCCTTTATACTCGGCACCATGGGCCTGGCAGGCGTCTTCAATGACAAAAAGCCCATGTTTTTTTGCGATATCCATAATCGGGTCCATATCCGCCGGCTGGCCGAACAGGTGAACAGGGATAATCGCCTTTGTTTTTGAAGTTATTACATTCTCAACTAAATCGGGATTCATAGTGTAGCTGTTTTCATCGATATCCACAAATACCGGAGTGGCGCCGGCAAATATGATTGCTTCGACAGTCGCAATAAATGTATTCGGGACAGTGATCACTTCGTCACCTCGGCCGATTCCAAGAGCAAGAAGCGAAAGCCAGAGAGCATCTGTACCGTTTCCAACGCCTATTGCGTGATCGACTCCACAGAATTCAGCGTACTCCTTCTCGAATTTCTCAACAAAGGGTCCCCCTGCAAATGCACAGGAATCAACAACCTCCTGAATAGCTGCATCGATCTCTTCTTTAATCGTTTCATATTGTGCCTTCAGGTCAAGAAACGGAACTTTCATAATTACTCCTCAATATAGGTTAAAGGTGAAAGGACAAAGGTTCAAGGTTTAAGGTAAAAGGGAAAAGGTTCAAGGTGAAAGGACAAAGGTTCAAGGGAAAAGGTTCAAGGTTTAAGGTAAAAGGGAAAAGGTTCAAGGTGAAAGGACAAAGGTTCAAGGGAAAAGGTTCAAGGTTTAAGGTGAAAGGAAAAAGGTTAAAGGTTTAAGGTGAAAGGTAAAAGCAGCCTTTATCCTTATTCCTTTATCCTTTGTCTTTATAAAAACCCCCGTTTAGTTTTAATAAGTCCACTTATCATTGAGGATATTTCAATTGTCTCTTTAAGCCAATCTTCTCCTACTTTCTTGTCAATATAGCCAACATCCATTCCTATATAAATTTGTGAGCGAAGTTCACCACAAGATCCTTTGGCATACGATAAAAAGTTTAAACATTGTCTATTAGATTCTCTTTCAAAACCCTCTGCGATATTACTTGAAACGGACAACCCAGATCTGGTAATTTGATCTTTGAAACCATAATCTTTTAAATACTTAAGTTTCTTATATAAATCAGCACTTAACTTAGCAGATCTTTTCCATACTTCAAGCTCCTCAAACCTCATTATTCCCATCCATAAACATTAGCAATGTTCCTTTTGCCTTTAACCTTTTACCTTTATCTTTCTTTGCGATCTTTGCGTCTTCGCGGTTATTTACTTTATTTTCCTGAAGACGCGGGCTGGGTTTCCGGCAACAATAGTATTCGGCGGGACATTCTTTGTAACAACACTCCCTGCGCCCACAACGGCATTTTCCCCTACAGTAATCCCGCATAGAAGCGTTGCGCTCGAACCGATGGATGCTCCTTTCTTTATCAATGTTGGTATGCACTTCCAATCATCATCCGTTTGCTGTGTCCCGTCTTCATTCGTTGCTCTAGGATAGATATCATTAATAAACGTTACATTATGCCCTATGAAGACGTTATCTTCAATAGTCACACCTTCACAGATAAATGTATGGCTCGAGATCTTGCAATTTCTCCCGATTTTTGCCCCTTTCTGTATTTCTACAAATGTACCCACTTTCGTATTATTTCCTATTTCGCAGCCATAGAGATTAACGAAATCGTATATTCTTACATCTTTCCCCAGTTTCACATTTGAAGCAATCTTTTGCATATGATATCCTTAAATAATTATCTGGTATGAGGTACAAGGAAAAAGGCTAAAGGAAAAAGGATAAAGGACAAAGGATAAAGGACAAAGGCTATATGAACAAAATAAAATTCCTTTTACCTTTCGCCTTAATCCTTTGCGATTTATATATCAGCTATCTTTATTCTGGCACCACCTTCTTGTAATGATTTTGATGACGCTTCGAGAACCTGCACGACCCGTAAACCGTCCTGACCCGAGGTTTCCGGAATCGACCCGGTTTTAATACAATCGAGAAAATGCTGGCATTCGATCTTAAGCGGTTCCTCCTGCTTGATGTACGGTGAATACACATCACCGTAATAATAAGAAAAGTGAAACTCTGCAAATGTGTCATAGTGCGGGGGAGTCTCAACTCTTTTATCATATATTTTTATCTTTTCCAATGTCTGGGTGTCGTCATACACAATCATGCGTTTGCTACCCACAATGATCATTTCCCTCACCTTATTCGGATCAAGCCAGCTGCTCTGGATCGTGGCAAATCCTCCACTTGAGAAATCCAACGACATACTGGTGACATCCTCGATTCCTGTATTCATATGAGATTTACCCTGACAATTAACCGCAATCGGTTCTTGATTAATTAAATATAAAATGATAGAGATATCATGCGGCGCGAGGTCCCACGCCACATTAATATCCTTTTGAAATAACCCGAGGTTTAACCTTCTCGAGCTTATGTATAATAGCTCACCGATATCGTTGTGTTCAATAATCTCTTTGATCTTTCGAACAATAGGAGAATAAATAAACGTATGCCCTACCATGAGCGTTGCGTTTTTTTCTTTTGCGGTCTCTACCAGCTCCTTACAAGTTTTTGCAGAAGAAGTCATGGGTTTTTCTATTAAAGTGTGTTTCCCTGCCAAAAGACTTTTTTTTGCCAGCTTAAAATGCATGGAAACAGGAGTCGCAATTGCAACGCCATCGATTTCACTATCATTGATTATATCATCATATCTCGTGGTGGTTTTTATCATTGGATAAATGCCGGATAAATAAGACAACCTATTCTTATCGGTATCACATATCAACTTGACTTTACACTCATTTAATGAATTAAAATTTCGAATAAGGTTGGGGCCCCAGTAACCGCACCCGATTACTGCTACGTTAATCATTTAAATTCTCCTCGATATTATTTGTTTAAAATGTTATTCAAGAATGATTAGGCTGCTCCACTTTATTCAACTGAGATTTCTTTTCACAATCGATTAACCTGCATATTCCGAAATATCGTTTCGCAACATTATAGGTAGGAGAGAGCCTGTTCAATCTGGAAAGAAGGAGCATCAGGTCCACTAAATCGATATTGTAATTCTTCAGTTTATCATCGAGAAACTCGAGCTTGTCCACATTATAGATATCCGAGTAGTAGCGCTTAATGAACTCCTTGAACTGTTCTTCCGGAATTTTCTTTTTCCCTATCTTATTAAAAAACGCATCAATGGCAAATTTTTCAATAATCATGGAGATCACTGTCGGTATAGTCATTACCAGTATCCACAAGTCTATCCATAACGACAGTTTCTTCGCATACATAATATCCAGACGGATCATCTCTTTAAAGGTCAAACGATTTTTCCCGCTCACCTGCCAGCGTCCCGTCATTCCCGGTTTGATATCAAAGCGGTATTTATGCCATTTTAAATATTCCTTTGCCTCATACGGTAAACACGGCCTCGGTCCCACGAGGCTCATGTCGCCCTTCAGAACGTTAATCAATTGAGGCAGTTCATCGATACTGGCCTTTCTTATGAACTTTCCTAATGGAATTATACGCGGGTCGTTATGCTTATCGAGCTTTGTCATCGGCTTATCGGTCTGTATCAACTCATTCAAGTAATCCTGATGTGCAGTAGTTTCGATGTTTGCTTTCATGGTACGGAATTTTAAGAACGTAAAAAGCCTGCCGCCCTGCCCCACCCTGTCCTGTTTGAAAAATACCGGCCCTTTGGATACCACTTTTATCAGGACAGGAATCATAACGAAGAAGGGAGAAAACAGAATGAGTGCAACTATCGAGCCGCCAATATCCACCGTTCTCTTCCAGACAGGCAGCTGTCGTATGAATAGCTGCTCTATACCCTCTACATATTCTTTTTTATCTCTCTTTCCGTTCGTATCTATCCGACGATAGTCTTTTTCCATCCATTTTGACGGATAAGAATAAACCCTGAAATTCGGTGGTGATACTTTCCTTGTTATTATATTCTTATATAAATCATGGGCGCACTTCATACCGCCTTTATACGGAGTGTTCGGCAGAATAATACCGATAGTATCGTTATTATACCAGCCGAACCTGTCAATAGAGCGTGCCCTTGACTTCAATACCCTGATCAGCACATTTACTGATTTTAAAGATTCTTCCTCAGAAAAATCAAAGAGGATAAGTGACAATTCGTGCCCGTTTCTATCTGTGCGCGATCTCTCGCGTTGAAGGATGACTTTAAATACATCCTCATCGCAAATACCATATTGTCTCTGCCCTTTTCCGTTCGAGCCCTTTTCTTCGTGTGGAATACTATTTTTAGTTATGATACCTGCCTTCCTATTCGCATCTTCAATTATTTCTCGTGCTTCTTCCTCGGCCTTTTTCCTTATCAGCTCAGCCGTTTCCAATATAGAATCCACCTTTTGATCTACAGCAGGAGTAAGCCCAATTCTATTATTATGCAGTTTGGGCATACTTATTCTCCTTTTTTGATAATAATATCGCACATGCTAAAAACGCCGATACATCCATTGAGGGATATAGTAACGGCGTTTATTAAGCACTACCCCGAAAATATTCGCGCCCGATTGTTCCAGCTTCGCTTTCGCATGGCTGACAACCTCTCGGCGTACCTTTTCCGACTCGATAACAAGAATCATCCCATCCGCCGCACTCGCGGTTTTAACGGAAGCAACCCCCTCGTTGATTGAGGGTAAATCAAGCACAATAATCTTGTAATTGAGCTTCTCGATAGATGGTAATAGTTTATCGATTTTATCCGAGCCCTTGATCTGTGATAGATAGTCATCCATATTACGATCGGAAAAAAACCCTGTTGTTCTCTCGGTGGAATTTCCAGGACCCTGCGGCTTGACGGTCATTTCATACAATCCTGCCGGGCGATTGACACCGGCAACGTTATCTACATCCGGATGATGACGATTTGAATCCACAAGTAAAACATTCTCGCCTTCATACAACGCAATCGTATACGCCAGCCCTGTTGCAACGGTTGAGACGCCCTCCCCCCTGTGACAGCTCGTGACTGCAAGGACATACGGTGCTTTTGCAGAGCTTTTTTTAATCGTCTTCATTGAAAGAAAAACCTGGTTTTTGATATTTTCAAAGCACTCCCGTACTTGCTGGTCTATATAAAGCCAGACGGTTACGTTCTTCGACATTACCTTAGGAGGAAGCAAGTATTCTTTTTGTTCTCTTTTACCCTCGTTACTCACGATACGGAAAATCTGTCTGGTATTCACAGGGGGAATTGCTGCAATATTATGCAATGCCAATCTCTTCTCTACGTCTTCGACCGACCGTACCTTGTGATTGAGGTACTCTAAAATGAAGGCAAGACCGATACCGCCGATTATTCCCAAGAATAAACCGAGTGCAAGAATTTTCTTTCGCCCCTCGCTGATCGGCTCAATGATAAACGTCGGTTTCTGCATGACACTGACATTTGAAATCTCCTGGCTCTCCAGAGTTCGCGCGATACGCGCCTGCTCGAGGCTTGCCAGGTACCTTCTGTAGTTTTCATCAAGCGTCTCCACCCTTCGCTGGAGAAAAATGTATTTCCTTTCATTTGCTCTGAGATCTGCAAGATCCTTGTTCGGCTTTTTGATCTGTTCGTTTAATATTTCCAGTCTTGCTTGCAGCGATTCGAGCCGTATCTCCTCTTGCTGTAGAAGATCGCGGAGATCGATATTCGGCCTCATTGCCTCTATAGCCGCCTGCGAAGCATATATATCGGCTTCAGTCCCTTCAATCGCAGTCTGAAGGCCTTCGATACGTTCCAAAAGAAAAGTGATCTGTTCGGGAAGCGAGACAATATCTACACTATCCTGGAACCGCCTGAGCTCCTCCTCTCCTTCCGTTAACTCGGCTTTAATTCTCTCCGTTTCATCCGAAAGAAACCCCAATGATATCGCGGCGGTATGTATCTCTATATGTTTGTCCATATAGGTTTCGACTGTATTCTGCAAGATCTCCTGCGCTACTTCCGGTGTTCGCGCCTGATACGAGATGTCGATAATAGTACTGCGCGGCACAGCGTTGAGACTAAGAGTATCCGTTAATTGCTCAATCGCTTTTTCCCGCATTTTAATGGGATCAACGGATTGTTCCGGCCCCTTTTTTATTCCAATTTTTTCAATCATATTTGCCAGCACTACGGCAGGACTTTTATCATCCTCAGGAGTATAAAGCACTTTGTCAGGTCCGATTTTATCAACAATCGCCTCGGCAAGCCCCCTGCTTCTAAGCAGCTCCAACTCCGAGTTGATTTCACTCGGGCCTGACATCCCGGTCACCATTTCCAACGGGCCCGCCTGTCCTGCTGAAACCATTATTTTTGCATTGGATATATACATATCCGGTTTCGATAAAGCGATTAAAAATGCAATAACAGCTACTAAAACAAAAACAGAAATTATCATCCATTTATACTTGAATACTACATTGAGAATATCTCTCATCGATCTTTCTTGCGTTTTTTCATCTTCTGCCATAATCAATTTCCCACAATGTTAATTTTGCTCGGGCGCAGCCGGATTGACGGCTGTCGTTATTCCAAGAGTGTTCGGTCCGCCCGGAACGATAGTATAGGTTAAGCCGATCTCAGGAAGTATCCTGTCAATGTTCTGATCTATCCACCGGTTAACTTCCACTATTCTCGTCTCAGGAACATATACGATATCCTGGGGTTCAAGGCAGAATTGTTCCACCTTCTCGCCCTCTAGTACCTTTTTAAGATTAAGCATCCCTCCAGCCCATTTATTATCTTCAAACCGTATGATCAGCACATTTTCGTAGCTTCCATTTTGCAGATTGATTCCCCCGGCAAGCATGATGGCTTCCAGGGCCGTAAGCTTACCCGGCATCGGGACACTTCCCGGGGTAAGCACCTGTCCCCCTACATATACTCGCCTGTTGCTGAAAGTCTGTACTATGACCGTTATATCCAGCTGTTTGATATGCTGCTTGTACTGCTCGTGCAACTGTTCTTTAAGCTCGAGCGGCGTTTTACCCTGGGCCAGTACCTCACCGACGAGTTGAAGCGCGATCTTCCCATCAGGACGAATGGTTTGAACCGTATTTAATTCGGGCGTATAAAAAAACCTGATATCAAGAATGTCCCCCGGATTAAGTTTTACTTCAGATTCGGTGTATTTTTTCGGTTTAAATTCCACAGGAGCTATTTTTACTTCTTTGGGAAACGTCTGGCATCCCATAAGAAAAAGCAGGACACAGATACATCCTGCAACCACGACAACTGTTTGCCATTTTCTTTTTTTTCTAAGCATTATTTTACGATCTATTTTTCGATTTATAATTTTTTTACAAAAGTACCACAGCTATTATGCTCGAATGATTAGCATCAAATACCATTTCACTTTTTAATAAAACATACACGTCTGTTTAGATATAAACCTCCCCCTTTCTACTATAGGGAGTTCATATAAAATAAAAGAGTGCCGCCGAAACAGGCTCCTCTTTTACATTACTAGCTCAAAAATTATTTACTTACCGTCGGTACGGCATGATTTCGTATTTATTATCAAAGGCTACGGCTATTCCTTTGGGCTCGGAACGGGTAACGCTCCCGACCACTTTCACGCATCCGTACATACCTATGAGTTCTTTTATCTTTTCAACCGGCAGGACAATATCCAGTTGTACTCTGGTTCCTTCCGGTAACGGGTGTTCCGTGTGTAAAAAAGCTCCTCCAGCACTTATATTGGCCGTTTGTAATTCAATTACCTCTCTTTTTTGATTCTCCGTAGTAACAAGAAGCCTGGCCGGGATATCAAGCTCGAAACGTTCTAATTTTCTATTCTCTTTCATAGATATATTTGTAGCACATTATTGTAATAAAACAATAAGTAAAAGACATTATTTTTCTGCGTATTTTTGGTTAAAAAAGAGACATAATTTATAGGTGAAGAATAGTACTGTTATTACGATAAGTATACTACTTTTTTACTAGATACTATAGTTCCTTTGCCGCCCAGAGAGCCGCCTGAAGTCTCCCTTTGACTTTGATCTTTTTAAAAACGTTATACAGGTGAGTTTTTACCGTATGCGGGCTAATACAAAGCTTTTTCGCTATCTCGTCATTTTTCGCCCCCACCGAAACCAGGGCGATTATTTCAAGCTCGCGTTTTGTGAGATTATGATCGCCATTCTTCGTTAATGATTCTCTCAAGGAGTGGTGGTGATTGGTATTTTCCAAAATATATTTCGAAAGTAGATTTCGGGAAACCCACAACTCTCCGTTAAAAAGCACCTGAATCCCTTTTGCAAAGTGTTCCAATGTATCATTCACATAAAAGAAACCTCGTATTCCACGACTCAGGGCTTCATTCTCGATTCCTGTAGCACTTAAATTGAATAACGCTACCATAAAATTAGAAATAATCCTGTTGTACTCGGTTTTTCTCTCATTCAATTGCCTGTTTATGTTCTTATCGGATATATCCAAAAGAAGAAGAGTTTTAGGGTCGATCCCGACGGCATCTAAGCTCTCGATACGGTCTATACTTTCATTGACTATACACTTCACTCCGAATTGTGTATATAGAAAAAATTCAATAAGATCGGTCTGAAACTTACCGGGACCGATTATATAAATGAGCCTGTCTTTAAAGATACCCATATCGGTAGTATTCATAACATCCGGTTTTTTCATATCTATAATAATCAAGATTTCAGGGAATAGACGTCACTACAACAATAAATAATGGAACAAAAGATATTTATTAAATCAGGATCATCCGAAAAACATGTACGTATTATTCCAAGAAGAATTCAGCATTCAGACGAACCAACAATAATAATATTTATTATATTTTAAGTTTTCAATGTGTCAAGGCATAAAACCACTACCGTCCGAATTAATTGAGCCTGAGCTTGCATTAAGTCACTTTTGTTGCATCATGCCCCTGTCTTATGTGTCACGCAGTATGCGTGCGTCAACCGCATCTTTTATGAGGTCCGTATCAGGGTATTATCGTCCAGGCGGCATAGGGCCCTGCCGGTTCCTGCAGGACCCGGATGCAAACAGTAATCGGTTCATCTGCTCAATAATACCGCATGAATTATCCTAAGAAGGCACAATAAAAGCCTTTTTGTCATCATTTTTTTAACAATAATGAAAAAATAATAGTTGCAGTTAAAATTATTTTATGATACAGTTTTTGTTTAAACTGGAATACGGGTATCCGGATTGCTCTTGCATCTGTTTCTGCGTTACTACCGTCTGCCCGCCTAAAACGGGACATCGAAATAATCAGGATTGAAGTATACCCATGACGAATAAGCCGGAAGAGAATCAAACAGTCGAAAAAGAGGACATATCGAAAGGCGGCATCGAATCGGGCGGCCCCTACGATGTCGTTCTTCGGAATATAACCCACTACTACGGCAGCAATATGGTATTGAAGGACATTTCGCTTGCCATAAAAAGGAAAGAGTTTTTCGGCATTCTCGGGCCAAGCGGTTCCGGAAAGACCACCACGATGCGGATAATAGGAGGTTTCGTCATCCCGACAACCGGCGAGGTATATCTCCAGAATGAACTGATGGGACGAAAACCTCCGTACAGCCGAAACACTACGATGGTCTTTCAGCACCTCGCCCTGTTCCCGCATATGAAGGTGTTCGACAACCTCGCCTACGGGCTGAAGGTTCGAAGGGTACAGAGAGAAGAGATCAAAGTCAGGGTGAAGAAGGTACTGGAGGTCGTTCACCTCGAGGGTTTCGGAGACCGGTACCCGAAACAGTTAAGCGGCGGCCAGCAGCAGCGTGTCGCACTCGCACGCGCACTGATCGTAGAGCCGAGTGTCGTTCTGTTCGACGAACCGTTGGGCTCTCTCGATCTAAAGCTCAGGCGGGAGATGCAGATAGAGATTAAAAACATTCAGCGCAGGCTGGGCACGACCTTCATCTACGTGACGCACGACCAACAGGAAGCGCTCAATATGTGCGACAGAATCGCACTTTTAAATGAGGGAAGAATCGAGCAGATCGGCACCGCCGAGGAGATCTACGAGAGGCCGAATACCAGGTTTGTGGCGGACTTCATCGGCGATATCAACTTCATAGAGGGCACGGTGGTTTCGTCGGACGGGAAGAAACTGACGATAGAATCCGACGGACTTTCTCTCAAAGCGGAGGCTGTTTCTCCTCTGAAAAAAGGAAAACCCACCACAATCTGTATCCGCCCGGAGCGCATCCTGATGGGCGGGGATACTAAAAAATGCGATACGATCCTTTCAGGCAAGATCGTCAACATAGTGTATTCCGGTGCGGTGCGCAGATGTATCGTGAGGCTTTCAAACGGCGGCACTGTAAAGGTGGACCTCGATGCCAAGGACACCGCCGATTTTCGTGTCGATGATGAGACGCGTATCGGCTGGTTCACCGGAGACGAAGTATTGCTCTTTAACAAAGCATAGTAATAAACATCTCCCATAAAGGGGAGGAACCAGGATAAGAACGACCTCCGTATTCTACGAATTTACTATGAAGGAGGTGAGCGCCACAAAACCATGTTGCCGTAGTAAGCAAAGATCGTCGGTAGTAAACACCAAGAAAGGAGAAAGCCGATTATGAAAAGAAGATTGTTCTACATCATAGCATTTGTCCTCATCATGGCGCTTGTTTCAGCGGTCGCCGTGTTTGCGGAAAGAGAGGAGGTGAAGGACGAGGAGCTCAACGTCTGGACCTGGGGTATCTACTGCCCGGACTTCGCCACCGAATCGTTCCAGGAGAAGTACGGCATCAAGGTCAACTGCACCTTCTATCACGGAAACGAGGAGCTCTGGTCGAAGATACAGGCCGGTCATGAGGGTCTCGATATCATTCAGCCGAGCAATCACATGATCCAGCGCTTCGCCAATGCGGGGCTTCTGTCGCCGATCGATATTAAAAAAATTCCGAACTATGCAGGCCTTTCTGAAGGATTCAAGAAGGCGGACTACAACACCGTGGACGGCAAGCAGTACAGTGTGCCCTATACCTACGGCATCATGGGTGTCGCATACCGTACGGACAAGATCAAGGAGCCTCCCACTTCGTGGGGCGCGCTGTGGGACCCTCGCTATAAGGGGAAGATCACGTTCTCCAGAAATCCCGTCGATGCGTGCTTCGGTGTCGCCCTGTATCTCGGGATGGATATCGCCAAGCTCGACGAGGACATAGACAGCAAGCTGGTCAAGATAAAAGAGAAGATGCGCGAGCAGAACCCGCTGCTTCTGAAACGTCTCGAAAGCCTCGAGGAGATGAAAAACCTCCTTGCAAGCGGCGAGGTCTGGATGACATCCGCCGACGACGGCATGATCCACAAGATGCAGCTCGACGGGCAACCCGTAGAGTTTGTAGTGCCGAAGGAAGGGTCGGCGGCATGGATCGACCAGTTCTGCATCATGTCCGATGCGCCGCATAAGGACGCCGCCTACCTCTGGATCGACCATATGCTGTCTCCGGAGATCGCGTCGCAGATGATCAAGAAGATGGGGTATATGGTGGTCAACGCCAAAGCGGCGGAAAACCTGCCCGCCGACATGGCACAGATCATGAAATACACCGATGCGGAGACTCAGCGGTTGAGCCCGTATCCGACGCTGAAGCCGGAAACAAGCGAAAAGATGGTAAAAGCGTACCAGGACGTTCGGGGGGAATAACCGACGTACCAGTATAACCGGGGAATTGTCCCGGCTTGTCGAGTGACAGTTCCCCATGTATTTTCCGTATGGAGGCGCCGGTTGCATAGTAAAGGGATATCGGACCGTTCGACACGGTACGGAAGACTCAGCGAGCTCAGCATACCGCTCTTCGCGATACTGCCTGCTGCCATTATGCTTATACTGTTCTTCCTCCTCCCCATCTTCGTCGCACTGCGCTACAGCCTGCTTTCCACCATGCCGTTCTTCAATCCGAACCCGTACTACACGCTTGCTAATTATGTCCGGGTCATCGTCGAGCCGATCTACAGAAACGCCTTCATACGAACCTTCAAATATGCGGCGATAGCGACGGTAATATCACTTTGTATCTCCTACCCCGTCGCTTTCTATATGGCGAGAAAGAGCAAGCGGGGAGGCCTACTGCTGCTTGTGCTTCTCATTCCCTTCTGGACGAGCATCATACTTCGCGTCTTCGCCTGGAAGATCATACTCGGTTCCACTGGAATTCTCAACTGGCTGCTTCAGACCGTCGGCCTGACCGACGACCCCGTCAAATTTCTCTACACCGGGGTGGGGGTCGTATTCGGACTCGTGTATACGTATACCCCCTACATGGTTCTCCCACTCTACGCGACCCTCGGCAAGGTGCCCGAGGCGCTCTTCGAAGCCTCCGCCGACCTCGGTGCAAACAGGGTGAATACTCTTTTCAGGATAACCATTCCCCTGACCAGCTCGGGTACGATTTCAGGGGTCATACTGGTGCTTTTGGCGTGCTTCGGCGATGTGCTCTCCTCACAGCTTCTGGGAGGTACAAACACGCTGATGATTTCGAGCGTCATATTCGAAACCTTCATGGGCGGGGCGAACTGGGTGACCGGAAGCGCGCTTTCCGTTGTTGTGTTCACCGTTCTGCTGATACTGGCAGCACTCTTGGCCCGACTCGGCAAGGAGAGCGAATATGCATGATCCCCGACGCCGCCGGCCCTCTTTACGCTTTGGGGAGAGGTGTCTGCAGATCTACGTCGTGATCTTTTTGTTCTACATCCTTCTTCCGCTCGCCGTTCTGCTGCTCTACTCATTCCATTCGTCCGAATACCTCACCTGGCCGGTGAAAGAGCTCACCTTCCACTGGTATAAGAAAGCGTTCAACGATTCGCGACTGATCCATTCGCTGTGGAATTCGATCATAATCGCGCTTGCCACCACGGTTTTTTCCGTAATCATCGGGGGCGGGCTCGCGTACGGTCTTGCTCGATACAAATTCAGAGGCAAGGCCGTGCTCGAAAGCCTTAACATACTTGCGATCATCACCTACGGCATCGTTTCCGCCGTTTCCGTGCTTTTATGGTTCCGCTTTCTCGGCATTCCCGGCGGTATTTGGCCGACCATCCTGGGACATACCACCTTCATCATGCCGTTCGCAGTCATGGTGATACGCGACCGCCTGCTCAATTTCGACATTCAGGTCGAAGAAGCGGCAATGGACCTCGGAGCGGGCCCTTGGCGCACCCTGCGTGACGTCACGGTGCCGATGCTTTTACCCGCGATTCTCGCGGCCGGGCTCTTCTGCTTTACGATCTCCCTCGGAGAGTTCCTCCTCGCCTTTTTCCTGATAGGGAACGAGCTGACCCTTCCCGTCTATCTCTACAGCCTCATGCGCTTTACTTTTACGCCCGCAGTGAATGCGGCGGCCGTCCTGATTATAAGCTTCCCGACCGTTGCGGTGATCATCGTGGCGATCTTCTTCAGGCGCGAAGTCGAGAGCCTGTATTAAAGAGACATTTTGATTAATTCCAGCTTTTTAGATCCGTAATGCGGGAGTATTGGTATTTCAGGATTATTTGATAGACCAATTATCGCACTGCTTTGCGTGGTATTTCCATCCACACCCATGCTTGCTAAAAACGGGACATACTTTTGATTACCTGGTTTAATATATTCAAGTCTTTGACAAACGCTAACAGTAAATCAGAAGGAAAATGTTTTCCCGTCGGTACTTCATAACCATTTGTGTATGAAAAACTATGTTGCTTTAAGATTGTCTCGAATTTTTACTCGAATGACCGGCCTGCATTACTACTCTTTAATCCCATTTTTTTCTCTCAAACAACCGATACATTTCGTATTATTCTTGGTTCATCTCCAAATTAGTTGCAATAAATATGGACGTATTGATCATACTGTGTCATTACGAGGCGTAAGACTACATCATCCGATGTCGTCTTTTCTTAAAGAAGGCAAAAGTCGCCTATGGCTCAAATCGAGGCTTTATGCCTCAATCGACGAAGTAATCTCTTACTACAGTCATTTATTGTCCTTTTTAGATTGCTTTTAAAAACTCCGTAGGAGTTTTCACTCGCAATTGCGAGATCAGACATCGAAGATGTCTGACGAAGCAATCCGTATGCTCGCCAATGAGAACGAGGATTGCTTCAGCCTTCGGCTTCGCAATGACGTATGGAGGACGCTTAAAACTGTCCTCGAATTACATGACATTTACAGCAATGACACCCATACCGTTTGTTTGATACTGTACGAGATATCATGCAAGAAGAGATCAACATGTAATACCGGATATGAAACAGAGGGCGTTTATAAATTCTTCTCTTCGAACGGGCAGAGCGTTTCCACCACGCATTCGCCGCAGCGTGGCTTTCTGGCGACGCAGGTGTACCTTCCATGAAACGTCACCACCCGCGAGTACGGCGTCCGGTCTTTTTTGGGAATGATCTCAACAAGCTCGAGCTCTATCCTCTTGGGATCCCTACTGTCCGTCAGACCGAACCGCATGGAAACGCGCTTCACGTGGGTGTCAACTATGATTGCGGGCCTGCCGAAGCAGTTACCCAGCACGACGTTCGCCGTCTTCCTGCCCACGCCGGGAAGCGTAACGAGCTCCTCCATCGTTTCCGGCACCACACACTTGAAACGATCTACGAGCGTCTTCGACGCGCCGAGAAGCGACTTCGTCTTCGCCTTGAAGAAGCCTGTGGGTTTTATTATCTTCTCGATCTCCTCGGAAGTCGCTTTCGACATTCGATCGGGGTCCGGGAATCGGGAAAAGAGCAGAGGCGTCACCCCGTTCACGCGCTCGTCCGTGCACTGCGCCGCGAGGATCGTCGCAATGAGAAGCTCGAACGGATTTCTATAGTAAAGGAGCACCCGCGCGTCCGGATACCGCTCTTTTAAAAGCGAGAGTATCTCAGACGCTCGTTTTCTTCTTTCTTCTTTTGAAAAATTCATCTATTTCCCCGGCGGTCATGCAGTTTAAAACGTCCTTTTTTTCGAGCCACCCTTTCCGCGCCATCGTGACGCCGTATCGCATGTCGGAAAACCCCTCGATCGAATGCGCATCCGGGTTTACGGAGACGAGTATCCCCATTTTCTTGGCGCGCTTCAGTAGAGGCCAGTCCGGATCGAGCCGGAGCGGGTTGCAGTTGTGCTCGAGCGCCGTGCCGTTTTTTTGTAGCGCTTCGAGGATACGCTCCTCGTCGAGCCTGTACCCCTCCCGCGAGAGAAGCAGCCGTCCGCTCATGTGCCCGAGGATCGTAAGATAGGGGTTTTCTATCGCACGCAAGAGCCTTTCCGTCGCCTCCTCCTTTGACATGGCAAGATTCGAGTGCACCGACCCGATGATGAAATCGAGCTCTTCGAGCACCTCGTCCGGATAGTCGAGGCCGCCGTCTCCCAGTATCTCCGATTCTATCCCGCAGAACATCCGAAAGGGAGAAAGCGCTTCGTTCACCCTGCGCACCTCGTCCGCCTGCTCCCCGAGACGTCCCTCGGAAAGACCGTGCGCGTAGTACGCGGACCTGGAGTGGTCCGATATGCAGAGATAGGAGTAGCCGAGGGCGGCACACTCTCTTGCGAGCTCCTCGATACTGTTCGAGCCGTCCGAGTAGGAGGAGTGTACGTGCACCATGCCGTGAAAGTCCTCAGCCTTTACGAGGTCGGGCAGCTCGCCCTTTTCCGAAAGACGTACCTCTTCATCTCCCTCCCTGAGCTCCGGAGGAATGTACTCGAGTCCGAGCGTTTTGTACAAATCTTCTTCCGAAGAAACATAAACAGGCTCGTCACCCCTGTAGATCCCGTACTCGTTGACTTTTAACCCCATACGCTTCGCCCGCGCCCGCAGGATCGTGTTGTGCTCCTTCGATCCGGTGAAATGCTGGAGCGCGGTAGGGAAGGAGCCGGGCGATACGATCCTGAAATCTATCTGGAGCCCGCGGCGCCGAACGGAGATCTTGGTGTCCCCCGAAGCGATCACGCCGTTCTCGTCCGCGAGCGATAAAAGCGTTTTCTGTAACGATTCCCTATTTTTACCGTCTTGCTCGACCACGAGGATATCGATGTCCTTGAACGTGGTCTTCCCGCGCCTGAGGCTTCCCGCGGCCACGATCTCGATGTCCCGGATCGCTGAGTTTTTCAGCGTTCCGATAACCTCCTCCGCGGTTCCGAGCGCGTCGCTTAAAAGATGGAGCCCTCCCTGGAGCCTGATGAACTCGATCGCCTTGAGAAGCTTCGTCTGGGTCTTCTCACCGAACCCTTCGAGCGTTACGAGCCTGTTTTCCGTACAGGCGTATTCGAGCTCACCGACGGATGAGACGCCGAGCTTCTCGTATACCGCCCTGACCTTCTTCGGGCCCATACCCGGGACCGTGAACAGCTCCTCTATCGTATCGGGAAACGCTGACCGCAGCGTCTCGAGCTCCGAAGAGCGCCCTGAGCGAACGTAGCCGGTAATGACCTCGGCGACACCCTTGCCCACCCCCTTCAGCGTCTCGAGCATCCCCTTATCCGATAGCGCGGCAACTTCCTCCGGATGCATTTCTACGCTTCTCGCTGCGTTTTCGAATGCCCGTACCTTGAACGGGTTCTCGCCTGAAAGCTCCTTGTAGACCGCGATCCGCTTGAGAACGGACGCAATCTCCTTGTTGACCGGTGTTTTCACTATGTATTTCCCTGCGGGTTTTAAAGAGCCTCAGCACTCTCTAGCGGAGCGCATCTATGGCTTCCTGTGCCTTCTTCAGCGCTGCGTCGGGGTCTTCGACGTTGACCATTATCGACTCGAGCGCATGCTCTATGATGCCTGAAACCGCGAAGTAATCGTAGGAGGGACGGAACACGGTACCCGATTCTATCTCGACCGTCGATGTCATGTAGTTCGGATTGTCCTCGTAGAAGATGAGCAGGTCGAGCGACTCCTTTACCGTCGACCGTATCGCCGGGCTTCCGGTATGGGTGTGCCAGTTTATCGCCCGCTCATAGCCGACGAGCCACTCGATGAATCGAAACGCTTCTCTCTCCTTTTTCTGGTTCGAACGAACGACTGCGAGACACTTCCCGAATACGGAGGGGCCCACCGTCTCCCAGGAGGGTAGATGCCAGACGTTCATGTCATACGGAAGGTTGGATTCGATATACACGAGCATCGTGCTCGGCCGGAGCATTATTCCGAGGTCCCCCGCAAGGAACAGGCCGACGCCTTCGTCCGTACTGAGCCGCGGTGGCATGAGCCCCTCTGTGTAGACGGCCCGCTGCAGAAACCTCATCGCCTGAACAGAGCCTTTTGAGTACACCACCGCCCGGTCCCCCCGCATCAGCGTTTCTCCGGTGTAGCTTTCCACGAAAGCGATAAAATCGGAGGCGTTTTCCATCGGTATGAAAAGCGGCGCCCGGCCGGGTGCGTTCTCTTTAATCTTCATGCCGATTGAAAAGAGTTCCTCCCATGTTTCCGGCCCCGTCGTCATTCTCGCCCCCGCTATCCGCAGTATGTGCTGGTTCACATACAGCGTATGAACAGAGTAGTAGAACGGAACGGCGAAGGTACCCCCCTCTATCCTTACCGAATCCCAGAACTTCGGTTCGATATCGCCCGTCAATCTCTGGTCCAAGAACGTATCGAGCCGACGTATATACCCCTTTTTCTGAAGCGGCTGTAGATACTGCACGGGAAGCTCGACGATGTCGGCGCTGCCCTCCTGTGACAGGATTTTCAGATAGAGATCATTCTCCCGTCCCTGAAATACCCCCTTCACGGGGATTGAATCTTTCTGCGCATTGTAGGATTCGATGAGGTCGGTGAGGGTTTCCTTGTTTTCGGTTCCGACGGAATGCCAGAAGATGAGCGCCTCTTCGTCCGACGGCGGTTTCTTCTTTCCTGCGGCGAGCACACCCGGAATGACGATCCACATCGCGGCAAAGAAAAGAAAAAAGCACGCACACCTCAGGTTGGAAAACCGCCGAGGCAGCGTCCGGTTCGCTGCGATTTGCACTGAAGTTCCAGTTTTAGAAGCTTTCATCGACACCCGCATTAAATCGAAGCCGGCCGTCGACAGACGGCGGCAACAATGGTTAGACACGAAGACTCCCGCATACTATTATATACTTAAAAATGGCTGAGTTGAATACATTTTTCCCGTCTGCGGCGCACGACCTTTTATTTCTGCTCGATCGAGGGTACCCGAAGACGCCTGCCGTCGATCTCGTAGCCAACAGGTACAGGCTTGGTGGCATGGAGCGTATGGTGCTCTATAGGGGCATATTCGACCGAGGGAGCGCTTCCGAAAGAAAGAAAAAGCGCGTCGGGCTCGACACTATTATATCCTCCCCGCTTCATATCGACGGTTTCAACGTTACGATTACCCTGGAAAGCTACCTCCGCGGGCTCTTCGTCTTTCGAGCGACCGACGGATACGTGCGGGACGTCTCCGAGTTTCACGGAGGGTACAAGACAAACGACACCACACAGCACTCCGTCGATCTCATGGCCGGATCCTTGCTGCAACGAAATGCAAAAACGGTCTTCGTACTCAAAAGCTGCATGGACGCCTGTACGGATCTCGTCGCCATGATCGAACGTTCGATAAAGCGGCTTCGCCGGGATTTCGAGGTCAAAACTGAAAAAAATCCGGACGATCTGCTTTTGGAACGTTCCGATACGCACGCGCAGGCGGTGGTAGCCACAGCCGATACGGAAATTCTCGATCGTGCGGACCGGGCGGTCGATCTCGTGTCGCTGATAGTGGAAAAGAAGCTCAAGAAAACGGTCTTCGACCTCGAGCGCGTGCTAACCGATACCGGCGGATGAAGAGAACCGGCATGTGTCGTCAGATGAAATCGAACATATTCGCCTTGGTCCATCCTTCACGACCGTCGGGGACCCATACCCGTATCCATTCCCCGCGGCTCTCTTTGAGCAGCACCTCCCCCCCCTCGTGAAGGACGAAGGAGGCATCGCTCTCCTCGACCGGGGCGCTTAAAACCTCCACCTGAGCCCGGGTCACCACGCCGCGCGGGTGGTGCTTCGTCTGCATCCGGTACAGCACGCCGCAGCCGAGCGAGAGAAAAAAGAGTATGCCGGAGGTATACATCCAACGCCTCGTTTTGTCGCGCATTGAAGGAAGAAGGAGGAACAGATGGGTGACCGCCGCAAAAGCGGTCAATAAAAACAGCTCAATGTACGTCACCATTCTCTCGTTGATATAGGTTCCTATCTTCGAGAAGTTCTTGAATATACTCTCGCTGTACAGGGGGACTATCCGCTCCGAAAGCGAACCCTCGAGGTAGCTAAGGTTGTTTCGGACGTCCCGGTCGAAGGGCGAAAGCCGAAGCGCCCTCTCATAGTAGAGCCGTGCGTAACCTATCTGCCCGAGTTTGAAATAGGTATTCGCCGTATTGTAGTATAAAGACGGATTCACGACACCCCGTTCGAGGAGGTCCGAATACAGATCGAGCGCCTCCTGATACTGTCCCGCGGCATACCGGTCGTTCGCCTCGTTATACAGAGAGGCGTAATCGGTTGCGGCGCAAAGCATCGAAACGGGCAGCAGTATCAGACACACGAGCAGGCACACCCTTTTCATCACCTATCTCCTCTCCAGCGAGTCTATGAGCCTGACGGTCAGTTCCAATAGTTTTGAAACCTGCGAACCTTCCTTCGATTTTCTTTTCGAGAACATAAACGCGGTGCAACTGTCGACAACGTCACGAAGGTCCTCTTTCTGTCGCTCATCGAGCTGAAACAGCCTCTCCGAGACCGGCAGAATGTTCTTGGCGGTGACGTCCTGGGGAGACGTACCGTCCTTGTGCGCTATGTAGGTAAAAAGCGCAAGGTTTATCTCTTTTACCGAGTCCTGAAGCTCTCCTCGCTCGAGATGCGATTTCGCGCCGTCGAGGATCGCCTTCGCCGTCTTGTACGCCTTAACCTGGCGGAAAAGCGTCCTATTCTGCTTAAGGCTCTCGCGTTTCGACTTGATGAGAAAAAAGATACCGGTCCATAGTATCAGGACCGCATGGTAGAGATAGTAGTAGCGGCTGCCGAACAGCGATGTCTCCATGCCGGTAAGCCGTTTCACGTCTTTCTTGATGAAGGAGAAGTTTCCCCGCCGCGCCTTTATTCCGCTTCCCGTGATCAGCGTCTCCTCCGCGATGCTCTTTCCCGTGACGCTGATCGTGAACGGGTCGGGATCGGCAACGATATACTGCCCGGAATCGGGGTGGTAGAATACGATGTTTTCCACGTCCACCTTGAGCGTACCGCTCTCCTCGGGGATGATCGTGTATTCGTAGCGCCTCGTGAGATACAGGCCGTCTTTCTCCTCCACACGATCCGCCTTCGTATCAGAGAGATACACACGCCCGCGTTTAGAAAGCAGAAGCTGCGGCGGATTTATCGATCCGAGGTTTCCCGTGCTCTTCATTACGACGTAGCAGGCGGTTGATTCGCCTGCTGCGACCGTCCGCTCCCTTCCCGTTATCTCGAGCGTGAGGTCGCCGACGATATGTGAAAATCCCGCCGACGGTCCTCCCGGCGGGAGCGGTTTCACCTCTATCTCCACGTCGTTGCTCCTAAGCTGAAAGGTGAACGGCCTCCCGAAAATCCCGAACGGGTCTTCGCTCTTCACGATCACCGTCGTTTCGAGAACGAGCGGATTGAGGCTGAACGTTCCCGGCTTGATCGGGTAGAGCGCCACCTTCTTGAGCAGAGTCGTTTCGTAAACTTCTTCCTCGATAACCTCGCGCCTGTTTTCGAGCTTGGTGGCGTTGTATATGTCTTCTTTGTAGAACCCGGCGAATTCCGGCGCGCTCTTCAGCGAGATGGAATCTATATCGATACGCGAATAAAGCTTATATGACAGGACGACCTGCTGTCCGACGACCACGGAGGTCTCGGCGGGCTTGACGCGGATAAAAATATCCCGTCTGAGCTTTCCTATGTCGATCGGGGTGCCATCGTCGAGCATATACTCCTTCGCGGCGTCTTGGGAGTACCCCTCGACGACTGTCACGGTGAGCGGCGAGGTACTGTATGTGACTCCCTTGTACTGAATACTCACCGCATCGATGACGAAGGTTCCCTCCTTCAGCGGCTTCAGGGTATAGATGTAGCGCTGCTCCCGCTTTTGCGTCTTCTTCCCGTTCACTATGGTTATGCTCAAAGAAGAACCGGTCTGCTCGTTTACGACACTGAATTCCGGAAGATCGGGAAGCCTCGGTGAGGGCAGTGCCTTTACGTTTTCCGTGTGCGCGGTGACGGTGAGTATGACGGTATCGTCGATACCGACCTTTGACCGGTCCACCGCCGCATCGAGGCTCACGATCCGTTCCGAAGAAAACGACGTCTGCACCCCGCAGAATAGAAGGACACATACAGCCGCTATTAGTATTCTGTTACCAGTCCTTTTCCGTCTCTCCACCCCGTATCCTCTCGCGGATGATATCGTTGATGATCCGGTCCTGCTCGCCGCTCACCGAAAAAAGAAGCCGTTCGGCCTCCGCTTTCGAGAGCTCCCGCGTAGTACCGCCCGCCGTATTCTCATCCGCCGTTTTCCGGTCCGCGCCGCCTGATTCTCCCTGCGGCGTTTTTTGATCATCCGGCGCCGGGCGGTCTTTCTTTTGACTGTTATCCCCCGCGTCACCCTCGGCGGGTGTTTTCTCCATACCGCCCTGCGGGCCCTCACCCTCCTGCCTGGCGCCGTCCTTCTTTTCTTTCGCTTTCTTTCCTTCCAGCGCGAGCTCGAGATTGTATTTCATGTTAAGATTTGCCGGGTTAAGCTCAAGACCCTTGATATAGCTTTCAATCGCCTCGTCGTATTCACCTACCATGAGATGGCTGTTCCCGAGGTTGTAGTAGATATCGGCCTTCTCATGCCTGCGCTTTGTGAAATCCAGCGAACGATCGAACGCGTCTATCGCAGCCGTGTAGTCCTCACTTTTGTACAGCGCGTCCGCCCTGTTGAACACCGGCTCGAACACCCCGGGATTTTTTTCTTCGCCCTTCGTGTAGTTATCGAGTGCCTCGTCATACAGTTCGCTCTTGTAGTACCTGTTGCCGCGGGTGATGAGCCTTCCGTAGGTGTCCGCGCCGCAGTCGGCGGCAGCGAAGAAAAATATCACGGTAACGAACGTAAAAACACCGGCCGTCTTTTTCATGAGGTTTTTTTTACACCTCCGCCCGATCTCCTTGTGAGAAGAAATACGTATAACAAAAACAGCCAGATACCGGCGCCGAGCGGTATCTGGAAACGGTCCTCATACACGGTGAACCGTTTGGTCTGAAGATCCCGTTTCTTCATGTCACGAACCGCAGCAATCATCTTCTTCGCCTCGTCCACGGTCCGATCGGCTTGATAGTACGCACCGGAGGTCTCCCGGGAGATGGACCGCAAGATGTCGTCCCGCAGGGTCGAAATTACCACCTTTCCCGTCTTGTCCTTCTTGTAGCCCGTCTTTCCACCCGACTCGTCGTACAGGGGAATGGGGGCTCCCTCCATCGTGCCGATCCCGATACAGAAGACTCTGATACCGCGCCTTTTTATCGCCTGCAGCGTTTTACGATGATCGCCTACGGTACTCTCCCCGTCCGTGAGGAGCACAACGATCGCGTATGTCTCCTCTCCCGTCTGCAAAGAATCGAGGGCGACTGAAAGCGGCGCTTCGAGGGAAGTCCCGCCCGCCTCCGCCGTCGACTCGCCCGGCGAGCTGCTCAAGGAGCTGATAAACGAGCCGACCGCTTCGTAGTCGTTTGTGAGGGGACACTGGACGAACGCATCCTGCGCGAACAGAATGAGCCCGACCCTGTCCCCCGAGAGGGAGCGTACGATCTCGAGGGCATCGAGCTTCGCCCTTTCGAGCCTGTTCGGTTTCACGTCCTCGACCGTCATGCTCATCGAGAGGTCTATCGCAATATACAGATCCGATCCCCTCACCGTCACCGGTTCCAACCTCGTACCCGCCTGCGGCCTCGCGAGCGCGAGAACGAAGAAAAGAAACGCCGCACATATCACAGCCCCCTGCGTGAGAAGCCCCCCGCTCATCCGTTTCGTCGCGAAGCGGTCGAGCCTGTCGGCGTCACCGAGCTCTTTCAGCGTCTTCTTTTTCCGCCTATCGCTTAAAAGGAAAAAGATATACACCACAGGCACGATTATAAGATAGTAGAGAATCTGCGGTTGGTAAAACCTCATAACAACGTCAGCCCTTTTCTACGGCAGTACCTTCAAGACTATCTTCTCGATCACTACATAGGCGAAGAGAAGGATCAGCCCAAAAGCGAGCGGGTAGACGAACCACTCCTTCACCCTTCTATATTGCTGTATCTCGATTTTACTCTTTTCAAGCGCGTCGATCTCTCTGTATATCTCGACGAGCTTCTCCGTGTCGGTGGCTCTGAAATAGCGTCCCGCCGTTATTTCGGCGATACGCCGAAGCACCGCCTCGTCGATCTGGACCGGAACGTACACGTACCGCTTGCCGAGCACGGGATCTTCCACGGGAAACGGCGCGTTCTGCGTGCTTCCCACACCTATCGTATATACTCTGATGCCGAACGCCTTTGTCGCATATGCCGCGGTGATCGGGTCGACCTCCCCGCTGTTGTTGATTCCGTCCGTGAGCAGGATGAGCACCTTGCTCTTTTCTTTTCCCTGGTTCAGCCGCTTCGTCCCCTCTATGATTGCGTTCCCTATCGCCGTCCCGTCCTGTATCATTCCCGTTTCTATGCCGTCTATGAATCCGTACAGCATCGAATAATCGATCGTCAGCGGACTGTGGGTTATCGCCTTCCGGCTGAACACCACGAGCCCGATCTTGTCGTTCTTTCTTCCCTCGATGAAATCCTTTGCCACGTTCCGCGCCGCACCGAGTCTGTTGGGCTTGAAATCCTCGGCCTTCATGCTCGACGATATGTCGACTGCGAGCATGATGTCTATACCCTCGGTGATGAGCTTCTCCTCGATATATCCCTTCTGCGGACGGGCGAGGGAAAAAACGAAGGCGCCGAGCGAAAGGGCGAGAAGAACCCTCGAAAAGACAAGCAGCCTCGTGCGAAAGGTCTTGCCGCCGGGAAAGAACCGGTATATCCCGGTCCGAAGGGTCCTTGAAAACAGTCCCCAGCGGAGATAGTAGTACACGAGGGGAACGATACTGAGCCCCCACAGTATCTGCGGATTCTTGAACTCCACCGATCAATCCCCCCCGCCCTCTTTTTCATCCCGTTTGCCTATCGCGTCATGCACCTCGCGTACGATACCGATCGATTCATCCACGTCGGATACGACCTTCCCCTTTTCCGGGCTGTCCTTGGCGAACTTTACGAGGTCGCTTTTTTTTAGCAATCCGAGAAACCGGCGCTGAGGCACGATAGGGAAATCGTCCCGCTTAAGATACCGGGCAAGCTGGTTGGTTGTCATCCGGGACGCATTGAACCGCATAATCGAACCGATGAATAGCCTCATGATGAGAGAGAGCTCGGAATAGGCCTGCTTCGTGCCTATCGAGTCCTTTATGAAGCCGGCCCGCACCCGCTCGAGCGCTTCGATCGAGCGCCCGTAGGGGTCAGGGTCAGACGCCGCCTGCGTCTCGACGTCGGGACGTCCTCGTTTTTTGCTCTTCACAAACCGGTACAGAAAATATCCGATCCCGCATGCCGCTATGATCGAGCCGAACACGATCAGCACGGTCGACCGTCTGGTCCTCGGCCGGTACGGAGGAACGATCTCCTTGAGCCGGTGGGCCTCCTCATCCTTCGGCAGCACGGAGAGTATATGTATCTGAAGCGGCTCGGTATTCAGCACTTGCTCTTCGATCTTCACCGGGAGAGACGGAAACGTCACCGTGCCCGTCTCGAACACGGCCACGGTGTATACGGCGATCGTCTTGTAGGTGTCCTTCGCGACCCTCGAGCGTTTCTGTGAAAAACCCCGTACGGTGAAGGGAGCGAACAGCTCCTCTTCCTGCGGGAAGCCGACTTTACCCTGTCTGTCCGCGATGACGGTGTACAGTATGTCGATAGGGTCCCCTATGGTGAACGGTCCCTCGCTCAGAATGGAGCCGGACACCGTGGGCGTTTCGGGCGCCCAGTGCTCCCTTCTACCGCAGCCGGTTCCGGGGACAAGAAGAAGGAAAAGTATCGCTGTAGTGATTATCTTTCTCATACGGGGTACCAAAATAAAAACTACAGCCTCCTCGCCCTTCTCTGAAAGAACTCGAAAAGCGGCCGGATATACGGCCGCTCCGTTGATATCTCGATGTAATCGATCCCGAGTGCTATAAACAGCTTTTTCGCCGCCACCCTGCTCGCGTTCAGCCTTCTTCTGTACTCATTTTTCGTATGCGGATCCGCCATGTCCATAAGACCGGATTCGTGTCCCTCGATGTCTCCGAGAAGGAAGATCCCGCCGGAATCGGCGAGGCGGCTGTCGAACGGGTCTTCGATCAGTATCGGGATGACATCGTGCCGTTTCGCCATCAGCTTGAACGATTTCTCATACCCGGTATCGTAGAAATCGGAGAGTATGAACACGATGCTCTTCGTCGTCTGGACCGTGCTTATCCAATCGAACGCGTTCCTCATGTCGGTCTTTTCACCCTGGACCTGGTGATACAGAAGCTCGCGGAGAATCCGCAACGCATGCGTCTTGTCCTTTCTCGGCGGCACGTACTGCTCGACCCGATCGGAGAACAAAACCGCACCGACCTGATCGTTGTTCTCGACCGCGCTGAAGGCGAGCAATGCGGCGATCTCTATCATGCAGTCCCGTTTCGACATACGGCGAGAACCGAAAGAGGTGGAAGCGCTCATATCGAAGAGGATCGACACGACGAGCTCTCGCTCCTCCTCGTATACCTTTACGAACGGCTTTCCGAACCGCGCGGTTACGTTCCAGTCGATGAGCCTCGTGTCGTCACCGTACTGATATTCCCGCGTCTCGCTGAACTCTATCCCCCTGCCCTTGAAGGTGGAATGGTACTCGCCGCTGAAGATCTCGTCCACCAAAAGTTTTGTTTTGATATCGAGAAGCCGTACCCGCTTGATAAGCTCTTTGGGGATCATCGTCTTGGCCTCGACATTTACGGGACCTCCACGCCGCTTAGGATCTTCCCGATGACGTCCTCCGGTGTGATGTCCTCGGCCTGCGCCTCGTAGGTGAGGATCAGCCGGTGCCGAAGCACTTCGTACCCGATGTCGCGCACGTCGTCCGGAATTACGTACCCCCTTCCGTGCAGAAACGCGTTCGCCTTCGCGCCTGCCTTCAAAAAGAGAGACGCACGCGGGCTTGCACCGAAAGCGATGAGGTCCTTTATGTCGGCAAGCTCATACCCCTCAGGGTCCCTCGATGCCGCCACGAGATCGACGATATAGCGCTCGACCTTTTCATCCATATATATGGCATGAAGCGTCTTCTTCGCACGCTCGAGATCCCCCCTCGCCACCACGGGCGAGACCCGGGGGGAACTTCCGGAGCCGTGTACGCGAAGTATACCGACCTCCTCCTCTTTCGACGGGTAATCCAGCCGTAGCTTCATCATGAAACGGTCCACCTGCGCTTCGGGAAGCGGGTAGGTCCCGTGCTGTTCGATCGGGTTTTGCGTTGCGATGACGATGAATGCCGAGTCAAGCCCGTAACTTTTATCGCCGATCGTGACCTGGCGTTCCTGCATAGCCTCGAGCAGCGCGCTCTGCGTCTTCGCCGGCGCACGGTTGATCTCGTCAGCGAGGATGACAGCGGAGAATAACGGCCCCTTCTTCACCTGGAACTCTCCGGTCTTCTGGTTGTAGACCATCGTTCCTACGAGGTCGGCGGGGAGCATGTCAGGAGTGAATTGAATACGGTTGAAGGGAAGACTGAGCGCTTGTGCGAAGGTGCTCACCGTGAGGGTTTTTGCGAGTCCCGGAACCCCCTCGATGAGCAGATGACCGTTCGCGAGGAGGCCGATGATGATCTTGTCGACCATGTCCGTCTGGCCCACGATCACCTTTCCCACCTCGGCCCTCAGCCGTTCGATCGCCCCGCTCTCCTTATCGATCTTCTTCTGTGCGGCCCGGATCTCTTCATCCATTGCATACTCCCAAGAGGGTGATTCGAAACGATATCATGCTCCCCGAGTCGAGTACGTCGATAGAACGTAAATGACACATCGCGAGCAGTATCGCTTCTTAAAAAACATGACGTGAATGCCGGCCGTCCTACGGTCGTATACCGGATACCGTAGAACAACGAAGCGGTATTCCATCAAGAACCGATTAGAAAAGATACTGACAGCGGCCGATATGGTCAAATACACTGTATTGGAAGACCGGACTCAGGCCCCAAAACGACACGGCGGTCAGATCACTATCGTCATCCCGCACTCTGCAACGGCCGTATCATCGAAGATCGTTTTCGCCTCGGCGAGGGTCTTTTTCCGGTCGTACTCCGGCCACACATGGGTCAAAACGAGCCTTTTTACCTTTGCCTCCGAAGCCAACCGCGCGGCCGTTTTCGCCGTCATGTGCCCCATCTCTTCCATCTCCCCGTCCGCTTCGAGCAGTGTCGCCTCAGCGAGCAGGACATCCGCTTCCTTCGCAAACGACGTGAGTCTTTCGAAATACCTCGTGTCTGCAGTATAGACGAGCGTTTTACCCCGATGCTCGAAACGCATCGCGTAACTTGCGATCGGATGTATCCCGCGCAAAAACCCGACCGACAGGTCTTCTATACGAACAACAAGGCCTTCAGTGATCTTTTCGATTGAAAACTCTCTCTTGATCGCGTTTTTAATGAAAGCGAATGTCCTCTTCGGGCTCTTCGGCATGTATATCGAAAGAGGACCTTTCGCCAGCCCGTCCCGCTGTGCGACGAACACCGCGTACCGCATGGTATAGATATCGGATACGTGATCCGCATGAAGATGGGAGAGGAACACTCCTCGTATCTCCCCGTAATGTATATACCGCTGGAGCACCCCGAAGCTTCCCGGTCCCGTATCTATTACGAAGCTCTGTCCCCCGCAGCTCAATAGATACGACGAACATGCCTCGTTCTTACCGGCGAATGCGGCGCAGGTACCGAGTATTACGAGATCCATACGTTTCTCCGGTTACTCTTTCAGGTTTCGATGGTGTAGGAAACGGACCGTGTATCGCGGTACGGGTACTTCGTCACCGTTACCGAAATCGTCTCTATGGAATGATGTGAGGCGACAAGCTCCAAGATCTTTTCCGCCGCCGTCTCGATGAGCCCGAACTTCTCCCGTTTCAAGAAACGTAGCACGTCTTGCCGTACCGCGGAATAATTCACCGTTTTATCGATGCAGTCGTCGATATTGCCGGGACCGGTCCGCGGCACGATGACGAGACTCACCGAAATACGCTGCCTGTGCCTTATTTCCTTCTCCGTAACACCGATATGGACACGGGCGTCGATCCTCTCCATGGTTATCCTGTGCTTCATAAGACCCCCATACACGGGAAACATCGGTTCCCACGGGTAGCGAAACGTCATGTACGAGCGTCCGCCTTTCCGCCGGGACGTTCGACGATGTAATTGTAGTCTCTTTAATGAGATACAATTATTTATCAATGTACCATGACGGCCGGTGAAAACTCAACAGCTTTCTTGCGTGGGCAATTCTCATTGCACCGTTTAAAAACAACGCCGTGTTGTATCGGAGGACGGCACGTACCGTACATGCCGCGTACGAGGTGCCGTACAGTAAAAAATGATTGCAATAACCGCATATTGATAGTATCCTAACGACATAGTACCGAGGAGGGGATGAATGGATATAAAAGTCTCCGGTTCTGACGACAGCATAGTGGTGAGTTTAAAGGGCGATATCTATATCGATCAGGCCGACGAGCTTCTCTATACCTTCAACGATATCATTGAAAAAGGTCCCAAGGAGGTCCTTCTCAATATCGACGGGCTCAAATCCATTACCAGCTCCGGAATAGGAAAGATCGTTTTCCTCTACAAGAAACTCCTGAAGAAAAACGGTACGCTGAGAATACAGGGCGCGAACAAGACGATCATGGAGATTTTCAAAATCGTTAAGCTCGATAAGCTCATCGATATAGAAGGCGCGTAGACTCCCGGCGGCATACAATTTACTTTCACTTTCATCAAAATGATATTATGGTATTATTGTTATCACAATACTACCCGTACGAGAATACGAAATGTTCCGGAAAAAGGGAAAAAACCAGGATATCTCGGGCATCCTGAAGGGGTGGGATTACGACCTCAGGCAGGACATGATGGTCAGGAGGATCACAGGCGCAGACGGGAAGCCGAAAATCCAGATGCGGCTGGATCTCGGCATTCTACAGATGGAGGAGGGGGGACGCCCGGACGGTAAAAAACCCCACGGCAAGGAATCCCTTCTCCACTACTACGAATCGGTCGTTTCGTGGATGAAAAAGAAATACGGTGCGGTTACGGACTTTACGCTTGACAAGGACGACTGCTACGCCCTCCAGCAGGAAGGATTTCAATACTACTACCGCTACCTCTGCTTCTTTCAGCTCGGCGATTTCATCCGGGCCGAACGGGATACCGCGAGGAACCTCAAGATGTTCGATTTCGTAAAGAGGTACGCGGGCGACGAGAGGTATGTCGAGGAGTTCGAGCAGTACAGGCCGTATGTCATCATGATGAATACGAGGGCGAAGGTGCTCGGGGCGCTGAAGTCCAAAGACGCGTCGCGTGCTGTCAACGAGATCAATCACGGCATACACAAGATAGAAACGGCATACGAGAAACAGGCCCAAACAGATGATTATGAGGGGTCTGAGATCGCCTTTTTGAAAAACTGGGCCGAGGAGATAGTGAAGGACCATACCCCATCCAAGCGTCAGCGGCTCGTAGAAGAGCTTCAGTCGGCCATCGCGAATGAGGAGTACGAACGTGCCGCGCAGATACGGGACAGGCTGAAACGTATGAAGCACTAGGACGTCGTATTTTCACGCGTACAATCAGTCTTTTTTTTTATCCACTGAAGGAAGTAGAGCGGTCTTCCCTCCTTTTTGAACCTTTCCAAAAACAACGTTCTCGGATATTCGTCGGGGTAGTCTCCCCATCCTCTCGAATAGGGGCTTTCGAAACCGTCGACGGACTCAAACGATGCAATGATAAAATCCCTGTATTCCTCATGATCCGTTGCCACACAGACCTTTCCTCCGTCAACGAGCCTGTCTTTGAGCATCCTGACGAACCGGTCCGAAAGCAGACGGTGCTTGTGGTGACGCTTCTTCGGCCACGGGTCCGGAAACAGTATGATGAACTCATCGACCGTTTCCTCGTAAAGAAACTCCCATACGAAACGTCTCGTATCGCCGTGAAAGACGGCGACGTTCCGTAATCCCCTCTTGCGCGCCTTCGAGGCGAACTTCCGAGCACGCCCGAGTAGGATTTCCGTCCCGATGTGGTTTTTATCGGGGTGTGTTTCCGAGTAATCGACGAGGAAGTGCCCGTTTCCCGACCCGATCTCCACGACGATCGGCCCTCTTCCCCGGAAGATACCGGCGAAATAGCGAAGGGATTCTTCCTTGTCCTGCGGCGGCAGCTCGTCTTTCACGGAATAGAGCGGCGGAAGTTCTTTTGACCTCTGCGTTTGTATTCCCGCCCGACCATCCCGACCGTTTCTCACCCCGTCACCGCCTTTTTCTCTCCGCATGCCGGGTCGTTCCCGTGCGGCCCGCATATTCTTTCGTCTGGTACATGAACGCCTCGAGCCTCGTATCCATTCCCGTGTCATCCTGCCCGTCGTATACTATGTTGACCCAGGGAATATTGTCGTAATCAGACCGGAACGACTGTGAAATCGCCGTTATCAGCGTTCCCGGCATACAGGTAAACGGAAGTATATTGGCGATACCGGATATCCCGGCGGGTACCTGCCCGGCGCTCGAACCCATAATTATCGCAGGCTCGCCGTCGTAGCTTTTGTCGATATAGGGGCTGCAGAGCTTCAGGACCTCGCGGATAGGTATGTCCCGTCCGAAGTCAACCGAGCCGGTGACCGATTTCAGAACCTTCCGCTCGAGCAGGTGCTGGAAGAACTCGAACATCTTCGAGGCTACGATACCTTTCAGATCCCTCTTCCAGACGCTGTCCCTGAAGAAACGGTAGGTGGAATAGTGTATCCACTCCCTAACAGGGGCTATCATCGTTTCCGCACCGAGCCGTTCAAGCTTTTTTACGACATGACCGCTGCAGAACGGGTTGTCCCGCATGAAAATCTCGCCGGTTACGGATATTAAAGGCTTTCTCTCAAGGTCCGTCGTTTCGATCGAAGAAAACGCCTCCGCAGCATCGGCGAGAACACCCTCGATATTCCTCCCCCCCCGCTCCGCATCCCGAATAAGCTCGTCGCGGTATCGGGCATACAGACGGTCGCTTTTCCCCGGCACTCTCTCATACGGACGCTTCTGTTGCAGGAGCTTTCTGAGCATGTCTATACCGACCGTCCCTTTCCACACGGGAACCCAGAACTTCACGATCCGGCCCCCCGAGAGATCGGCGTATGCGTTGTCGTTTCCCGGAGATATAAGCTCGACCTCTCCGAAACCGAGCCTGTCGAGGATAGTCCGCTGAAGCCTGTTGTACTGCCCGAACCGGCAGGGCCCGTTGTGGTCCGGCATAAAAAAGCTCGAACGCGCGGGATCGAATCCGTTTTCGAAGGCTTTCTTCAAAAAAGAGCCCGTCGTACAAATCATGGGAAAGCACTCCCGCGACGATGTGTATTTCCTCCCGAGATCGAGGTCGATCTCGTCCTGCGGCGGCAGGACCTCGGCATGGATGCCGCATGACCTCGACCCTGCGGCGAGCACGTGCGCATGATCGCTCATATACGGCACGTAGAGCTTTCTCTCTTTCACCGGCGCATGCCGCATCACCTGCGGTACGGATATGGACCGGCGCGTATCACTTTCCGCATCTTCGCCGCTTTTGGGGACGATGCGGGCGGGCCTTCTCTTCCGAAGGCTGTCTAAAAACGCCTCGCAGCGGGTGATCATGCCTGCATCCGCGCTGTGCTCGTCCACCTCGAGCTGAAGATAGGGTTTCTTTTTCATCTCTTCACGAACGAAATGCAAAAGAAAAGAGTCCGGGCCGCACCTGAAGTTTCCGAGATAGACCGCGTCGAGACGGCGGTCGCTTGACACAATCCTGGCCGCCTCGAGAATTTTTCTTCCGTTCGGCCAGTACATCATCCGGTACTCCCCGTATATGTTTTCTTTTTCCAGTGGAAGAAAATCCATGGGAACGGGAAGCACCTCCAGACTTATGAGCTTCTTAACGAGGTCGAGATTGAGCTGCGGATCGTTCGTGTTATAGGGCCTCCCGATGACGACTACCGCTTTCCTGCTCCCGTCGAGCTCTTCCAACGCCTTTTTTCCCGCTTCCCTCACCCGACGCTCGAAATCTCGCTGCGCCCCGTCCGCCTCTTCTACCGCACTCCGGACAGATGAGTGCGAAATACCGAAACGCGCTCCCATGTACGATGCGAGCTCGCGGTTTAAAACCGCACCGAAGTAGCGAAAGTGAAGCGCCGGAGTCATTAATTTTTCCTCATCTTTCGTGTTCCGTAAAAGCGCCCTTACCATATAGGGAACAGTCTGAACCCAGGGGCAGTTGTAGTATACGGTCGGGTTATTTTTCTCCGCCTTCGAGTTCACCACGGATGGGAGCCATATGTGGTCCACACCCGCTCTTAGAAGCTCGAACACATGTCCGTGCATCACCTCTACGGGGAAACAGGTCTCCGCTGTGATACGCTCCAGTGATTTCGTAACGAGACTGTGCGAGGAGGGGGGGGAAACAACCACCCTGAATCCGAGTGTCTCGAAAAACCGCCTCCAGAATGGGAACTGCTGGTAGAATACCATCAACCCTCTTGGGATACCGATGGTAATACGGCTTCCGGCCGTATTACTATCAGCCGGCAAACTATCATTCTCAAAGTCGCCCAAGAGGAGTTTCTCCCTGACCGCGAAGAGGTTCGGGATATCTTTCCCCCTCCCCTTGCGGTCTTCCATCTCGTACCGCTCACACCGGCCGCCGTAGAAAAGCGGCCTCATCTCACCCTCAATCCGCACCCGCCGGATCTCGCACCGGTTCGGGCAGCGTTTGCACGTGAACGTGTCGACCTTGTACCCTGTTCTGCTTATCGAAAATCCCTTGAACCGCGTGGAGGACGACCCGACGGCGTCTTTGGCGAGCATCGCGGCCCCTATCGCACCGGTGACATCGTGATGCGGGGGTACGATTATCGGCTTACCCGTCACCTTCTCGAAGGCGGCGACCACCGAACGATTGTACGCGACCCCCCCCTGAAAGAAGATACGGTCCGCAACGCGTTTGGTACCGACAACTTTCTGAAGGTAGTTGTACACGATCGAGTAGGAAAGCCCGGCGACGAGGTTCTCTTTACGCGCCCCCTTCTGCTGGTGCGCGTTGAGGTCCGATTCCATGAACACCGTACACCTGTCTCCGAGCTTGACGGGCTTTTTGGCCTCGATCGCGATTTCGCCGAACTCGTCTATGATGTCGACGCCGAGTTTCTCCGCCTGCTCTTCTAAAAAGGATCCGGTGCCTGCGGCGCATACCTTGTTCATTTCGAAATCGACGATCACGCCGTTGTCGATACTTATGAACTTGGAGTCCTGGCCGCCGATCTCGAACACCGTGTCCACCGACGGGTCTATCGCGATTGCAGCGGTGGCCTGGGCGGTGATCTCGTTCTGTATCGTATCCGCGCCGACGAAGTCCCCGGTGAGGTACCTTCCGGACCCCGTCGTCCCCACGGCCCGCACCCTCACCCGATCGCCCGCCTCCGCGTCGATCTCCGCCATGCCCCGCCTGATCGCCTCGAGAGGCTTCCCGGAAGTGGGGAGGTAGCGTCGTGCGATCACCCTGTTTTGATCGTCTATCAGCACGACGTTCGTGCTCAACGATCCGACATCGAGCCCGAGATACACATCCGTTACGCCGCGTGATTCTTCAGCCGCGACCACATCCGCCCGCACCTGCTTCGTAATGGACACCGCGTGCGAAAGCGGCGCGAGCGTTTCGCAGTCGTCGTCCGTCGAATGTATGTATTGTTGAAGCGCCGCAAAGCCTATGAACGGACGCTCCACCTCGGGAGGAAAATCGAAAAGGTGGAACAGGGAGCCTATCGCTCCCATCGAGGCGTGGTGTTCGGGAACGACGGGTTCGCCGTCAGGGAGATCGAACACTTCCCTGAATGCACGCACCATACCGGCGTTCGCAGCGACACCCCCCTGAAAGAGTACTGGTCGGGGCAGGGCTTTTCCCCGTGCCAGGTGGCTCTTGAAGTTTCGAGCCACCGCAAAGCAGAGACCGGCGACGATATCGCAGAGCGGTGTCGCTATCTGCTGGAGGTGAATCATGTCGCTCTTGGCGAACACGCTGCAGCGTCCCGCGATCCGCGGCGGTTCGGAAGACTCGAGCGCCAGCTGCCCGAACTCGTCCTCAATACTAACCCCGATCCTCCTCGCCTGCTGGTCCAAGAACGAGCCCGTTCCTGCCGCGCAGATGCTGTTCATTGCAAAATCGACGAGCTCCGAACGGCCGCCTTTTCGTTCCATGAAGATGAGCTTCGAATCCTCTCCTCCCATCTCGATCACGGTCCGGACCTCCCCGTATAAACGGGAGACGGCACAAGACTGTGCGACGATCTCGTTTATGTAATGACCCCCGATGAGAGAAGCGGCGAGCGGCCCGCCCGTACCGGTGATCCCGATACGGCGGATGTCTTTTTCACCGAACTTTACGGTGACATCGCGAAGTATGTCGCAGAGGAGGGTGAACGGTCTGCCCCGACAGTACTCGTACCTGTCTTCAAGGATACGTCTTTCTTCGTCCATGACCACCGTATTGATAGAAACGGACCCGATGTCGAGACCGAGGTAATACTTCATGAAGTAATCCTGCAGTGCCTAATATCGGTTTGTATCCCCGATAAAAAATAGAAGAGTCGCGGCCGATCGTCAAGTCGCCGATTCCGAACCGATGCATAACCAATGCCGAACCGACGGTTCTTTCAAACGGTGCGGTGAGCCGCCGAAACGTCGGCCGAAACGTCGGCCGCGTCGGCTGTATCGGATGGCCTTGACGCGTGAGGTGTAACGGCTTATATTCCGTTCTCGGTGGTATCCGGGTAAATCCCGCAGGGGAACGCGTCGATGAGAACGCTTTTTTTTGTACTGGCTTTCATAGTGGTATCGAGCCCGCTGTTCGCACGAAGCGAAAAAATCAGTTTCTGGCACGGCCAGGGATTTCATGCGAAGCGGATTATCGAGGAACTTGTAAACGAGTACAACCGGTCGCAGAGCGATGTTCATGTGGACGCGGTGTTTCAGGGACTCTACCAGGACATGGAAGTTAAGATGCTTGCAGCCGCCGTGACACGCCAGCTCCCCGAAGTCGCTCTCGAGCAGATCGAGTACATCGATCTCTATATCAAAGAGGGACTGATCCCCCCCATCGATGCCGCCGTCAAAGAAGAGACGAGAAAGGATGTCCACGGGGTCATGTGGGATGCCGTTACCCGCGAAGGAAAGACGTATGGGGTTCCGTTCTGCATGAGCACCACGGTCCTGTTCTATAACAGGGATGCGTTCAAACGGGCGGGCCTCGACCCCGACAAACCTCCGGAAACATGGGACCAGATAATCGCGGCTGGCCGTCGCCTTACCGTTGACGAGGACAAAGACGGCAGCCCAGACCGCTTCGCGATCAGCGTGTGGCAGAACGGCCTGTACGGATGGGCGCCGATTCTCTGGGCGAACGGCGGCACGCTTTTTTCAGAGGACGGAACGAAGATCGACCTTACCTCCCCGGCGATGAAAACAACGATAGGCATGCTCAAAGACCTCGTCTATAAATACGGCATTATGCCGAAAAGCTGGACCGACTGGGAGTCGGGCCAGGCGTTTCTCGCAGGAGACCTCGCCATGGGATTTTTCTCGAGCGCGGGGATCGCGTACAGCGAGCAGAACCTCCCCTGGAGTCTCGGTGTCGCCCCAATGCCGTCCATAAACGGCCGGAAGTTCACGGTGCTCACCGGTTCCGCGCTCGTCAACTTCGCGAAAAACAGGAAGAAATGGAAGGCGGCGAACGATTTTATCTTCTGGCTTATCGAAAAACCCAATATCATCAGGCTTCACAAGGAGATCGGCTATATACCGGTACGGAAATCCGCCGCCGGCTCCCTCGACCTCAGGTCGTTTCACCGGGAGAACCCCAACTTCAGGATCCCCGTCGAAGAGCTGGCCTTTGCGAGGGCGCTTCCCCACCACAACGAGTATTTCAAGATCAACAAGCTCCTCATCGACATGCTGCAGCAGGTCATTCTCCAGGGATCGAGCCCGGACGAAACGCTTGCCGCCACTGAACGCGAGATAAACCTTCTGCTCAAGTGATACGACTCTCCCGCGGCTTATCCGGCATTCCGGCGCACTCTGCCTGCAACCGAATCGATTACCCGCATCGCCGCCTCCCTCCCTATCCTGTATCCCTCGTCGACCTTCCTGAAGCAGAGGGGACGTATTTCTCCGCAGATCGGCGCTATCGAAACGTCCGCGCCGCATTCCGGATTCCGCCCCTCGCCCGGGCGGTAGCGGTGAATGATCCTGAGCGTGCTTCGCATCACTGCGGGCAGCGATATTTTTCTCTCGAACGGTCTCTTCGAAGACGCTTTTTCTGCCGCTTTCTTTAAGAGCTCCGATTGAAGAGGATGTGCGTAGATATCCGATAGAAGGGAGACATCGGAGGCGAGCACGAAACCGGCTCCTTTTTTCCTCGCTATGTCTGTCGCAACGCTGTCTACGATTCCGCCGTCCGTAAGGAGCCTGCCGCCGATCCGTACCGGGGGGAAGAGGCCCGGGAAGGCGGAGGACGCACGAAGCGCCGTTGAAAGTCTCCCCCGTTCGAGCAGCACCGGCTCTTCGCGCTCGAGGTCCGCGGCGAGTACGATCACCGGAATACCAAGATCCTCGATCCCTATGAGCCCCAACCCCTGCTCGAAGAGCCGCTGGACCTTCTCCCCGCTGAACATTCCCCTCCACGGGGCCCTGAAATCCAATAAAGACCACAACCTGAACCGCCGTGCGTAATCGAGCATCTCTTCGGTCGAATAGCCGGCGGCGAAGTATGCCGCAACGATCGCACCGAAGCTCGCACCGACGATGAGGTCGATCCCGATCCCGTACTCCTCGAGAACCGAGAGAACACCGATATGCACAAGCCCGCGGGCCGCCCCTCCGCTCAAAACGAGCCCGAAAAAGTCCTGCCCTACTCGGTCACTCAACGGTGACGCTCTTCGCGAGGTTTCTCGGCTGGTCGACGTTGCACCCCCGTTTGACCGCAATATGGTATGCGAGCAGCTGAAGCGGGATGACGTTTACGATCGGCATGAGGCTTGGAATGAGCTCCGGCACCTCGATAACTTCGTCCGAAAGGTCCGCAATCATCGTATCCCCGCGCGTTACGATCGAGAGCACCCATCCCTTCCGTGCCTTGATCTCCGATATATTGCTCATGATCTTTTCGTACGTGAAATCCTTCGTTGCGACGACGATCACGGGCATGTCGTCGTCTATAAGCGCGATGGGTCCGTGTTTCATTTCGGCGGCCGGATACCCTTCCGCATGGACGTACGATATCTCCTTGAGTTTGAGCGCCCCCTCGAGCGCGACGGGATAGTTGTATCCCCTGCCGAGGTAGAGGGCGTTCTTATGGCGGGACAGCCGGTCGGCGATCTCGCCTATCTTCCGGTCTTCGCGAAGTATTTTTCCGACGATACCGGGCAGGCGCATCGCTTCTTTGACGAGCTTTGTTCCCTCCTTTTTCGAGAGCCCCCGCATCCTTCCCAGCATCAGGGCGATCATGAACAGGACGAGAACCTGCGAGGTAAAGGCCTTTGTGGACGCGACCCCGATTTCCGGTCCCGCGTGTATGTACACGCCGCCGTCGCTCTCCCGCGCGATCGTGCTCCCCACGACGTTGCAGATACCGAGCACGATGCCTCCCCTCTTTTTCGCCTCTCGCATTGCACCGAGCGTGTCCGCCGTCTCACCCGACTGGCTTATGACGAACATGATCTCGCCCTCCCGGACGATCGGGTTCCTGTACCGGAACTCGGATGCGTACTCGACCTCGCACGGAATTCCGGCAAGCTCCTCTATCAGGTATTCCCCGATGAGCGCGGAATGCCAGGAGGTGCCGCAGGACGTGATAATGAGCCGATCGGCCTTTTTCAGCTGCTCTGAGTAACCAAGCAGGCCGTCGAGCCGTGCGGTGCCCTCCTTCTCGTTGAGTCGCCCCCTTAAGGTGTCCCTAAGCGATTTCTCCTGCTCGAATATCTCCTTCAGCATGAAGTGATCGAATCCCCCCTTCTCGATCATGTCGAGACTCCAGGAGATCTGCTGTACCTTCTTCTTTACCTCTTCGTTGTTCGCCCTCGTCACCCGGTAGCCGTCACGCCTGACCTCGGCGATCTCCCCGTCCTCGAGGTAGATAATCTCGTTCGTATGCTTCAGCACCGCCGCCACATCCGATGCGACGAAGAACTCGCCGTCGCCCTTGCCGATGATGAGGGGGCTTCCGCGCCGTGCGGTAAAGATCTTGTCAGGCTCCCGTTTCGATATGATCGCGAGGCCGTAGGTCCCCTCCACCTCCGCCAGCGCCGCGGAAATCGCTAAAAGAAGGCTTCCGTTGTAGTTCTCCTCGATGAGGTGGGCGATGACCTCGGTGTCCGTGTCGCTCACGAATCTGTGCCCCTTGCCTTCGAGGTACGTTTTCAGAGCGCTGAAATTCTCGATGATGCCGTTGTGAACGAGCGCCAGCTCTCCGCCGCAGTCGATATGCGGGTGGGCGTTTTTGTCGTTCGGTTCTCCGTGGGTCGCCCACCTCGTGTGCGCGATACCGACCGTGCTTTCGAAACGAGTTCCTGCGATCTTCCCTTCCAGTGCGTCAACCTTGCCCTTTGTCTTTTCCAGGATGATCTCGCCCTTTTCGATGAGTGCCAGACCCGCGGAGTCATATCCCCTGTATTCCAGGCGCTTCAGGCCCTCGATCAGTATCGGCACCGAGCAGCCCTTTCCGATATAACCGACTATGCCGCACATATCCGTACCTCGCTTGTTAGTAAATTGCTGAGACCGTTTTTGAAACGGCGCTATTTAAGTAACCCGGAGGGCGACAGCCTAGCAAGATATAATAAGAATATACCACTGCACCGACCGAATTTCATTCCGCCCTTTTCTTTTCTGATTATATATCGGCACGGTCTAAGTGTAACAGTACGGGTATCCGATGCGGTGCCGCCGCTTCTTTTATGCTTCGTTCGCCTCATCTTCCGGCCCCGGGACATCTGTACCGCCCCCGGGCGGCTGCTGCTCTTTGATGAGCCCTCTCGTGAGAAACGCCGCACCCACGATGAGAATCACCACAGCCGTTACTATACCGAATCGGTAACGCACGGAGTAGAGCGCCCAGATGACGATGGAGGCCCCAGTGGCGAGAAACGAAAGTAAAAGGGGAAATTTCTTTCCCTTTCCGTAGAAATAAACCGCGAGAAACCCCATCCCGGCGGCAAACAGAAAACCCGGCCAGATAACCTTGAAGTTGTCGAAGCTTGTGAAGGTGAGTATGAAAAGAGGCACGCTGCTGATTGCAAGAAATGTCGCCAGAAACATGAGGGCCGACCTGTCGGCCTTCTTCCTCGTGGAGAAGTAAAAGATAAAGAAAAACATCCCGACGAGGAGCACCAGCGAGGGCCAGAGCCTGCCGAAGCCCCCTTCGGTCTTTTTCAGGTTCAGATAGAGGAGCACGATACTTATCACGATGAGGATTATTCCCATTATCTGCTGTTTTGCTTTGCGTTTCATGAAAAACCTCCGATTCTACGTTGTTTTCCCGGCAGACGATTCGTCCCGTGCCGCCTGCAGCGGTAGATAGTGGCTCAATAGTTTCAGAAACCAGTATATGTCCTTATATGCGGCCGCCATATCCTCGATGAACTGCCGGTTCTTTCCCGCCCTGATCTTCCTGATATTCGAGACGACCGACGGGGATTTCTGCTTGTAGTCTTCCACTATTTTTTTTATAGAGACCGCCAACTCCCTGAAGGAGACGATCCTTCCGTCGATGATGCTTTTGGCTTTCTCGTTGACTTCCTCAATATTGTTTATCAAAGCCCTTCTTGCACTCTGCTCTTTGGTCACGCTGTCGAGCAGACGCTTCATCAGCCTTCCCTTGTCTCCATCCATGTCGAGATCGCTGTCGAACGTTTCGATGAGCGAAAGGCTCTCTTTCAACGCATAGTAGCAGTTCGAAAGCTCGGTGAGTGTATGTTTATTAATGAAGATACCGCCGACAATGAGCTCGTTTATTATCTCGCTAATGGAAGGAACGTACTTGTCCGTCAAAAAAGCCTTGAGATAGTTCAACGGCTCGACCCACCGATACGGCGGAAGCTCGAACCGCTGGTATGTCTCGTTGTGTGATTTCCCGTAATTATTCACCCTTCCGTCCACGCTTCCGTCGAAAAGCCGGGATACGATCGTACCGACGGCCTCGTCCCTGAGCTTGCTCTCTAGCGAGCGCAGCACTCTGCCGACTTCGGAACGCCTTCGCTGAATGTAGTGCTGAAAAATATCGATACTCCTTCGCTTTTCCACCGGCACGGGAGAGAGACTCTTTTTGATTGCACGGATGATGGTCTCGATGTAGTTGTTCCTCTGCAGGGTCGCTATCGCCTTCCTGAGCTTCGGGTAGCTGCCGCCGCCCGGATCCGTCCCCGCTATACGGGCGAGCGCCTCCATTGCGATATCGAGCCCGGTGTCGGCGTCGAACCTGAAGAGCGCGCGATGCAAACCGACGAGATCTTCGAGGAGGAGCGTCCCCTCCGCGGGAGAGAAGGAGGTTTTCGACTGGAAGTCCCCCTCGTCAAGCTTGAGGTCGAACTCGCGGAGGAGGGGGAAGAAATCGAAATACACGAACCGTGCAAAGCCGATGAGATTCGCATACGCCGTATTGATCTTCGATATCGTCTCCCTGTCCCACTGGTCCGAATACTCGTCGAGCATCTTCTCGACATAGGGAACGGTCTTCGGCATCCCGTGCGTTTCCGCGAGCTTCCTGATGGTATCAAAGCCGAGCTTCTCATGAATCGATGACGCCTCTTTCGTGTGAAACGTCAGTATGAAGGCCTCCTCGAACGAGGGGAGAAACCGCTTCCCCGAACCGTCGAGCGGAAGTTGCTGCCGCATGGGGTAAGAAAGCCTGTAGATCTCGTAGAGAAGCTTGGCGACGGCCGGCGATATGGTATCGTTCTTTATCTTATACAGCTCTATCCGCGACGCGTTCAGCTCCCGCTTCAGGACGCGTAGCGTCCGTTTTTGCTGGGCCGACCCTTTCGTGAAAAGCCGGCTGAAAAAACCGCCCTCGTCGAGCTTGTGCGGGGAGGATTTCATTCCGCTATCCCTCTTGATGCGATTATCATTCTATTCTACGCGTTCTGTATAAAAAGTACACGTCTTTTCCATCTCAGCGGTCGGCCAGATCGACCATTACGAACAGCGAATCCGTTACGAAATAGGCATATCCCTTCCTCTTTTTCTCTCTCAGCGATACACGGAACACTTCCCCGTCCTTCAAACCGCAGGGTATCTCCACGGTAACGGGAACGGCCCGCGTCACGTGCCCCCTGTCCGCGCAGAGCGAGCAGCTTTTCCTGTTTCCGCCGCACAGCGGGCATATCACATGCGCCGGAACATCGATCCGGACGAAAGCCCCGCGCAAGAGCTCTGAACAAGAAAGACGCACGCGCACGTCGTACCCTTTCATCATCCGGCCGATATTCCGCCGTCGTGACGAGCACCGGCCGCCGTTTTTTACGCCCACTGCGGGTGAGAGCGCGATATCCTTGAGCGAGACCGCATAAAATATCCTGTCCTTCGGCAGCAGGAGACTCCCTGAAGCCCCCCTTAGTCTTTTGTTGTATTCCTTTCTTTTTTTGTCGTCTATAAGCGTCCGATACGCATCGACCATCCGGATGAAGTCGCCGTTGCCCTCCGATACGTCCGGGTGGTGTTTCTTCGCGAGACGGCAGAACGCCCGCCGTATCTCCTTTTTTTCGGCACCCTCTTTTATTTCCAAAAGCTCGTAGTAGTCGCCCATCCCTATTCCCATTCGATCGTCGAGGGGGGTTTCGACGAGATATCATACACCACACGGTTTATACCCTTTACCTCGCCGATGATCCGGGACGATATCTTATCGAGAACCTCCGCCGGTATCCTGAACCAGTCCGCGGTCATACCGTCGACGGAGTGCACGGCCCTGATAACGCATACGTTCTCGTAGGTCCTCTCGTCCCCCATCACCCCCACGCTTCGCACCGGCAGGAGCACTGCGAAGGCCTGCCATATATCCCGGTAGAGTCCGGCGTTTCTGATCTCCTCTATTGCGATTGCGTCCGCCTCCTTGAGGATCGCGAGACGCTCCTTTGTCACCTCGTCGATGACGCGTATCGCGAGGCCCGGACCCGGAAAGGGGTGGCGCATGATAAGCCCTTCGGGAATATTCAAAAGCCTCCCCAGCTCCCTGACCTCGTCCTTGAACAGCTCCCGGAGCGGTTCTATGAGCTTCAGCCTCATCCGCTGCGGCAATCCTCCGACATTATGGTGGCTCTTGATTGTCGCGGAGGGACCGCAGTATGAAACGGATTCTATTACGTCGGGGTACAGAGTCCCCTGGGCGAGATACTCTATATCGCCGAGCGTTTTCGCCTGCTCCTCGAAAACCCTGATGAACTCCCTGCCTATCGTCTTTCGCTTCTTCTCCGGGTCGCGTACCCCTCTCAAACGCTTCAGAAAGCGTGTCGATGCGTCGACATAGATGAAATCGAAATCGAACCCGTTTTGAAAAGCCTTTGTTACCTCCTCCACCTCGTTCTTTCTCAAAAGGCCGTTGTTGATGAACACCGCCTTGGTGTCCCTGCCGATCGCCCTCCCCATGAGCGTCGCCACGACACTGGAATCGACGCCGCCGGACATGGCGCATATCGCCTTCTTGTTTTTCACCGTTTCCCTGATAAATGCGGTTTCCCGCTCTATGAAAGAACCGACGTTCCAGTTGCATCCCGCGCCGCAGACGACCCTTAAAAAATTTTGCAGTATGGTTTTTCCGCGCTCCGTGTGGTGAACCTCCGGGTGAAACTGAACTCCGAAAATTCCGCCTGTTTTGTCGGAAACAGCGGCGTAAGGGCTCGACTCGGTATGCGCGATCGCCCTGAATCCTTCGGGAAGCCTCTCCACACGGTCGCCGTGACTCATCCATACGGTGGTCTTGCCGTTCTTTCTGAAGCCCGAGAAGATCGCTCCCGTGCCTTCGACTGTCAAAACCGCCCTTCCGTACTCCCGCTCGTGCGACGGAAGCACCGTGCCTCCCAGAAGCTCGGTGATGACCTGGAGCCCGTAACATATGCCAAAGACCGGTATGCCGAGCGTGAGAATCGCGGGCTCCGGAAGCGGCGCATCGGTGGCGAATACCGACGCCGGACCCCCTGAGAGGATGATGCCCTTCGGGTTTTTTTTCCGCACCTCGTCCGGTGTAATGAAAAAAGGCACTATTTCCGAATATACGCCGAGCTCCCTCGTCTTCCGTGCGATGAGCTGCGTGTACTGCGACCCGAAATCCAGAATGACGACCCTATCGAACCCCTCGAACATCGTGCAACAACCCTTTGAAATAACGGTGCGAACTGTTATAGTATAATACTGTACCAGGATCAAAAATTCACCTACATTTTTATCGTCATGGAGCCATCCTACTACAAGCGGTTCTCCCGCTTCTTGAAAGAACGGTTCGGCGGCCCGGTATACAGGGTATGTATTGACGCCGGTCTCACCTGCCCGAACCGGGACGGGACGCTCGGCTACGGCGGATGCGCGTACTGCACGCCGGGGGGATCCTGGAGGAAACCGGAGACGGATTCCGTCACTGGGCAGGTCAGGCTCGAAAAAGAGCGCGTTCGACGGCGGTACGGCGCGCGGAAGTTCATCGCCTATTTCCAGGCGCACACGAACACGTACGCGCCGGTCGACATGCTGCGGCGGCTGTACGACGCCGCCCTCACGGAAAACGACATTGTGGGCCTCGTCGTCGGCACCCGTCCCGACTGCATAGACGAAGAACGGCTCGAGCTTCTGGCCTCATACAGAGAACGGGGCATGTACGTTCTCATAGAGTACGGTCTGCAGTCGGCACACGACAGAACGCTCGAGCTCATAGAGAGGGGACACGACTCGAAAACCTTCCATGACGCGGTACAAAAAACAAAAGGGTACGGCATCGACGTGGGGGCGCACGTCATCATCGGACTGCCGAATGAAGAAGCTGCGGATATCAGAGAAACCGCCGACTTCCTCTCCCTGCTGCCGATCGATCTTCTGAAGATACACAACCTCAACATCGTTTCCGGAACGAAAATGGCCCGATGGTACCGTGAGGGTGCCGTATCGCCGCTTTTACTCGAGGAATACGCGGAACTTGTGGTCGATTTCCTCGAACGGACCCGGCCGGAAGTCTGTATCGACCGGCTCGTCGCCGAATCCGACCCGGCGCTGCTCATCGCGCCGAGATGGCCCCTGAATAAACAGCGTGCGATCAGGGCGATTAACGAATGTTTTTCCAGAAGAGATAGTTACCAGGGCAAATGCCGTCAAGGCATCGGGACGCGTCCGGTTTCCTAAAAGGAGGAGACGTTGAGGATACAGTGCCTGTACCGTGATTTCTTTCTCTTTCTCAAGATGATGAACCTCGAGAAGGACCACTGGAGAACGTTCAGGCGACTGTATTACGACCGGCACGAAGAGTTCCTCTCTTCCGCCCTGCGACAATGCGGGGATATGACCCTCAAAAGCCTGAAGAAGCGGATAACGTCCATCCAAAAGAGGCACTATCAAAAGCTCGAAGCGCTCATCAAGGTATACGACATAGAGGATCACACAAAGGAGATCGTGCAAAGATGCAAGGACCTTTTACACTACCAGGCTTCCTGCAACCTCTTCATCTTCGTCGGGTTCGGCGGTCCCGCCTCCTTCGTGATGCAATATAAGACAAAACCGGTGATCTGCATCGATCTCGAGCGCGTACCCGGGGAAACGGGCGACTTCCGATACTATCCCGTGCTCCTGAGCCACCTCTTCTGCCGGTATATCCAGGAGGTCCGTACGAAGGAGGCGGCAAAGACGCCGCTTCGCAGGCTAATATCGAGCGGCATCTCGGTGCACTTCTCGAGGCAAGCGTATCCCGGGTATGATGACCGTATCTATCTCTTTCTTCCCGAGGAAGCCCGTACGTGGCTCGACGAACACCACGAAGATGTCTATTCTGCGGTGATGAAGGGTGGACGCGACGCCGATCTCTTCGCGTACGGTCCGAAAAAGAAGCCGGGCCGGGCAGCGCCGTATCTCGGTTACAAAATAGTGGGTGACTATGTGAGGGAGACCGGCGAGCAGTCCACCTCCCTGCTTATCGAGCAGGCGGAACGAATCGAAGAGGCCGCTGTCTTCACGATTCGATGAGAGGGGCGTCTTTCCCGTTGCCGGAAGCAATAATATATTAATATATTATTATATTATAATATTTCTGGAGCACACGATGAAAAGGATACTACCGGTACTCATGCTTTTTTTGCTTCTTCCGGTTTTCCCGCATGCGGCGGATCGCACGCTGTTCGACAGGATCGGCGTAACGAAGCTGGATCGGGATATCAAGGCAGTCGAATTCACCGTAGAATCCCTCGACGGCAAAAAAACCAGCCTCGGTGATTTCAAAGGAAAGGTGATATTTCTGAACTTCTGGGCGACCTGGTGCGGGCCGTGTAAATCGGAGGTGGAAGAGATCGACCGGCTGTATGAGACGCTGAAAGACGAGGCGTTTACCGTGATGGCCCTCGATATACAGGAGAGCAAAAAAAAGGTACGGAATTTCATGAAAAAAAACGGCATCGGATTTCCGGTCTACCTCGATGAGAGAGGCGAGATCGCCGGCGAATACGGGGTGAACGGAATACCGACGACCTATATCATCGGCCCGGACGGCAGGGTGGCGGGGTGGGCGGTCGGCCCCCGCGAGTGGGGAGGCGAGGATTCGGTGGCGCTTATGAGAGCGCTGATGAAATAAAGTATCGTACAGGCGCGATATGACGATGCAGGGTGAACGAACTCTCTTGATATTCGACGCGGGAGGGGTGCTGTATACATTCGATCACGAGAGGATGTGGCTGCATCTGGAAGAAGCGACCAAGCGATCACGAGGGTATATCAAAAGCATACTGTACGGCGAAAACTTTGTGTGTTTCGAGCGGGGCATGATGAGCGCCGAACAGTACTACACCGCCGTTTCCGAACGGCTCGAATTAAACCTGAGCTTCGACGAGTTCACACGCGTTTTCAACTCCTTTTTGATTAAGCGCGACTGTATGTTTTCTCTGCTTGCAAGGCTCGTATCGAGAATCCGTCTTCACATCCTTTCCAACACCAACGAGATCAACGCCGTGCGTATCCGCCGCGATCTTTCCGGAATCCCGGCGGGAATGACTTTCTCTCACGAGACGGGGTTTTTAAAACCCGAGCCCGAAATATACGGGATCGCGCTCGACAATGCGGGTTCTGCGCCGTCTGACGCCCTATTTATCGACGATTTTATCGAGAATGTTTCCGCCGCGGAATCCGTGGGCATACGCTCTCACCGCTTCGACGGATTGAGGGGCCTTCTTCGGTTCCTCGAGGCCGAAGGAATCGAAACGGCACCGGCCTGATACCGCTCGACGACCGTTACAACACGCATCTACATCGAACGTTTACTACATCGCAGCCTATCGACTCAGTACTTATGTAATCGTTCTTTTTGTAAACCTGTTTCAAAATAAGCACGCGATAATCGGCTGCGGAAAAAAGGCGGTAGGCGGCCGCGGGCAGATACCGCACCCGTGAAAAATACGTATACGGTTTGACAATGGAGCCTGTGAGGGTTAGAGTAGTAAAAGCAACGTATCGGAGAAAGCCATGGCAAGAAAGATGACGCCGAGAGAACGCGTGTTGTGCGCCCTGCGCCACGATGAGCCGGACAGGGTACCGGCGGCTCTCTTCGGAAGCTACTACTCGCTTCAGGACGAGACCTACTTCGGGCTCTTGGATCATCTCGGGATACCGGACCGCGTCCCCCCGTTCCGCCGCTTCAAGACGCGGAGCACGAACTACTGCGACGACCGTGTGCTCGACCGTCTCGGTACCGACATGCGGTATGTGTGGCTCGGATTCACCGACTTGGGTGGCACGAACCCGGAAACGATGACGGACGCGTGGGGGACGAGATGGAAGCGTATGGGACCCTCGTTCACCGGCGTCGGCTACCCACTCGGCGATGCGACGATAGATCAGGTGGAGTCTTACCAATGGCCGGACCCGGAGCGCTATATAGACAGAACCCTGTGCAGGACCCGGGCCGAGGCGCTCGCAAAGGATGGCGTATACGCCGTCGTCGCCCGCGGCGTCAACTCCTACGGGCCGTTCGAGCAGGCCTCCGAGCTTCGTGGACGCGACAGGTACCTTATGGACCTCGTGCTCGAGCCGGAACTCGCGACGCTTCTTTTGGAGAAGGTCACCGATGTAATCGTCAGGCTCACGGAGATACTGCTCGACACCTGCGGCAGGTATCTCGATATCGTTGAAGTCCCGGGAGACGATTACGGCGGTACCGAGTCGCTTCTCATCTCACCGGCAATGTTCAGGACGATCGTAAAGCCGCAGCTTGCGCGTATCATACGGCCGATAAAACAGTTTCGCTCGGATCTGTTCTGCGCATTTCATTCGGACGGCGCCGTTTCCCATATCTTAAACGAGTTCTCCTCTTTGGGCATCGACCTGTTTCACCCCCTCGAACCGCTCCCTGCAAACGACATGGCGGACATAAAAACACGCTTCGGCGACCGGTTGTCTTTTATGGGCGCGATCGACATCAAAACCGCCATGACGGGAAGCGTTCGGGACGTCGAGGAAGAGGTAAGGCGCAGGATCGGTCTCCTCGCGTCAGGCGGCGGGTACATTCTCGCGCCCGCCAACCACCTGCAGCCGGACGTTCCTCCAAAGAACATCGTCGCCCTGTACGAGGCCGCGAGAAAATACGGAACCTACCCGCTTTGTTGAAATATCCGATATACCGAAGGGCGGAGTCCGACGGGGAGTTTTTGAATCGAATATCGCGACTCTATTCACCTCCGTATGCATATTCAGGCTCGAACGATGCGGTCGAACCCAATACGGGATCCGATGTGAAAGCGGGCACCGGTAGCCGTTGCTACCGCACGGTGCCGGTTTTCTTTTCATCGCATTCGCCGGTATCGTGATGGGTTGTACTTCGAAAAAGAGATATTCCTGTATCTTTCCGTCGCCGTTTCCGCCCGCTTCGTCGATAGGGGGCGGCGACGTATACCGGTTAACATCTTCGAAAAAGTCGGATCAATTCATACTTTCGCCTTTCGCAGTGAACGGTTTTATGAGAAAATCGGGACCCGGTTCAAAATATACGCTCGGATCTTCATGGCCGCAGGTGTCGCAGGAAAAAGGCTTTGTACCGTAATTCCTGTGGATTTCAGAGAGCAAGATCCGGCTCTCCGGTATCCGCTATTTTCGTTTTAACCGCTGCAAGGGTGAGCGATCCGTCTATCTCCTCGAGGTCATAGAGCTTCGTGGAAGCCGGTATATCCGCCGGAAGGCCGAGTATCGCGTTCAGCACACCAACATCGATATTCATCCCGGCAGCAACGTCTTCCAGGGACATAGAGCCCTTTATCTCCTCGACGGCGAGCATGCCTTTTTGTACCTTCCGGGCTTCTGAGGCGCCGCTGCCGGTGGTGTTGTAGAGCCCGACCGCCCGGGAGAACAGGATCGGCGCCGCGAAAACCGCGACCGCGAGCAGTCCTGCGAGGGCCTTGTTCCTGAACGGAAGTATCCCTCCGCCTCCGGCGGAGTACTCAAGCGCGCCCTCCCTGCGGCATGAGGTAACGCACTCGAGGCAGCGGTTGCACCGCGTATCTCGCACCACGCCTTTTTTATCAAGCGGTATCCTCATTGGACAGCGGTTCTTGCATACCCCGCACCCGGTACATTCTTCCCTGTTCCTTCGTATCTTCCACGGCGATACGAGCTGCAGTATCCCGAGAAGCGCACCGAACGGGCAGAGCCACCTGCACCACGGCCGCTCGAAGAAGAAAGAGAGCAGGATCACGAAACCGAGAACGACGAGGGCGGTAAAGAAGACGTCGCCCGTCCAGAAATGGAAGAGCGCGTAGTAGGGATCATACCGCTGAAAAACGAGCGATATCGAGTGGGTGGTAAAATACAGTATCAGCGCGAGCACCCCGTACCGCATGTACCCGAGCATACGGTCGGCTTTTTCACCGATGAACCTGTTGTACCGTTTCTTGAAAATCCTCTTCCCTATTCCGCCTATCCATTCCTGTACCGATCCGAGCGGGCAAAGCCACCCGCAGAAGAGCGGGCCGAACAGCAGGGTGAGCAGCGCGACCCCTGCAAACGTCCATAGATTCGATTCGTGTATCTTGGGGATGAAGCTCCCCTCAAAAAGAAGCCTCCCCGCGGTCTCCACCGCGCCGAACGGGCAGATCGCGTGGAAGTTCCCGACCACGGGCCAGGGTACGTCGAGGCCCCGCCGCTCGACGAAATGGGAGAATACGACGGTGAATACGAAAAGAAAGAAGGTGACCTGAACCCCTCTTCTTACCCATGCGGATCTTTTACCGCGCGATATCTTCATGGTAACCGTCTCCTATTTTATCTTGAACTCGAGCGTTTCGTCGTAGCCTCCCTTGGGGCAGTCTCTTATCACCTCGAGCGCCGTCTTCTGGCTCTCCTGTGCAATAAACACGAGATTCTGCTCCCAGGTCCCGGACGAAACCTCCGTCCACTCGCTCTGCGACAGAAGCAGGAGGGGAAGATGTTCCTTGCCCGTTTTCCATTTCTCCTCCTCCAAAAGATACACCGTGTCCTCCGCCGGTACGATGCAGTTTCTGTGGTCCTGCACGAACTCCACCTCCATGGTATATGTCTCTCCCGTTTCGAGCGTCACGGGCTTGTTCGGCCGCACCTCGACCGATTCACCCTCTTTTGAGATTATCGTAAAGTTTATCTCGCAGGCGAGCGCCGCAGAGCCCGTTACAAGAGCGGCAATAACGATACCGAGCAATATAATCAAACGTTTCATTGTCCGCCTCCATCCGACATTGTATGTTCGGTGACAAGTATAGCCGAAAGAGGTATGAAACCGGTGGAGGGTGTGTGAAGATTCCGTGAAGTGTCGGGACCTGTGAACTCGCCGCAGACGTCGGATTTTGTAACACAGCCATTTCATCATTGTCCCTGTGTGGACGGATTCTGAAAAATTGTAACAATACCATTTGCTGTTTTTTTAGTGTTATGTGATAAAAATGATCCTTGCGATATTCCTTTGCTTGCCTGAGAGTAGCTTTTCATGTATCGGAGCCTGCCCTAAAGGATTTCTTGCAGGTCTGTGTGTGCAGCTTTTTTTCCCGGGATGCAGCGGTGCCCCGGCTTCAGACACAAACGAACAGGGGCTTGTAGGAGTTATGAGTATTCAGCAAGCGAAGAATCGGCCAATCCTCGGCCGTAGTCGCCTCTGGTATGACCTTCTCTTTCTGCGTCTGTTAGGAGGGGAAATCCCAAAAATCGCCGCCTGACACACAGATTTTCGAAGAGGCGATTCTTTCCGAATCCGACGCCCAGACTGCAATCACCCGCAGCCCTGTCACACACGATGACTTTTCCGTTACTGCAATGCTTCTGACCAAACACCTCGGCGACACTGCCTTTATATCGAGTGCGCTTGTTCCCGAGGGCGGAGGTTTTGGCTGGGGAGAGCCTGAATCGGAACTGTTCGAGGAATGCACCTCTGGCGGCTATCTACCGGATTTCAAAAGAGCCTTTTGCGATACGCTCCCCGGCGATCAGTATTTCAACGGAATACGTCCCGGGCTTCCAATGCCCCGGCTCTTCCCAGCCCGTTCCGTACGCATGCATGCTGCTCTTCCATCCCGCATCTGTAAACCCGTGCATCGTCTGCCGGTACATCTCGCTTCCGTCTGGATTGTAATACACCGCATGAATGACGAAATCCACTCTCCTGCTCCAGTCCAGATGCTTCAGCCGGAGCTCCCAGTTGATATATCGCGCCTCTGCGCCCTCAAACGGTCCGCCGTAGCGTCTTTCCTCAGCCGGGGGAACTCCGGTCCCGCTTTCGAAAAATTTCAAGCTCGTTTCCCTTTTATCAAGGGAAAGTCCAGGCAGCGGCACCGTGTTGCCGCCTTTTCTATACTGAACAAGCCTGCCGCCTTCCAGCTGACCCCCGGCCGGTATTTGTACCTGGGCGGACTGCTCTCCGAACCCTGCGATATTCAAGATAATGTCCGAAGGTTCGTCGATTTCGAAATAGAGGCGATGCACGTCGGTGCCGTCCCAGTACGTCCAGACGGAGACATGCATGACCTTCCCGTCGATAAACGCCCCCTTGTTCTTGAAATCATGCATAGGGCCGATTACTTTCAGCACATCCTCCCTGGGCATACCGAGATGGAGGTTTGAAACCAGCTCGAGCTTGTTGAGCTTTTTCAGCTCCTCCAGTTTCTGGCGCACCGGCTCGGGCATGCGTAGTTCGTTACACTCGAAGTCTATCATCTGCAGGGGGACCTTCCCCTCGTTGTTCTTGACATGCGTGTCCGCACCGCGCGCCATCAACAGGCTTGCCGTCTCGCTGTCGCAGAAACGCACGATTTTTTGTTCAAGGTCCACGACACTCCACCCTGCCACCGCCAGATGCAAGGGTGTATTCCCGAAATCGTTTTTCGCATTGATGTCCGCCCCGCGCGCGACGAGCAGCTCGCAGGTGAATATCTGAAGATACATCGCTGCTTGATGGAGAGGAGTGTTGCCGTACTTATCACGGGCGCCGATATCCGCCCCCCTGTCTAAAAGCATGGCGACGAGATCCGGAAAACTTTTATGCCTCGGTCCGGTCTGCTCGTCGTAGTAGGCGGTCCCCACGGCGGCATTGTGCAGCGGCGTAGACCCAAAAACGTTTTCTCTTGCGTTGACATCCGCCCCGTGATCAAGCAGCATCTCGACCAGCCGAAAGTGGTGCATGCTCACTGCAATGTGCAGAGGGGTCGCTTCCTGTTCGGTTCGTGCGTCGACATCCGCACCTTCTGCGATCAGTATCTCGGCTATCGCTATCTCCTCTTCCTCCAAACCCCGGTTTTTATTGGCGAGGACATGAAGCGGTGTCCACCCGCTTTCGTTCTCACTTTTAACGTCCGCTTTTTTATCAAGGAGCATCATGACCATCTGAAGCGATCCCGTCTCGACTGCGAGCCGAAGCGGCGTATTCCCCTCGTCGTCCGCCCGGTTCACATCGGCGCCCTCAGCGATAAACTGCGATACCGTTTCGAAGTCTTTCCTCGTAACGGCTTTACATAAAGTATCCGGCTCTTCCTTTTTTTTTGTTTCAGGTTCCTGAATTGTGGTCAATAACAGCGGCGCGCATGATGCAAGAAACAATGACGAAGCCGCAAGAATTGGGAATAGGATGAAAATCCAAGTGCTCGAACCCTTGCGCCGACCCGTTTCGGAACTGTTCTGTTTCTTCATCGAACGCTACTCCTTTGAAATCGAAAATGATCGAGCCGTCAAGGTTTTCCCGTCACCGACGACTGCATCATCAGCGATTTGCATCGCATACGGTTCATCGATATACCTTGTGTAAAACTGCGTGTGTTTCGTACCGGCGTATGTGCCCGCATATCGTTCCCGGCAATCTGCCGATTAAGAAAATTATGAACATAGTACACGACACAGGGAGTGATGTCCAGAAACATTCTGCCATACGGGGTTGTCCGGTAAGGGAGAACGTATGCCTACTATGCTTTTACCGCTAAAAGAGGCTTGGGACGCACGATGCGGAAAGAAGCGTCCGCACCGCAGTACTTCGCGAATTTTCATTCCCATCCGCAGCACAACGGACTTTTAAAAAGGCGGTTTTTTTGTATCGTACACATCCGGACGCCACGACGCCGTCAATTAAAAAGATAATCGGTAAGACCGGCAATCTCCTTCATAAGCCTTTTGTAATCGACAGTGGTTCTGCGGTTCAGGCAGAACATTAAAAGGCCGTGCAGCGCCAATTTGTGGATCTTGCGTGCGTCCGCCTTCTCTTCTTCACCACCCCCTTCTTCCGACCGGAACACCTTCCAGTCAGTCTCGGTAAGGGAATCGAATAACTTTGTAATGTTCTCAAGGTCGGAGCGTTTTGTCGCTATGTCCGACGGCTTCTGGAAATAGAGAAGCTCGAAAATCCCGGGATATTGAATAAAGAACTTCGCGTAACTCTCCGATATCGCCTTGATTCTATCCGCGCCGGCGGCGGCGTGTCCCGCATTCTCCTCGACGAACTCCCTGCATTCGTTCATGAAGTCCTCGGCACAGCTGAATATCAGGTCGCGGATGTCTTTGAAATAGTTGTACAGCGTCGCATAGGAATATCCTGCGCGCTCCGCGACGTTTCTTGCGCTCACCACCGCGATGCCTTCCGCGCGTATAAGCTCCTTTGCCGCGGTGATGAAATAGCCTCTGATCCGTGCTTCCTGAACGGCTTTCCTGTCCATTTCTGACTCCTGTTCAAAATATTAATGATGTTAATTAAATTAATATTGTTCGTGAAGTCAAGCATTTTACATCGATGAATAAACGGCCCCCGGTTACGGCAAACGGCAAAGATGCATCCGAATGAATCGGACCGACGGACCCTCCAAAACCCCGGGTCCTGTGAACTACTGCGGCGTAAAGACCGGGAGCGATCCGGTACGGCGGTTGTAATGAAGAAACGACGCGGTAATCGGCTGAGACGAGTATACGAGAATCCAAAACAGTGCGTTGGGACCTCGCCTATATAATTCAGCGCAGGGGCTATAAAAAACTGCGGGGCCCTCGGTAGGATGAAAGCACGGGACGGAATGCAAAGGTATCTAAAAGAGAATTTCCCGCGAGCACGAATGCGGTGAATGGCACTACCATACTGCGGGTTATTTACTCCCGGAACGAGGCAGGCGCACGGTAAGACCGAGATCTTTGATCTTCTGGTATATGTACGACCTGTTCAATCCGGAACGTTTTGCCAACTCGGTGATGTTGTAATTGACCGTCCGGAGGGCACTGCTGAAGTACATCTTGTCGAAATCACGCTTCGCTTCCTTATACCGCTTCGTAAACGCCCTGTTCCGAAAGTCCCGCCCGGCATCCTTCCTGTTCATTCCCCTCGAACGCAGGACATCCATATCTATCGTATTGTTCCTTGCGAACAGCACGCAACGCTCGATCACCTGTTTCAGCTCCCTGATATTCCCCGGCCAATCGTACGAAAGCAGGAAATATTCCGTATCCTTGGTCATCCCGGTTATGTTCGCCTGATACTTTCTGTTGAAAAAGTTCCTGAAAATTTCTGCAAGATCGAGAATGTCCTCTCTTCTCGCCCGAAGAGGCGGTAGATACAGCTCGACCGTGTTGATCCTGAAATAGAAATCGGACCTGAACCCGCCCGATCCGATCCTTTCTTGCAGGTTTTGATTGGTTGCGGATATTATCCTGCAGTCCGTGGTTTTGTATTCCGGGCTTCCGACGGGACAGTACGTCTTTTCTTCGAGCACCTTTAAAAGCTTCGCCTGATTCAGAGTCGGCATCTCCCCTATCTCATCCAGCATGAGGGTCCCTCCGTGCGCCTGCTCGAAAAAACCCTTTTTGTTCCCCACGGCCCCGGTGAACGCCCCCTCGACATACCCGAACATCTCGCTTTCGAACAGCGAATCCGGAATTGCGCTGCAGTTTACCGCGAGAAAGCTCTTTTCACTTCGCATACTGTTCTGATGGATGTAGCGTGCCAGTATCTCTTTTCCCGTACCGCTCTCCCCGGTAATAAGAATATTTACATCCTTCGGTGCGACCTTCTTCGCAAGCTCGAAAACCCTGCAGACGTCGCTGTTTTTCGAGCCGAAAAGGTAGAATGTATCGGACAAAGACGACAGCCTCTGCTCCAGGGAGGTCATCTTTTCCTGAAGAAAGATCGTTTCCGCAATCTTCTTTATCTGAAAGAGGAGGAGCTCGGGGTCCCGGTCCTTTTCGAAATACCCCGATGCACCGAGCTTCAAGCCCTTTACCGCTCCGTCTATCGAACCGTAGCCGGTGAGCACCAGGATCTTCCCTGTGGAGAGCTCGTCTTTTTTCAATCTCTCGATGAAGCTGTAACCGTCCATCTTCGGCATATTGATATCGGTCACTATCACGTCGAATGTTTCTTTTCGAGTTTGGAGCGCATCGAGGGCTGATTCCGCGGAATAATACGATTTCACTCTGTAGCCGTGCATCTCGAGCAGGTCGACGATGCTGCAAGCCACAAGCTTTTCGTTGTCAACCACCATCACGTTCAGCGTTCTCGACATCGCCCGCATCCTAGTTCAGAATCGTCGACACCTGTTCATTGTCATTTATTTCTATGGTAAACCGCGATCCTACTCCCACCATGGACTCGACGCGCAGATTCCCTCCCAGCCCGTCGACTATGTTTTTAACGGTAAACAGGCCGAGTCCGGTTCCATGCTCTTTCGTGGTATAAAACGCCTGAAAAATCTTAACCTTTTCATCATCGCCAATCCCGTCGCCGTTATCGGTAATGATCAGCTTCATCTTGCCGGTCTCGCTCTTCTCGAAAATTTTTATCTCGCCGTTGCTTCGTATGGCTTCGAGGGCGTTGGAAAAAAGGTTCATGATGATCTGTATGAATCGGGATCGAAATCCCGTTATCAGTATTCCTTCCCTGATGTCGACGGAGATGTTCGCGTTTTTGTCGAGTACCATACTGTTGTAGATCCGAACGACATTCTCGATACACTCTTTCAAGTTGAACTGTTCTCTGTGTTCAGGTGAATTCCCGGCGAGGGAAATGAGCTGGCTGAGCAGTCTCCGCCCGTTTTTCAGACCGTCTTCCTGCACGGTGAGGACCCTCTTGAGGTTTCCGTTGAACTCGTCATTCGAAGACGTGGAAACCATTCGCTTCAGGGTACAGTTCGAGTTGCCGAGTATCGCAAAAATCCCCTTCATGTCATGCGCGATACCGGAAGCGAGCATACCCACCCCGGACATCTTTTCCGAAAACAGCGCGTTCTCCATCATGAGCTGGTAATCGGTGATATCCTTAACCGTTATGAGAACCCGTGAGATGCTGTTGTCATAGTCGAGAATGGGGGTCGCTTTTATCGAGTATAACTTTATGCCGTACTCCCTCTTCACCTCGATATCCGTAATTTCACCGGAAAACAGGCGGTGAAGTTGCGCTTCTTCTATCGGCTCCCAGATCCCGTTGTTCGAAAGCGTTTCCGTTTCGCCTATATCCTCTACGAGCTTCACGTATGCGGGGTTGTACTTCAGCCGTCTCAGTGAGGCGTCGTAAATGCAGAGCGCATTCAGGTTATTATCGAAGAACATGTCCATCTGTTTCTTGCTTTCTACAAGCTCTCGATTTCTGAGCTCGAGCGCCTCGAGTGCTTTTTCCTCGGCAGAAACATCTATAATAACGGCTGAGGACTTGACGACCTGATTCGAGAGGTTTTTCTGTGGAGTCAGGCAGATCCTGCAGGGAAGCATCTCCCCGTCTTTCTTCCTGAGAGATCCCTTGAAATCATAGCCGATGTTCGCGTATGACTGATTGGCATAATCGACGATTCCCTTGAAATACGACCTGAAATCGCGCTCCGATTTCATGATGTTCGAGATATTGGTGCCCGTAAGCTCATTGTTGTCGTATCCGAGCATGACACACATCTGGTCGTTTACATACTCCAGCACCCCCCTGTTTGTTATCTCGCATACTCCGACCACGGCATTCTTTACTATCGCCCTGTATCGTTCCTCGGATTTTATTCTGCTCCTGATCTCGCTCTTCAGCCTCTTGTTTGCGAGCGCTATCTCCGATATCTCGCCGCTGAGAGTAATGAGATACTTTATCGTCTTTAGAAAATTCTCTTCAGGAACGCGCTTGACCTTTCTGTACTCTGAAAGCAGCAGGTCTTCATCGATACCTATGTCCCTCGCATACCGTCGCACCCACTCCTCGTCCGGCTCTCCGAACAGCACCTGGCCGATTCCCCAATTCGCGATACGTCTTCCCTCGACGATTATCGGCGCTATTCCGTCCATGAGCCTGCCGCTCTTGCATAAGATGGCGCCCCCCTCTTTTCCCTTTGCCAGCTCCCACAGCTCGGCATCGGATTTAATGCAGGCTCTTCGGCCTTTTTCCGTCCCGCGTATCAGTTTGCAGTATCCGCAAAAGTTCGACGGCTCCGTTATGGGGTTTCCGCTCAGATCATAGATTACACTTCCCACATCAGCGATAGCTGCAAAATCATCCGATATCTTCTGCAGAAGGTTCACGTTGAAAAGATCGCTGTACTCGCCTGAATCATGCATGGTATGATCCTTCTTCGAACCGATATGTAAAGAATATTTTCCATGTTGAATCAGTCATCTCACCGTATTTATATCATGGTACGGGGAAAAAGATCAACAACCAAGCGCGCAAACGCCGAAACCGCGTGTGCTGAATAACTCCGATTCCACCTGAGCGCTCAAAGAAGCCGTATTCACCTGCAGCGGGGCGGTTTATCGGGTAGTATGTGTACTGAAAAACCGATGCGCGATTGCGGATGGGTCACTTCCGGTACTCTATCTCATTGACCTGCTTTGATACAGGTTTCCACCTGTTTTCTTTCTCGAAGTAGACATAGTAGATTTCCGATATTCGGTTGTTTCGACCGTCGTAGAGATAGCTGTAGCGATAGTCGAGGCCCCTACCGCCCAACCCGTCTTCGCCGTAATGAGTTTCTTCGACCATATTGCCATTTTCATCATACACTGCGTCAGACACCCGTTCCTGTGTGTCCCCGATACAGTTTATCTCCTCTATCAAATTATTGTTTCCGTCGTATCTGGCAATATGGCGGGAAGTGATTTTACCCTCGGGTCCGTAATGAGTCGATTCAACCAGGTTGTCGCTGTCATCGTACTCGGCGAAATAGTAGGAAAGGATTAAACCATCCTCGTTGTAGCTCAATCCCTTGACGAGATTATTGTCGGCATCGTACCGGTACCGGTAGTCGTATTCCAGCGCGCCGCCTGTTCTGTATTTCTTCTCAGAAACCAGGTTGCCCTCGCTGTCATAGGTAAAAATGTTACTATACTCAAGCTGATACCGTTCGGAACCCTTGTACCTGTATATCGTGTATTTGCTCTCCTTCTTCAGATTGTTATGCTCGTCATATTCAGCGACATATTTCGAGACAGCCGCCCCGCTTTCATATTCTATCCCCTCCACAAAGTTATCGTTGGTATCGTACCGCGCGGTGTATCTGGAAGTTTCCGCTTGGTCCGCCCCGTATCCGACACCGCTTATCTGATTGCCGCGCTGGTCATACGTATACCGGTACTCGTACGGAACTATTTTTTCCTGCCGCATTCTGCGGCCCGTTACCTCGATCATTTCGCCCTTTTCGTTGTAATTGTAAAAATACTCGAATTGAAGCAGTCCGTCCGCGGTATATCGTGTCTCGTTCGCGAGACGGCCGGTTCCACCGTACCCGGCCGTCATTACCCAGGCTTTTTGCCACTCGCCGTCGGTAAAACCGTATGTAACGATTCTTATACTCTCAACGTCTTTTGTATCCAGCTTTTTGAGGTATGGCTCGATCCATATTCCAAACGCGTTGGCTGCACTGATCGCTGTCAGCACGAGTATGATCAGCATACGGGCGAGCAATGTAGGTAATCTTCTATATGTTTCCATGAGCCAATTCGCGGTGAAACACCGTTATGAAAAACACCTGGTAAAAACATCTCCAAGTATCACGGCGATTGCCTTGGCCCCGGCGTCGTAATGCCCCACGCTTCGATCGCCGAGGTAACTGGCCCTCCCTTTGGAGGCGGCGATCTTTTTGGTGCTTTCGGCGCCGTTATCAGCCGCAGCGACTGTTTTTTTAAAGGCCAGCAATATATCTTCGTGCTCTTGGGCGCTCTTCTGCAACGATTCCGCGGCGGGAATGAGCGCATCGAGTAAAGTTTTATCTCCTCTCTTTGCCCCGCCTACTTTCTGCACGCCCTCCACCATCGCCTGAAAAAACCCGGCCGTTTCCTGAAGATCCATTTGTTTCTTTCCCTTCGAGTAGCGTCCCGCCTGCCTGAAGGCGGTACCCCATAACGGCCCTGACGCGCCTCCGCACTGGTCCATGATAATCGCGCTGCACTCCATCATAAAGGCGCCGATATCCTCCTTATTCAAAGACGGCCAGTTCGAACGAAGCCCTCTGAAGCCCTTGGCCAAAGAGCTTCCGAAATCCCCGTCTCCGGCAGCAGAATCGAGTTCGCAAAAGAAGCGTTCATTTTCCAGCACCGTATCGATCACCGCTTCCATACAATCCGTGACATCCCCTACCGTGAGCATATCCACCCACATACCTCCAAAGCATAGTGCTGCGCCGAGTGCTGCGCCGAGTGCTGCGCCGGCAGCGAAACCGGACGCTTCTACCCGCAGGTTTTCCAGGCCGCCGTATCGGCCGGAGCGTCCAAAAGCCTCTTGAGCTCATCATCGAGCCTGAGCAGGGTGACGGAAGCGCCCACCATATCGATTGAAGTCATGTAGTTGCCGACCAGAGTTCTGTAAACCGTGATTCCCTTTCCGTCCACAATTTTTCTGGCCTCGTTGTTCAGAATGAACAGCTCCTGCAGGGGCGTTCCGCCGAGACCGTTTATCAAAAGCGCGGCTTCATCCCCGCTTTTAAAAGGCAGGTCCGAAACGATCCTGCCCACGATCTCTTCTGCGAGATCGGCGGCGCTCTTCATCGTTCCGCGGAAAACGCCCGCTTCACCGTGTATTCCGACCCCCATCTCTATTTCTTCCGGTCCGAGTGAGAACGTGGGCTCGCCCTTTGCAGGAACGGTGCATGCCTCGAGTGCGACGCCCATTGTCCTCACGTTCCGTACAACCTTTTCCGCAACGGCCTTTACCTCCCGAAGGTCCGCACCCTCTTCGGCCAAAGCGCCCGCAATCTTGTGTACGAAAACGGTGCCGGCAACGCCGCGTCTTTCGGAAACCCTGTCTATTGCAACGTCGTCATTTACGCAAACCGTTCCTATTAAAATACCGTCCTCCTCGATTGCCATCTCGGCCGCCTGTGAGAAATTCATCATATCCCCGGCATAATTCTTGATGATGAGAAGCACGCCTTTATCGGAAACCGTACTCTGAATTGCCCTGTACACCTGCATGATCGACGGGGAAGCGAATACCTCGCCGCAGACCGCCGCATCGAGCATCCCTTTACCGACAAAGCCGGCATGGGACGGCTCGTGGCCGCTTCCACCGCCGCTTATCAGTGTTACCTTGCCGGAGCTTGGTTTGAGACGATGTATGACGTTACTCGCCCTGTCCCATGCAACTATCTTCGGATATGCCTTCACCATTCCCTCACAAAGCTCGCTGACGACCGTTTGTGTAGAATTAATTATCTTCTTCACTTTCAATACCCCGCCTGTTGCCTCGTAGTATTATTATACCATGGCTTTTACAAGCTCTTCTTCCGATGGTTTATTGTCCGGTTTTGCATCAACGATTTTGGATATCCTGCCGTCTTTCATGATGATAATCCTGCTGCTTAAGCCTATCAGCTCCAGCAAGTCGTCACTGATGAGAATTATCGACAAGCCCCCCTTCGCCGTCTGGCGAATGAAGTTATATACTTCCTCTTTTGATCCGACATCGATACCCCTTGTGGGATTATCCAGAATGAGAATGGAGAGGTTTTTTACGAGCCACTTCGCAATTACCACCTTCTGTTGATTTCCTCCGCTAAGCGAGTTACAGATATCCCTTTTCTTCGCCTTTACCTGAAACTTTTGCATGGCGTCATCTACCAGTATATTCTCCTTTTTTCTATTCAGGAAGTGGAAGACGCCGGATTTCAGAGTATTCAAACTGGGCATGCTTATATTCCAGAAAACGGACAGCGCATTGATTATGCCGTATTTTTTCCTTTCAGCAGGCACATAGCCGATTCCGAGCCTGGCCATTTTGCTGATAGTGGCGTTACCGATCGTTTTACCCAATACCGTGTATTTTCCCGCATCGGGTTTGCCTATACCGAACAGAAACTCTCCCAGCTCTCTCTTCCCAGAGCCTCGAATGCCGCCTATCCCCAGTATTTCGCTTTTCCTCAATTCGAAGCTTACCGATTCGTACTCTCCCTTCTTCGTCAGCCCGTCCAGCTTTAGGACCACCTGATCCTCTTCGCCCTCTTTCTGTTCCTTCACTCGATACAGGTCGACGCTCAACTCTCTTCCCACCATGAGAGAATGAATATCGTTTTCCGTGGAGGTTGACGGCAACACCTCTCCCACCAGCTTTCCGTCTTTCAGGATAACGATTCTGTCACAAAGGTCCATGAGCTCCGACAGCCGGTGAGAAACGAATATGAGCACCCCTTGAGCCGAGAAATCGCGTATCTTTTTCAGAAGAATTTCCCTCTCTTCATCGGGAAGACCGGCCGTCGGCTCATCGAGCAGGATCAGGGGGGTTTCCACCTCATACATATCGGCGACGACGAACGCTCTCACGATCTCGAGCATCTGACATTCGCGGAAAGAGTACGTACTGAGCGGTTTACCCGGATCGATGTCCAAATCGAAATTTTCGAGATACTTCCTTGCCTCGGAGATCATCCTTCCCCTGTTCAATAGACCTCCCCGCCTAAAACGATCCTCATGAGACAGGAATATGTTCTCATACACATACAGATTAGGGATGAGGTTTTGCTCCTGAAAGACCATCGAAACACCGAATATATTGGCTTCTCTGAAATTGGCGGGCCTGTACTCTCTTCCCCTGAACAGCATTGTGCCGGAATCCGAAGATTCGACGCCTGAAATAAGCTTCAGCAATGTCGACTTTCCAGCTCCGTTTTCTCCGGCCAATCCCAACACTTCATTCTTCTTGACCTTCAAAGAGATGTCGTTTACCGCATGAACGCCGGGGTATTTCTTGTCGATACCGATTGTTTCAAAATACACGTCATGCGTTCTTTTCTCTTTCGTATCATTCATATTTCAATAATCTCCAAACCGGCATCATTTAATCGAGACTTCCCTCGATCTGTCGAGAGTAGTGGAAGCCCCTAGAATAATCAAAACCCCCATTGCAACGTCTCTCACTTCGGGAGTAACCCCCATGAAGTTCAAGCCGCTGGCAAGCACGGTAATCAGGATTGCGCCCAATACCGTACCCAGGGCACCGCCCTTCCCCCCGCTCAGTGGAATCCCGCCCATTACAACCACCGCAATTATGGACAACGTATACGTGTCCCCCATAAACGGGCAGGCCGCCTCGAGCATGGAAGCCTGTAACGAACCCGCAAGCCCGGTAAACGTCCCGTGAACCGTGAACGCCAAAACCTGAACGGCTACGACGTTGATTCCGGAGTACTGGGCGACATACTCATCACCGCCGATGAGGTAGAGGCTTCTCCCGAACTTCGTTTTCTTCAGAATCAATATCGTCAACAGAATCACGACGATGGAAATCAGGATAATGTTCGACAGGTTGCCGATAAGGGTCCCCTTTGTAATGGCGAGATAAGACTTCGAGGCGATATTGAAGGGCGAACCCTTCAATATCAATGCGGAGGCGCCGTTCAATATTCCCATCATTGCTATGGTCGACAGGAAGGTGGGGATCTTCAATCTGGTCGCAAGGAAACCGTTCGAAAAACCGATGGAAGCCCCGACAAAGATACCGACGAATATCGAGGCCCAGCCGAGAAAGGGGACGGTCATGGCCGCCATGGTGGCGGAAAACGTCAATGTCGCCCCTACGGATACATCTATGCTTCCCATGAGAATGATCATGGACATTCCCATGGCGGCAACGACCCGTATCGACATCTGCCGCAACAGGTTCATGAGACTCGGGCCGGAAAGAAACGTCGGATACTGTATCCCGAAAAAGAGCAGCATCACTATGAGAAGCGCCGGAGTCAACAGCTTGGAAGTCGGGAGGTTTTTCATTTTCAGCATACGTATACCGCACTCCAATCTTGTATACTCAGTCCTCGGCACACCACGAAAAAAGGAACCATCCTTTCACGATACGACGGGTACCACGACAAATGACGATTTATTCACAAAGAACCACCTACTTCGTCAGAATTATTTTTCCGCGTTTTTGGGATAAAATAGTAACGGACACCGCGATAATAAGAAGCACTCCTTTCGCGATGTCTTGTCCCCTCGAATCGACTCCTATGAGGTTCATGCCGTTGTCGAATACGCCGATCAGCAAGACACCGATGAGCGTTCTCATCAATCCTCCTATACCGCCGAAGATCGATGTGCCGCCGACTATGACGGCGGTAAGGCCGTTAAAAAGGTATTTATCACCGAGACGCGCCGGCGCCATGCCCAGGTATGACGACAGTAGTACGCACGCAACACCGTTGAGCAACCCACTGAACGCAAACGCGATTATCCTGTACTTGTCGACGTTGATTCCCATCCTCTTGACTGCGTCTTCATTCCCGCCGATGGCATAGATATATCGGCCTATCTTCGTTCTCTTACTGATTATTAAAAATATGATGAATACGATCACTCCCCATATGATGATATTCGGTATCCCGGGGATGATCTCCCCAGTCGATATCCAGCTGAAAGACCGGCTCCGGATATTGATATTGTACCCGCTCGTTATCGAGGTGGCGATACCCCTGTACGCGAACATCATCGCAAGCGTCACTATAAATGAGGGCAGCCTGAGCGCCACGATCAAGCTTCCGTTTACTATGCCTGATATCAGGCCCATAGCGACGGCCACCAGGATCATCCACGGGCCGCCGTACGGGAAGAGGTATGCCGCTACAATCGAAGAGGAAGAAAGCATCGTTCCGATGGATAGATCTATGCTCCCCATGAGAATGGGAAAGGTTTCCCCGGCCGCAACGAGCAGGAACACGGTGGATACAGTCAAAATACCGGTGATATTTCGTATGTTAGCGAAGGATGGGTATAAACCGGTAAATAACAAGAATAGGATGACCACTAAAAAATACGGCAGCGTTTCTACAAACCGCTCCGATCTGACGAACCCTTGTAATCGATTTTTTTTGATAAACAAATCTCCATCCTCACGTGCGGTTTACTGTTATCATATCAATGCAGGCTGCCCGCGTCAAGAGGAGCAGCCTGCCCCTGCAAAGCCATTAAAGGAGGTACTACTTCTTCTCCTCACCCGATGCACCTATCTCCTCATGGTAGGGGATGTCCATCGTTTCATGAACCAGGACGTCACCCTTTGTCCTTCTGATGATATCGGCTTTTAACGTGTCGCCCAGATCGTTTGCGGTGAACACGTAGTTGTACGGCGCGCTCTCCGGCGGAGGAACCACCCAGGCCGCCTTGAAATGATCGATATACATCTGATAGACGCGCTGATACTCTCCCGAGTCCAGGGCCTCTTTGTACTCTTTCGGGACTTTATAGCCTTTGGGCTTGTCCAAATACCGCCAGTTCGTGAAATTATCCGGGTATATGGGAACCAAGAGTCCCTGCGGGTCCCAGTCGTTCGGATGAAGCACTCTGGACATCTTCGGCCAGTCAAACGGGTAGGGCCCGTCACCGCAGAATGTTTCGATAAACCAGTCGACATTGTCCGGGGTGATGGGCGCCTGCATGGTAGACATCATCGTCTCGGGAACCGTCGGTTTCCAGCCGTGAGCCAGATCGTACACGGTAACCGCCTGCCGCCCCGACATCCACCAGCCGTAGATTGTAAATACGACGTCCAGACTTCCGTCCTGCAAATCCGGCATGTTGGACTTGTTTGCATCCGTCGTGACCTGCACAACGTGGTGGCTCAAGCCCGCTTCTTCACACGCAACCGCCGCACCGACGCTCATGCTGGTATTCGTCCCGTATATCCCGTCAATTTTATCTCCGAACTTCGTAACCCAGTCCTGTGTTATCGAGTAGCCCTTGTCCCGGATGAAATCACCGTACTCCTCCGCGATGACCTTGATACCGGGATAGTGGTCCTTGATAGCCGCCTTATAGCCTCTCGCCCTGTCGTTCCCCGCCTTTGAACCGGGAAAACCGAGCAAAACACAGGTGTTGCCTTTTCCATTCAGCAGTTTCCCCATCTCTATACCGCCGAGGTACCCGTCGACATATGCATCCGGACCGATGAACTGCCCCCAATAAGGGCCGGCATCAAGAGGTGTCCACCAGTCGGCAATCTCCAGTATATTCGCATAGTAGACTTTTTCCCTGTTGACGAGTTTGGAAGCTTCGATAACGGAGCCGATTGTGGGAGAGTACCCGAAAATCATCCTGACGCCCGCTGCGGAAAAAGAAGTCATCTGCGAGAGGAATTTCTCCGGACGCCGCTCGTCTGTTGCGGCGACATAGGTATTGCCCAGAGACTCCACCGCTTCCCGCGCCCCTTTATCGAAAGTAAGGAAAAAATCGTTAGCCATTTGGGCGTAGGTACAGACCATCTTTTCCGGCCCCGCTTGCTTTTTCTCGGTTTCCGCGAACCCGAATCCTGCGATGCCGCCCACGATCAACAGGGCGGAAAGAGTAACAACTACTGCCTTTCTGCCTTTCATTTTACCTCCTCCTTTACAAAGAGACCCGAAACGAGCGATCACTTTGCAATTTTTTTTCACCGACAACGTCGGTCAGTCTATGACCCCATGGCGGAGCCGGCTTTTTCTTTATCATTGAGAACCGCCAGCCCCCCATTTTGACTCTCTTTTTGCATGAATTTTTCTATACGATCCTGCCGCGCCGTATTGTCTTTTACAATTCTTTCTTGCCCCCGACCGCCGCTTTGATATGCCGTGTACGACCGGCCGCTACAGAACTATACGTACGTTATACTCGTCTTTCGTGAATTCCCCGCCGAAGAACAGTGTATCCAACGCATGCAGATGCCCCTCCATGAAACCGATTCCATCGGTGTTCCACTCCGCACCGAATGCATTCGTCACTTTCCCCCGGCGTATCGCCAGCTTCCCGTATCTCGGCATGAGGCACGGTGTAATTCCGTTTTCCGCAAACGGGGGATAGTGCCATGTTCCCTTGTCCAGCATTACCCCTTCGTCGGGTCCGATGAGAAACGCCCTCGTCTTTTTCGGTTTGGGGACATCCATGGGAGGACATAGTACGAAAATCAGCTGCTTTCCGCCAAGCGGGAAAAAGAACTCATAGGTCTCCCGGTGGCATTCGGTCCAGTTGATGGGCTCACCCGGCTCCTTCGATTTTAAAAACAGCATTCCCATGGAGAAGCGCTCCTGATCGGACGGCTCAAACGGAACGAGATCCCAGTAGGCCTTTATCATATCGTTATCGACTGCAGCCTTGGCATCGACAGGGTGGAGGTTGTACTTTCCCGTTTCCGTATCCTCGTCCCTGCCTATGATACGGCCGAACTCTGAGAACTCCTTCATGCTTATATCTCGCAATCGCTCCAGCTTCACATCATGAATAGCCATACTCGCTCCTTTGTTGTATATCTTACCTAAGGATTCAGCAATTACTGTGCCAGCTCACATGCCGTTGACCCTCTTTAAGTGGAAAACGCCGTAATTTCCTGTATACATGGAGATAAATCGTAAAGAGGGAGGGAGTGCCGCCTGCCGCCTCGTGGATGAGTGCCTTATTTCAGTAACAACACGGTCGATATGTCGTTTATTTCCGACAACCGTTGTCTGTTTTTTATCGAAACCCGCGCGGAAGCCCCCAGCGTATCATACACGACGCTCGAGGCCGCCCGCGTTCCGGTCGTCTCGATTGAAAAAACCGATCCGGGCTTTTCTCGAGTTCGTCGGAGGACACCGTCTTTAGGGAGGACAGCACTTTGAATCTTCAGAGAATGCTTCGTATACCGGCGATTGACGCCGCGGAAAACAGTAACAGAAGCGCCATCACAAAATTGAATACGATACGGACCGTTTTGTTCTGCAGATACCTCTTTATCACAGACCCGCACAGCGCCCACGCCGAGGTGGATATAAAGCTTAGGGAAGTGAGAAACAGTGCTGCAAGCGTGATCTCGAAAACGGTATCGATCACCTCGACGAGAAAGGCGGAGTACACCGTCACGGCGTATATCAGCACCTTCGGGTTCACGATCTGGAGCATGAAACCTTTGCCGAACGCCTTCAGGCCGAACGCCTTCAGGCCGAACGCCGGTCGGCCCCCTGCCGGCCTGCTGGAGGCCGACCGGGTCTTCATCTCGTGCCCGCCGTTTTTCTTCGGAAGAGCGATCATGACTGCGAGCCAGATCATGTACCCGGCACCGATTATACGCAGAAACAGCTCGACCTTGGGGAAGAGGCCGGTCACCGTTTCGGTGAGCAGCCCGCTACTCATCATGATGAGGAAAAAGCCCGATACGACTCCGGCGATGAAGCGTAGTGTGTGCGGGTACCCGTATGACATCCCCATGGACGTGGAGGTGATGTTGTTGGGCCCCGGGGTGAAGGTGGTGACGAATACATATGCGAGAAACGGAAAGAGCATATCGTCCAAACACGCGCTCCTCGTGAAGGAGGATACTTCAATATACTTCAGGCGGCATCGATGAACAAATCCAAATCCGGCAGCGCCCCGCTATGACGCGGGCCTATGTATAAACGTAACTTTTTCTTCGACAAATTGACCCGCGTCAACTAAATTTCTTCAAATCCTGTTATTTTAGGAAGAAAAGGAACAAAGGAGGCCGTCATGACGATACGGAAATTGAGTGAAACGGCGATAACGGAAAACGCGCACAACGTGGATGCGAGAAACCTCTACAGCACACCGGATGCGATGATAACCGTGATCACCCTTGCGCCGGGACAGTCTCTCAAGCGTCACATCACGCCGGTTGACGTTGCATTCTATGTGATGGAAGGGAACGGAATCGTTGAAATCGGTGATGAGAAGCAAACGGTCGGACCCGATACCGTTGTCGAAAGCCCCCGCAGTATCGTGCACTGCTGGTACAACGAAAGCGAAACGCCCCTGCGGTTCTTGGTCATCAAGGCACCGAGGCCCACGGGCAGGACCGTATTCGTCGGCAGCTGACCTGCACGGCTGCGTACCGATCCCGTCGGCCATGATACCCTCGACGATAAAGCCGAAACCTGATATCTTAAGGGGAGACTGAACAGCCCTGTACGGGCGGAGGTGTGGACTCGAATGAAAGAGATTCGGGGTATTCGAATTCGAACCGGACTTCTTCCCGGTGACGTGGGCGGCATCGTCTGCCTGCACGGCCGCCTGTATGCGGAGGAATACGGCTTTGACTGCAGTTTCGAGCCCTACGTGGCGGTACCCCTTTCCGAGTTCGCAGTAAGACGGCACGAGAGGGAACGGATCTGGATTGTGGAGTATCGCGGTAGGGTTTGCGGCTCTGTCGCAATCGTGGAGCATACAAAAAGCGAAGCGCAGCTTCGCTGGCTCATACTCCACCCCGATCTTCGCGGACACGGCCTCGGAAAAAAACTGGTTCGGGATGCCGTCTCATTCTGCAAAGCGTGCCGTTACTCCGGGATATTCCTATGGACCGTCGATTTCCTCGACGCTGCGAGAAGGATATACGAATCCGAAGGGTTCGTTCTCACTGACCAAAAAAAACACAGAATCTGGGGAGTCTCTCTTACCGAGCAGCGTTATGAACGGACGCTTTGAAGGCCTTTTTATCAAAATCGAAAATATTTTTTACAAGACGGCGTGTGTGTGCACGCTTACGCAGCAAGCACAGAGCGGCCCCGAGGCTGTTTTCACCTGTGAGCATGATAATTCCTACATACGAACCGTCGAAAAATGGGGATGAGTACTTTAATTCCGATATAAAGAGAACTCTCCCCCCTGCAGGGTCTTCTACGGGGCCTGTCCTTCTTTCGATAGAACATGCCTCGGCTGCACGTCCGAAGACAGAGAACACAAAAAAAAGCAACTGGAACTGCAGGATACGGCTGTGCTGCTACGATATCGTGAAGAAGAGCTTCTGCATAGAGTGTGGAAAATTTCCATGCAGGACAATCAAAAGAAAGCTCCTCGACACCCACCCCGAAGATCAGAAGTACAATTACAGATAGGAAATTCCGTAAATGTTCATAAAGATGACGGAAATGGGTACGGCGTATATCGAATTCCAGAAAACCCACTGGAGATGCCCCCCTTGCGGCGGAACTGTCCTTTTTTTCACTACAAGTGCAACAAATGCGGCAACAATGTGTTTATATAAATGGGGTCAGACCCCATTTATTGCACACCAAAAAAATAGGGTCAGACCCCATATAATCGCACTGTATTGGAGGTATTCTCCCCATGCCGCGAACAGAACGTATAGTAGTTGTTGGCTTTCCTCATCATGTCACGCAAAAAGGAAATTATAATCAGACCGTATTCAGAAAAGAGTCCGACTACAGGCGCTATCTTCTATGGCTCGAAGGATATAAAAATAAATACAGGCTCTTAATACTAGCATATTGTCTAATGCCAAACCACATACACCTGATCGTCGTACCAGAAAAAGAGGACTCCCTTTCAAAAACGATAAAGGATTGTCATATGCGGTATGCACAATATATTAATAATAACAAAAAAGTTACCGGGCACTTATGGCATGGGAGGTTTTATTCATGCATTCTAGATGAAAAACACCTTTATTCAGCGATTCGATACGTGGAAAACAATCCCGTTAGGGCAAAACTCGCAGTAAAAGCCGAAGATTGGAAATGGTCCAGTGCAAAATCTCATTTATACAATACTACCAATTTACTTTCATTAGGTGATATTTCCAGATACATGGAAATACCGGACTGGAGGGGATTTCTTACACAAAATCATGAGGAATCATGTATAACTAAAATACGATCCAATACACACAGTGGAAAACCTATTGGAAGCGATATGTTCATTGCCGTGCTGGAAAATATTAGAAAAAAAAGAATCAAGTCTCTACCAAAAGGAAGACCGAAAATCAAAAAAAATAGGGTCTGACCCCATTTTTTTAGGCAGAATCTGTGCTCAACTCGAGATGGGCCGAAGAAAACAAATATATCCATACTACGGCCGGTATGTCGGATAGCGGTGATATTTCCGAATATATAGATGTATCGAACTGGAAAGAGTATCTCTCGCAAAATACGGACGGATGTTTTATAATGAAAATTAGATCCAACACAGTATGCGGAAAGCCGCTAGGAAGCGATATGTTCGTTGCGGCACTTGAAAAAATTCTCGGAAAAAAGATAATATCTCTACCAAGGGGCAGACCGAAGATTGAAAAAAAATAGGCGCTGTCCCCATTTAAAGATGTTCGGGCCGTTTCTCGACTATCTCAAGGGAAAGCGTGTATACCTCGCTCTTTCAGGCGGGGGCCTTGCCCTTGTCTGCCATATCGGCTTACTGCGGTTTCTCGAGGAGCAGGGGATCCGGGTGGACAAGATCTTCGGCTCTTCCGCCGGTGCGGTAATAGGCGGGTTTTTCGCTTCAGGGGTGAACGCATCACGGCTTCACGATGCGGCCCTGGATCTCGAGGATCCGGACAGGGTATTCGGAAAAGGCTCCCGCAGGATGTTTCTCCGTATCGTGCGAAACCAGATCGAAACACGTTTCTCTGGAAGCGGGTTCAGGCATGCGGCGGTATATGACAATAGAAGGCTCGAATCGTACATAGAAGAAAGCCTCGTGTCGATGACCGGCAAGGCGCCGCTTCTCGGGGAGACCGAAAGGTCGTTTTCCGCCGTCTCGTTCGACATCGGAACTGGTGAGTCCCTCGACTCCGACAGCGGCAGAAAAACGGTCTTCTCGACCGAAGACACCCCCCACGTCTCTCTGAAGGATGCGATCGTCGCCTCGATGTCGATTCCCGGCTTATTCATGCCGAAAAAAATAGGAGGGCGGTACTACATAGACGGCGGTACCGTCGAGCATCTCCCCATTGTATCGGCGCGTGACCACTGGCTTACAACACGAAAAAACAAAAGGGAGCAGCTCGTCATCATCGCCGTCGATCTCGGCTATCTCGGCGAGACCCTCAATGAAAAGGAACGGATCTCTCCGATCGACATGATACTATACTCGTTCAACATCAGGGGCAAGCAGATCACCCAGTACAGCCTGCTCAGGGTCCACGAACCAGAGAGAGGCTGCAGCGTGGTGCTCCTCAAGCCGCGCTGCTACGATATCAACCTTACCGACTTTCACAAGATACCGGGAGCGCTGGAAAAATCGTACGTCAACATCAGGCGGCAGCTTGCGGGCGACGACTTCCTCGGGGAAACGGAGGAGAGTATACAAAACGTGAAGTTTTTGCTCGGCCTCAACGAGTAGCTCCACGTTATCCCGTCCTCTTTTTATCCACCTCGTTCGTCCGCCCGCCTGCTCTGAAGAAACCGATTCCACCGCGCCTGTCAAGCCGCAGGTGACAAGTAGCAGCCCCCGTTGACACTGAAAGCATCAGCAATCGTTGACAGTTGGATAATCGTTGATATTTCCGTAATTCTCTAAAAATCAACTCCTTAGGACTTGTGAGGGGATTGATTTTCGGAGGTTCTTAATCCTCAAATCAATTGTCAACGCGGGTGATATATAACACGCAGGGATTCTACCGGGCGATGGCCCTTCTGCCGGCCCGACCGGTCGATTTATCGGTTGCTTATTCGTCGCGGTTCTGTCATACTATGTGAAGTGAAGGCGTGTGCGGCCTTTTTTTCTTTTTTCAAATGATGGATCGAACCAAGAAGAGTATCGAACACGGTCATGCCCGCAAACCGCACGGTCCGAAAACGAAGAGGATCGTATCAGACGGGGGCCGCCGTACCGGGTGCCGTGGGAGGTAACGTATGCTAATCAATATGCTGTTTCACGAAAGCATAACGGACAACTATATCATCAGGCTGCTTATGGCGAGCGTGCTCGGTGCACTCATCGGACTCGAAAGGGACATACACGGAAGGGCCGCCGGTTTACGGACAAACCTTCTCGTGAGCCTCGGGTCAGCGGTATTCATGGTAATATCCGAGTCCATCGCCATCCATCATGCGGAATCGATCGGTGATTCGATTCTGAGAGCGGACCCCGGCAGGATCGCAGCCAATATTATCACCGGCATCGGTTTCCTCGGCGCCGGAGCCATAATAAAATACGGATTCTCCATACGCGGACTCACCACCGCCGCCTGTCTCTGGGTCACCGCCGGGATAGGAATGAGCTCGGGCGCGGGGTATTACGAGCTCTCCATAATCACGACGGTTATCGCCCTCTTCAGCCTCATCGTGCTCAACCGTTTCGAGCGGTTATACGCAAAGGACTCTTACAGAACCTTGGAGATCACCACCTCGAACGACGTCGACCTCACCAGGCTGATAGACGTAGTAAAGAGAAAAAACATCTCCATCGTCTACCTCGACAAGGAGAGGGACTACGAAAAAAAACGTATGCTTGTAAAGTTCACCATTCGTCTCAACCATAAAGGCGTCACGGACAAGCTCTCACATGTAATAGTCCAGGATCTTGAGAACTCGGAAATCCCGATATTCGTCATCCGCTGGTGGCACCAGTAGAGACACAGCCTTGCACTCAACTTGCCGGAAATCCCACGCTATATCCGAGCTCTTCGGGCAAGCGCATTTTGTATGCAGTCATAAACATAGTACTATAAGACCCACGATACCGGACTAACGTCCGATTCACCTATTTTGGTTGAAACCCGTGAAAAACGAGCAAGAAGCTGCAAAAAACGCAGTACAAAAAAGGCGGAGCATGCGGCGCTTGAAACCGGTAAAATAACGCGGCAGCAACACCGCCGGATAATGAGTCGGAACAGGCGCCTGCACAATAATCCGAAAAGCCATTCTTTTTTCCCGGGAGGCTAATTTTCAAACGGTAAATATCCGACCATACAATTATCTTGCCTTTTACACGCAAAACGGCCAGAATTACCGTATGGCGCGGATCATCATCGTCGAGGACAACGAATCCATACGCGAGGCGGTCGCATCCTATCTCACGCTCCAGGACCACGAGGCCGTCGAGTTTTCCAAGACGAACGGCGTCATGGAAGCGATACGGATGAAGGCCCCGGACCTCATCATCCTCGACGTCATGCTTCCTGACGGAAACGGGTTCCAGCTCGCAAAACGCATAAAGGACCACTCGGACATCCCCATCATATTTCTCACGGCCAAAACCGCTGAATCCGACCGTATCACCGGCCTAGAGATCGGCGCGGACGACTATGTGACGAAGCCGTTCTCCCCGAAGGAGCTCACACTCCGGGTTGACGCCGTATTGCGGCGCGCCGGAAAAACCGTTTCCAAAGACGGCGGAAGAAAACCGGGCGCCGGGACGTATATCCTCGGCAATAAAAGGCTTAGGATCGACGACCGGTCGCACAGGGTTTTTCTCGACGACAACGAAATCTCCCTCACCTCCGCGGAATGGAAGATCCTGACATTCCTCGTCACGCAGCCGGGGATCGTTGTAACCCGGGACCGTATCCTCGGCGAGTGCCTCGACTATATGGCCGAAGGGTCGGAACGAACGGTGGACACCCATATCAAGAACATCAGAAAGAAGCTCGAAGATCAGCACTGGTTCGAGACGGTTCGCGAATACGGATACCGTTTCGCGGGACGGCCTGAATGAAGCGGATCTTTTATTTCGTTTTCGCCTCGATCGCCGCATCGCTTTTTCTTTCCCTTATCGTCATGTTCGTGACCTTTCGTATCGGGTACGTCCGTTCCTCCCGTGCCTGGGGCGACGAGAAGAGCGCGCTCTTGGAAGAGTCCGTCGTCCGAATTATCGAAGAGCTTCTACTCCTCGATCGCGACGAGCAGCGGTCGGCGCTTATACAGAAGCTCGATCCCCTCGTCCCACCGGGCGTATCGATCGTCGTGTACGATGCCGACAGGCGTCCCCTCTATTCGCATACACGCGGCAGGGGCAGAATGGGCGGCGGCATGATGCACCAGAACGGTCCCGATACGCTTGCCCTGAAGACCGTACGGGTAAAAGGCGACACCGTCGGCTACTACGGCATCGGAACATTCGGCTTCGGGGCGGACAGGGCCAGCATGCGATTTCTCGAATCGATGAGAAAGACGGTCGCTTTCAGCCTCGGTGCGGCCGCCGCTATCGCGATTCTTTTTTCCCTCTTCGTCTCGAGGATGATATCGAAAACGGCCCGCACCGTTTCGGACGGCATAGACGAGATGGCACGCGGCAACCTCTCCGTCTCTATTCCCGAACGGGGAACACAGGAGATCTCACGTATCGCGAAGGCGGCGAACGAGCTCGCGGCGAAGCTCGAGCGTGAAGAGCAGATCCGAAGCCAGTGGGCTGCCGACGTGGCTCATGACCTCAAGACGCCCGTCGCCGCGCTGCGCTCACAGCTCGAGGGAATGTCCGACGGAGTGCTCGCGGTCACCGCGGAGCGGATCAAAAAGAACCTGAACGAGCTCGCACGCATAGAGGCGCTCGTCAGCGATCTCGGCGAGCTCACCAGACTCGAGTCTCCCCGGATGGCGATCCATCCGAAAGGGATCGATGCGGGGGCGTTTCTGGACGGGCTCAAGGACAGGTTTTCACCGCAGATGCAAAAAAAGGGGATAACGGCCGAATGGGTGAAGGAGACGGACGACTTTTTCGGGGACGAGAACCTCCTTGCGCGGGCTTTTTCCAACATTCTCTCGAATGCCGTACGTCATACGCCGCAAAACGGGACGGTAACGGTGTCAGTCCGCACAGAAGGAGCGGGATATGAGCTCAGCGTGCACAACACGGGAGAGGCCATTCCTCCGGAAGAGATAAAGAAGGTGTTCGACCGCCTGTACCGCGGCGAGTACGCGAGGAACACGCCCGGAAGCGGCCTCGGGCTCACCATCGCGAAGAAGATCGCCCAGCTACACGGAGGCGACGTATCGATCGCGAGCGAGGAGCAAAAGGGCACGACCGTCCGTATGCGCATAAAAAAGCCCTCCCGCTAGGGAGGGCGACCTCACCCGAGGGAGGGTTTTCAGCAGCTTTCAGTTACTCCTGTTCGGCTTCAGATCGTTTCGACACTCGCCGCCGGGACCCCGGCCAAACACCTCAGTCTGTCTGCATCCCATCCTGCGGCCGTCGATGTTTCCTCCGCGGTTGAAAAACCTTCCCATCCCGTTTGATTCGTCACAAGCCCTTAAACCGCCTCGTGCAAGACGCTCGCCCGACCGCGTTCCGTCACGTCTCGCGTAGCGTTCACCGCGGCCAGCCCATCGAGGCGTGCCGTCGGTATTGCGGAAGATGAAGGTCTCACCGTCGCTCTTCACCGAAACCACCGCGATGTCGCTTCCTCCAGCGAAGCCATCGACAGAGATCCTGTCGCCCTCTGCGAGGTCTATGCCGGTGGACTCGAGATATGCCCTGTTGCCGAAGTGAAGGAGATAGCTTTCGTCATCGGTATCGAGGTACCACTCGTATGCTTCAAGCCGGAGCGTTCCCTCGAGCGTCACGACCTCCCCGGTTTCGACGACGTCCCTGCCGTTTACGTCGTGCGCGACGAGAACGGTGGCGCCGGCAAGCGCCGCACCGATAAGCGCAACCAGGCTCACAATCAGTATCTTCTTTCCCATTTTAAAACCCCCTTGTGGTAATTTCTGAAATCAATATAGAAGCGGCGGGTGAAATGCGGATGAGGGGCGTGTGAACGGTATGTGAAGATTTGCATGGCCTGGGTCCGGATCTTTTCCCGAGATATTACGCACCGCATACACTTTCTTGCCGACCCCCGTATCAGGGTACGCGTGTGAATATGCCGTAGAGAAACCATTACACCGCCAGTCGTCTCTTTCCCGATTTCGGTAACTCCAACGTACGGGTACGTCGCCTCTTTCTCGATACCGCCTTCTCCTTCATCGCGATCCGAAACGGCTGTCCATCCTCCTCACAAACCGAGCCGTTATAACAAAAAAGCTCGGGAGGTCGGGACCCGGCTCCGAACCTCCGAAACAAGCTAGACGAGGCCAAAAAAGGCGGGTACAAACGGCACATCGAAGGCGGGCGCTTGTATCGTGAATAAGGAGACGCGCTTCGTGGGCGACACCCCGCATGCGGCACACGGATGAAATAATGTTTCTCCATCGGTGTAAATCGATTATACTTTCATCCTACTCCTCTTTTTCGGAAAACGTATGGATATCTCACTTCTTATCGAAAACGTCTGGTTCAACGTCTTTTTGCTCTTCGGCTCTTTCTACATCCTCTTCAAGAGCTCCGATTTCTTCGTCGAGTCCGCTGCCGGTATCGCCGCCTACTACAACCTCCCCAAGATGCTCGTGGGGATCGTCATCGTGGGGTTTGCGACCACCGCACCCGAGATCGCCGTTTCCGCGCAGGCGGCGTTCTTGGGCCACCCGGAGATCGCGTTCGGGAACGCGCTCGGCTCGGTCATCGCGGACGACGGCATCGCGCTAGCGCTCGCCGCGATAATTGCTCCCACCGCGATCCCCGTCAACAGGGACATCCTAAAGACGGCGGGCCTCTTCCTCATCGGCATAGACCTGATCGCCTTCGTATTCGCGATCAACGGGCGGATATCGAGGCCGGAGGGCCTCATCCTCGTGGCGCTGCTCGCCTGTTACATGGCCTTTCTCGTTGTAACGGAAAAAAAGAGAAAGCTCGGCCTCCTAAAAGCCGATCAGCGGGAGACGGAACTAAAGAGGGAGCACATCAACCTGAGAAGACTCATCATCCTGTTCGCGATCGGGCTCGTCGGGGTGGTCGTCTCGGCCCGGCTCGTGATCCGGTCGTCGCTCGTCATCGCCCGCTCGTTCGACGTCTCCGAGACTATCATAGGCCTCACCATCGTGGCGATCGGGACCTCGCTGCCCGAGATAAGCACCTGCATCGTCGCGGCCCGCAAGGGGCACGGCGAGATAGCGGTAGGCGACATCATCGGCGCGGACATCCTGAACATTCTCTGGATCGTCGGGGTATCGTCCGCCATCAGGCCGATCGTGCTCGACCGTTTCACCATACTTTTCTCGTTCGCGACAATGTTTATCGTGGTGGGGACAATGCTGGGAGGCCTCCGGGCCCGCTACCGGCTCACAAAGACAAACGGCGTCGTGCTGCTTTTTTTATACCTCGTCTACCTCTACCTAAACTACCGGTTCTTCTACGCCTGAGAGAAGGACCGGCAAATGAAAAGTTATATCTCTCTCCGCTTTTGGTGAGCAGTTATTGCTGTGAATACCACGCAATAACGCCAGGGGAAGATGGCGCTCCCCTTCGACTCATTCCCGGTATCGCTTCGTCATGATTGATACTTCCATTGTTGGATGGAACTACACAGATGAACAGCGATTTCAGTCGCCGGAATCGAGCCTGTACAGGGTTTCGCCCGCGTTATCGACCACGAGCACCCCTTCTTTCTCTTTGTCTCTGTACCGCTCGATATCGAGCTTCCCCGGGTCCCTGTAGCCCAGATCGAGCCGCCCGCACTCTTTCTCGGACAGCCCGCTCGCCAGGGTGACACGAATTCTCGGCCGCTCTTTTCCGTTCACATAGGTTCCCGCCCCCTTGACCAACGCGGAATGAGCAAGCACCGCTTTCGGCACGTCACAAAACCTGCCGGCTTGTGCGAGATAGTAGTCGCGGACATGGTAGCCGATACGAGAAAGGAGGTCTCCCCAGGTGTGCGAGACCGTATCGATATGAGGCGCGTAAATGACGAGCTCGCCGCCGTCTTCCACCACGGGCTCGAGCTTGTACATCACCTTTCCCGCGGTCCACAGCTCGTCATACATGGGGGGAGCGACCCCGATCACGAGCCTGTAGGGGCGTTTTACGTGCATCACATGCACCGTTTCGGAGAGGTCGGCGGCCTTTTCCCAGGACTCCTCCATGCTTCCGACAAAGAGCCCCCGCAAAATATTTCCGTCGACGACCATCGAGATACAGATCTTCCTCGGCTCGATGAGCGAAGCCGCCCTGTCGATGAGCGCCCGTGTGGCGGTGTGCTTTTTCCCGATGATCCCCATGCACCCCACGAGGGCGCCGAGCCAGTGAAACGAATGCATGAATTCTCCCCCCGAGACTCCGGGAAAGAAATACTTGTTTCCTCCGGAAAACCCGACCAGCTCATGCGGAAACACGGGCCCGAGTACCAGAACGAGATCGTAGTCGTACACCGCCCTGTTGAGCAGTATATCCATCTTCTTCGTCAAAAGCCCTTCTGAAATCCGGGCGACTTCCCTTTCGGCGATCGTCCCGATCTTCATGAACGTATCCGGCCTGTCCCACCGGTGATTTAAAAACGAGGACCCAGCCCTCTCTTCGCCGCCGATTCCGTACAACCTGCAAAGCTCCTCTTTTGAAAGCTGCCTATGGGTGCCCACGGCCGCCATGAAATCGAGCCGTGAGGCGATTTCGCCCGGGTACGTGAAAAGAAGCCTCGTCATGAGGGGAAGCGGCGCCGTTCTCGTCCCGTCCGGGGTGAGCACGAGAACGCGCTTGCCCCGTACCGAGGACTCGTCGATACCCTCTTTCAGGATCTTACCTATCTCCTCATCGGCGAGCACCGCATCGTACGATCCCTTACCGGTTACCATGCCGACCTCCTCTTTTTAGTTTTTCCCATGAATCTTCCGTCTGTTACATGTATCGGTATATCTCAGAATGAGTGTAAAAAGCCCGCCGCTTGACATATCCAACCCCCGATACTATTTTCCTTTCATGGACGAAACAAAAATTTTACGGGAAGAGCTCGAACACTACAAGAACGAAAAGGAGAGGGTTCGCAAGATACTCGGCCAGGTCGGCGGAAAATCATCCAAGAAAAAGGACACCGCCGTCAACATACTGTTCCTCATTCTCGTTATCGGTCTCTTCGCCTTCGATATCATCAGGGAGGTGTTCGATCTCTCCTTCTTCGGGATCACGCGATTCATCTCCATAGAGATCGCCATCCTCCTTATCTCGATCAAGATCATCTGGATGATCAACCGGCAGCAGAAGGTCGACCACTTCCAGTTCTGGATCCTGAACTCTATAGAGTTCCAGATCAACCTCATATCCAAACGAATACGGGAGCTCGAGAACACGCTAAAGGCCGCGAAAAACGGCAAGCAGGAAGGTACGTAACCGAGGCTGTCGCGTATATCACAAAGCTCACCACGAGTCGACATTTGTATTGAAGAAAAGATACCCTAAAACACCACCGAACAACAACGGTAGACGTGACGATTGAAAGAGATTACCAAAAACCGTTTACGATTCAATAACCGTCGACGGGCCCAGATCCTTATAGCGTCAACGGCGGCTGAAACCCGTCACGTATAGTATAAGAAAGGGACGAGCGCCCTGTCCGTCGTCGCAAGCCTCTCTTCCAAAAAGGAACTTTTCAGCCTTGAAGCGATTTCTTCCGCCTCGCTGAGATACCGGTCGTAGGGCACTTCCCGTTCGGCCTTTTTCTCGACGGTCCCGTCAGCCGCATCGAGCGCGTGCTCGATACCGAACGGCGGCTCTTTTCCGGTTTCGTTCCTGTATGTCCATGTTCCGGTCCTCATATCGAAATCGTAGAGGGGAAGAAAATACACGCCGTTGTTCGTGATGAAACGCACCGCATCGCAGATGTAGTCGCACTCGTCGTCCGAAATGAGATAGTGAAAGTTCAGCCTCGTCCATCCCGGTTTCAGTCCGACAAACCCCTGGTGAATCAGCTCCCTGTATTTCTCCGATTGCTCCCGGTCTATATGAAGCAGCCTGTGTCCGTAGGGGCCTGCGCAGAGGCATCCCGCCCTGGACTGAATGCCGAACAGGTCGTTCATAAGCTTCGTGACGAATCGCGGATGGAGATACGCCTCCTTTCTTTTGACATTGAAGGACAGGATCGCGATACGCTTCGCAGGATCCTTGTTTCCCACAATCTCTATTCTGTGGTCCTGCAGCGCGGCAAACGCCCGCCGTATGAGCGTTTGCTCCCGTCTTTCGATGGCATCGTAACCGAGCTTTCTTGCCACCTCCATGGCCAATGCCGACCTCATCACCTGCAGAATGCCCGGGGTACCGGGCTTTTCCCGCACCTCGATGTCCGGGACGTAATCCTGCGTGTAGGAGCTTACGTACTCGACCGTGCCCCCCCCGCCCGTCGTGGGAGGCACGTCGCATCTGTATATCTTCTCGTGAATGACGAGTATCCCCGAGCTCCCCGGGCCCCCTAAGAACTTGTGCGGCGAAAAAAAGATACCGTCGAAATACGCCTCGTCGTCCTTCATCATATCGATTTGCACATAGGGTGCGATCGCCGCAAAATCAAAGAACGCATACGCCCCCGCCCTATGGAGGAGCCGCGCGATATCGTACACGGGGGACCTGACGCCGGTCACGTTCGACGCGGCGGAAAACGACCCGATTTTCAGCCTGTCCGCATACTCCTTTTTTCCGATCTTCCGCTCGAGGTCGCCGAGATCGATGAGACCCTCGGAATCGAGGCCTATCTCTATGACCTCTGCGAAACACTCCCGCCACGAGACGATATTGGAATGGTGCTCGAAGGGGCCGACGAAGACCGCAGGCCTTCGGGACAGGATATACTCCTCAAACCGCTCCCCCTCCTTTTCGTCGAAGAAATCCGAAAGCATCCCGCGGAACATCACCGTCGCCGCGGGAGGGATATACAGCCCGAGTATCTTCTGCAGCAGGTGGATCGCGCCGGTCGCGCCGGTCCCGGTTTCGATTATCTTGTAGTGCCCGCCTGCATTTACGAGGCGTTTAATGGCCTCTTCCGCCTGGTGCAGGCGACTTGTACAGACCCTCCCGGTTTCATCGTCTTCCGTATGGGTGTTTGCGTAGAGATCGAGGATCCTTTTCATATACTCCTCGATAAAACCAAGCCCGCGGCCGGAGGCGGTATAGTCGGCGTACGTAATCCTCCTGCTGCCGTAGGGGGTCTCGATCGACGCATCATTGCCCAGTATGTTGCGCTTCACGTAGCCCCAGAACGAATCGGTCTTCACGGCGACGCTCCTTATAGAACAGTAATATAAGAATAAGGGAACACTACGGTAATAACAACCGATAGATGGAGGAATTCGAAACGCTTTTACCAAAAAAAATACCGGTACGATCCGCGGCCTCAGCACGGCGGTTTTCGTCCGGTGGGAATGAGAATGCGCGGCTTACACCGATACACCCTGCGGGTTCACTTTTTTCGAAAAATGAGTATATTTACTGTAAATACCGAAAAATCGCAACCGTGATAGCGGTAGCGAAACACAAGGAGCACGAGGATGTCAAAACGCAAGTTCAAGACCGAGGTAAATCAGCTTCTACACCTCATAATACACTCCCTCTACTCTCACCCCGAGATTTTTTTACGAGAGCTCGTATCCAACGCCTCCGATGCGCTCGACACCCTGAAGTACCTCACCCTTACCGACGAGCGGTACAAGAAAATACCGTTCGATCCCAGGATCGACATATCGTTCGGTCAGCAGGAAAGACGCGTCATCACGCTGTCCGAAACAAAGAAAGAGAGAAAGGTGATCACCGTATCCGACACGGGGATCGGTATGGATGCGGAGGAGCTCGAGAAAAACCTCGGCACCATCGCGCGCTCCGGAACGCGCGATTTCTTCGGCTCCCTCACTGGAGACGCGAAGAAGGACTCGAACCTGATCGGCCAGTTCGGCGTGGGGTTCTACTCCGCCTTCATGGTCTCGGAGTCCGTCGAGGTCGTATCGAAAAAGGCTGGCTGTGAAGAGGCGTACCGATGGAAGAGCGACGGCAAGGGAGGCTACGAGATAGATGAGGCGGTCAGAGACGGGCACGGCACCACGGTCACCCTCCTCTTGAACGGTCAGGGTGAGGAGTATGCGAACCGTTTCTCGCTCGAGGCGATCATACGAAAATACTCCAACCATATCCCGTTTCCCATACACCTCTCATATGAAACCGAGGCGAACGACGGAACAAAGACGAAGAAGACCGAACAGGTCAACGCGGCGTCCGCACTCTGGAGACGCCCGAAGAGCGATCTGGAAGAAAAAGACTACACCGAGTTCTACCGCACCATCTCCCACGACGACGAGGACCCTCTTTTATATATCCATACCAGGGCGGAGGGAAAGATCGAGTATTCCACCCTCTTCTATATTCCGAAGAAGGCTCCGATCGACCTGTTCTGGGCCGAGTACCAGCCCGGAATGAAGCTGTACATAAAACGCGTGTTCATTACCGACGACGATAAGGAGCTGCTGCCGCGCTACCTGCGGTTCGTCCGCGGCGTCATCGACTCTGAAGATCTCCCGCTCAACGTATCCCGCGAAATGCTCCAGAAAAACGCAGTTCTGGCAAAGATCAAGTCCGACTCCGTGAAACGTATATTGGGAGAATTGAAAGAGCTGAAGGAAAAGGACAGAGCGAAATACGACCTCTTCTACGAGGAGTTCAGGCGGCCGCTGAAGGAGGGCGCCTACCAGGATTTCGGAAACCGGGAGCTTTTGGTCGAGCTCTTGCAGTTCAAATCGACGAAGACTGAGGGGTACACGAGCCTCTCGGAGTACAAGGAACGCATGACGGAAGGCCAGAAGGCCGTCTACTACGTCACCGGAGAGAACGAAAAAACCCTGAGAAGCTCCCCCCTGCTCGAGCCGTTCAAGCAGAAAGAGATCGAGGTCTTGATCATGGATGACGAGATAGACGAGATCGTCATTCCCGCGCTCGGCCGCTACAAGGAGATCGAGCTGAAGGCGGTGAAACGAAGCGACACTCTCGACGATATCAAGAGCGAAGAGGATAAAAAGAAGGAAAAGAGTATAGGCCCGCTTCTTTCCCGTATCGCAGACGTTTTAAAGGAGGAAGTGAAGTCCGTTACGGCGAGCGCGGGACTCGGCGACTCTCCCTCCTGTATCGTCGCCGACGAGGACGACCCGACCATCGGACTGCAGCAGCTTCTCAAGGCTATGGGTCAAAAAACAATGCCGGAGATAAAACCCGTGCTGAAGGTAAATCCCGACCATCCCATCGTGAAAAGCCTTGAAAAAACGGAGGACGGTGAGGTGTTCAGTGATACGTGCAGGCTCCTCTTCGAGCAGGCGCTGCTCGTCGAAGGCGTTCAGTTGCCGGATTCCTCTTCGTTCGTGAAACGGCTGAACCGTGCCCTGCAGCGTTCGCTGTAGGCAATCGTTTACCATCTCTTATTGGGTGGAGTAATGAAAGAGAAAAAGGCGGCCTTAGGCATCGACCTCGGCACAACGAGCGTCTCGGCCGCCCTTGTCGACTCCGAAAACGGCGCCGTTTTCAGGACCGTCTCCGAGAAAGTCGGTGCGTACGTGACCGGCATAAATCCCCTGTACAGGGAGCAGAACCCGGATATGGTGCGGGACGCCCTGTACAGGGCGGTCTCCTCCTGTGTTTCTCGTTTCAACGGCGAGGTCGTTTCAATAGGAGTCACCGGCCAGATGCACGGCATCGTGGGAATCGACGAAACGGGCGCGCCGGTCACGGGCCTCGTTACATGGCAGGACCGGCGCGGGTACGAGCGGGGACCGGACGGCAAAACGCTCTTAGAGGAGATGGCGGCGCGTACGGTCGGTCTCGCAGGCACACATGCCCCCTCGACCGGGTACGGCGTCGTAACGCTCTTCGACTGGGCCGTCAGGAAGAGACGGGGTGACATTAACAAGGTATGCACGATCCCCGACTACTTCTCCATGGCTCTCTCAGGCCGCAACGTCCCTCTCACCGATCCCACCATGGCGGACAGCACCGGTGCGTACGATATTTCAGCCGGCGCGTGGGACGAGGAGTATCTCACCGCACTCGGCATCGATCCCGGAATCCTTCCTGAGATCGTTCCTTCCCGAACGGTGACGGGAAGACTGGAACACGGGGCGATCCGCTCGCTTCTCGGCGGCGAGCGCCCTCCCGTCTCGTGCTGCTTAGGAGACAATCAGGCGAGCTTTTTAGGAGGAGTGCGCGATCATGACGACTCCCTCCTCGTGAATATCGGCACCGCCTCCCAGGTTTCGTACTGCATCGATGAGGGCCAAAACGCCCCGGCCGACGGTTTCGACGTGGTGATACGGCCGTTTTTCGCAGGGAGGCTTCTCGTATCCGGCAACGCGCTTTCCGGCGGATGCTCCTACGAACTGCTCGCCGCTTTCTTCGAAGAGGTGGGCGAAACGCTTTTCTGTGTGTCCGCTCCTCCCGACCTATATGAAAGGATGTCCTCGCTCGTGAAAGAGCTGCACGGCGCGGACGGTCTCGACGTGCTGCCGCTTTTTTCCGGTATGCGAAGCGATCCCGGCGCGCGGGGGAGCATACGGGGTATCTCAGACGACAACTTCACGCCGGCAAACCTCGTGTACGGAATGCTGGAGGGAATCGCGCAAGTTCTGAAACGCATGGTCGAACCCGGTGTTCTCGAGCGGCGCGACATTCTCGTTGGCGGGGGAAACGCGTTGAGAAAAAACCAGATGATGCGGGACATCACAGGCCGGGTGTTCGGCAAAGCCCTCGTCATTCCCCTGCACGAGGAGGAAGCGGCGGTTGGAGCCGCCATCCACGGCGCGGTAGCGGCCGGAATCATGACCGATTATTCCGAGGCACGCCGGGTCATCCGCTACGAACACCCCTTGTAATCGCCGTTTTCACCCGTTTCGTTTACTGGTCGAAACCGGTCTCCCAACGCCCCAAAGCGGCCGGTACTCATTTTGATAGACCGAGAAGGCTGCGTCCCCCTACGGAAAAAAGAAAAAGCGTTCAAAAAGCCTGCGCGTTCGTCTTCGAGCGTGCGGACAAACGGCTTTTATGCTCGATTCTTTCGTAGTATAGTAGACGGTACCGCTATGTTTCAGTAAAAGACCATAACCGCATGAAAGCGGCACGGAAAAAACCTGCCCTCCGCCGCCCTCGTTATCCCGTTTCATCATACCCGGTCGCCCGGAATTCGGAAAACATTTGACTGGAAAATTATATTGCCGTACAATTGTTACAGAATCATGCGGTGAGGAGTACAATATGCCCGACGAAACGATCTATAAGCGCGGAGACAAGGGAAAAAAGATCGCAAAACAGATGCAGACGAGGCATGCGAAGATCAGATTCAAGGACCGCGCGATCGATATAAAGAGGATGATCAGCATAGGGCGGGACCCGCAAAGCGACATCGTAATCAAGGACGACCCCCTCGTCTCCCGGCGCCACGCGCTGATCGAGCGGGACGAAAACGTGTACTTCATCACGGACAAGGGAAGCACGAACGGAACGTACGTCAACAACAACCCCATCCCGAAATGCGAAAGGGTCCGCCTCAAGAAGGGAGACGTAATCCAGGTCGGCAAGACGAAGCTGTCGATGATATGAACCGTTTACGGCATGCTGAGATGCCGGGTCTTTTTTTGACCGGCTCATCGAGACCTTCGCCCCCCATCGAACGTATAAGGAAAGACCATGGAAACCGCATTTGAACGAATTCCGGACTATATCAAGCCTCATCTGCAGTCTGTTACGAAAACCTCGGGCCTGCCGGACACCCGGCAGTCGCTCGAAGCCATTTCGGAGGCGTGGCTCGAAAAACGCCGCATATTCCGCGAACAGACAAAGACTCTTCATATGGAAGAGATCGACTCCATCGAAGCGGAAGACCCCCGCGGCGCGCTGGTCCTTACCTACTCGGGGTCTCTTCTTGGAATCGGGACGATCTCCGAACAGGGCCGATGGGCGGAATATGCGAGCATCGGCCTCAGGAAGGACGTTCCCGACATCCTGACGAGCGACCGCGCGACGGTCGCAGGACCCATCGAGAAAAACCGCCCGGTGGAGTTCGAAAACGGGCCGATCAAAAAGAGCTCTCCGGCCCTTATCGTCGCAGTGACCGAGAGGGGCGTCCCGCCCGCCGAGCAGCAGAAGCGCATTCGGGAGGCGGTCAGTTTCCTTACGAACGGGTTCGTCAAAATCAACCGGACGCTGCTTATGCTTACCAAAACGGCTCTGGATAAGTACACGATGAGCTCTATGGTCTCCTATATAGCGAAGAAAAACAACATCTCCCGGCGGTGCGCAAAGGCGGTGATAGACGATTTCATCGACACGGTGGAACAGGGAGTGCTCTCCGGAGCCCGCGTGCCGATCGGCAGGCTCGGCAGGATCTTCTTGAAGATGAGGGGGCCTCAGAAGGCGAGGATAGGCAGAAACCCGCAGACCGGCGAGGAGATCACGATAGCCGCCAAACCGCGCTCACTCGTTCCACGGATATCGTTCGGCAGGGCGTTTAAAAACAGGGCTACCGTCGTCCGACGCTGACCATCGTCCGACGATGACCGTTCCGGCGGCAGCGGCAATCGGGCGCCGTCCCGACGGCTGCTACTTCGGCACCTTGCCGTCGAATACGATCTCCGTACCCTCGATTTTGATCAGATCTCCCGCTCTGAGCACCTTTTTCTTCACCTGCCGGTTGTTCACCGTCACCCCTTTTCCGCCGCTCACGATGGTGAAGACACCGTTTTTCCGCTCCACCTTCACCTCGCCGTCCGGCATCCTGCCCGACACGGTGATATCGGCCTTTGCGCCTGTTCCGATCGTGACGGCCCGCTTCGTTCCTTCAAGCCCTATCGTATTCTTTCCCCTCCGTTTCCCCGAGGCGGATAGAACGGCCAGGGAGGCGGTCTCGTCGCGGTTTTCGAACCTGATAAGAAAAAGAACGAACAGAAGCACGACGGCGCCCGGCACAAACAGGAAATAGACGTAGTGAAGCCGTTCCCACGGAGTTCCGAATATCGTGCCGGCGAAGTAAAATCGCGCCGCTTCGTCTTCCTTATCTCCTTTTGTGTACTCCACACGGACCCGCTTTTTCGTTGCGGGGTCCATCGTCGCCGGATAGGAGACGAGATACTCGTTCATCACCTGGTTCCGTATGAGACTGTAGAGCGAGGAGAGCCGTTCCGGCTCGTATACGGAAAAGAAGGCGCCTCCCGTCTCTTGCGCGATGCGGCTCAGGCTGCTTTTATCCGCCCGATTCGAGAGCCCTATCGTGAACACCGATATCCCCTCTTTCTGAGCGTACGCGATCGCCTGCTCGATGCCGTACCGTACCGGAAACGCGGGATTGTCCTTCAGGGGGAAATCCACGCCGTCGGAGAGCAGGATGACGACCTTCCTGCCCCGCTGAGTCCTGAAACCGTCGATCGACCGGTAGAGGGTTTCGTACAGCTCGGTATACGCCTCCTCCTCCCGCGGCCGCTCGATTAAAGAAAGCGCCCGTTCAGTCTCGACCTTCGAGCTCACAGGCTCCACGTTCTGCCCGACCTTCACATTGAACGATACGATGCCGACCCGGTCGAGCGGGTTCTTGATCTCCGAAAGAAGCGATGCGATCGCCCGTTTGGCGTGGGTGATCCTCCACACGGATTCGTCTTGGGAGTTCTTGATCTTTCCCGTATTGTCCCAGTACATGCTTCCCGAGTTGTCGAGAACGAAGAGGAAGGCCGTTCCCTCGTTAATGTTGACCCCGTGCAGGAACGATCGTATATCACGCTCTTTCTCGGGCACAGCGGCGGACGGATCGTCCGCGGACGATTCGAACACGCGGAAGTTCTCTTTTCGAAGCCCGAAAACCGGGTCCCCCTCGTCGTTCGTCACGCTTATGTAGAGTCTCACCCCCTGATCGACGAGGAGCATCGAGTTGTCTATCTGGGAGATCCTCACCGTTTCGGACCGCGCCCGGCTCGACGGGCCAAAGACGCCGGCTATGAAAAACGCTGAAAAGGCACACACCCCCCACCATTTCATACCCATTCCCCCTGCCGCACGCCGTGCGGGCCCCTACCGCTTTGTAAACCTGAACTGGGCTTCTCCGATCCGGATGACGTCTCCGTCCTTCAGGTGCGCGGATTCCGCCCGCTCGTCGTTGACGTAGAGCGCACTGCGAGATCCGGCTCCGGTTTCAGCGCCGGCGCCTGAGAGCACATAGTCCCCCCGAACCCTCGTCACCACCGCATGCTCGGGAGCGACTCTCCCGTAGCCGTGGAGGGTGACCTCCGTTTTTTCGGATACACCGACGGTCGTCCTTTTCCCGGCAAGAAGAAACGTCCTGTTTCGCTCCTCTCCGTTCAACAGGAGTAAGCTGGCGCGGGCGAGCCTGTTCTCTATGAACCCGTAGAAGATCCCTATCATGAATCCTAAGACCAGAAATCCTACGAGCCGCGGGAAAAAGCCTCCGGGCGAGAGATACCGGATATATTCGACCGCGAGACCGCCCATGATGCCGCCGCACAGCCCGCCGATCACCCCGTTTCTCACCTTGGGGCCGGAGCGGCTCCGTATCCCCTCGACGCTTCCTATGAACATCCCGAACACGGCCCAGCCCGCCGCCCTTGACAGCGGAAAACCGACCTGCTCGAAACTGGTCGTAGTGGTGAAGAACACCGTTCCGATGTGTAGAAGCGCAGCCTGGCCCGCCACGAATCCGACGAGCCCGCCTGCAAAACCCACCCCCACTCCGGTGGCCGCGCCCGGCGCGATCTTTTTGGCGGACCTCGCGATAATGCCTTCGCTCGTTCCGAAGCACACACCCATCAAAACGCCTGTCGTGACCCCCAGTGCGGCGTTGAATATAAGGAGGGTCGGAAAAGCAGCCTGAAGATACAGAACAAGCTCGGTACAGGGCCATGCGAGCATGCCCGAGAAGAGACCGACGAGTCCGAAAAATAGTATGCGTATACCGAGTGTCAACTGCGCCTCCTGGCTGGCATTATCCGCCCGGTCTTTCCACCTCGAGCCCGATGCTCTTCTCCCCGGGGTCGTACGTAACCCGGACTCTGGTTGTCTTTTCCCCAACTATTCTGAACTGCGCGTTCTGTACGGTCCGTTTTCCCCTCCCGACGGTGATGGCATAGGTCCCTTCCGAAAGCGGGAACTTTTTCGGTTCGAGCGTCGTATCTTCGTACCGGACGAACTGCTTTTTTTGCACCCCGATATAACTTTCCGCGCGGTTATCGATGAGTATGTCGAGGCCCTCGTAGTCGGACTCGACGACGAGCGTCCCCGATTTTCGAATGAGTCCGACCTCCGATACCGCGGAATCGAGGCTCGTCTCTACGTAGAACTCCGTCTCGACGTCGTAATAGCCGTCCGCCGAGTACCGGAATCTGTACCGTTCCCCGGACTGAAGCTTGCTTGCAAGATACTCCGCAAGCCTCCGGTTGCTGTGATAGAACTTCCAGTCCAGCCATCGGTCCTGCTCGGCAAGGTAAAAATCGATGTCCGCTTCATCGTACAGCGACATGCCGGTTTCACTGTCGGACACCCGGTGATCTATGGTTATCTGCTTCTTGACGGAAATCGGGACCCTGAACGCGAGGTTCCGTTTGTCCTCGGTGTCCAGGTTCTCACGCTGCAGGACACGGGGGTAGAGATAGAACCTCATGATATGCTTCCCGTTCTCGAGATACAGCACGAGCTCGTAGTTGCCCGCCCGAAGATACAGGTCGCCGGTTGACAGAAGCGCCTCATCCGGGCCCGTGGCGGCGTCCTCTTCCTCGGACGCCTGTTCTTTCAAGATGGGGTACAAAAACCCCTCCCGCTTCGGGGTGAGCCTGTAGTGGTATTCGGGCCCGCTTCCCTCTGCTTCCGCATCCGTCTCGTCAAGACATGTGAGGAGCGCGTACGCGTAGATGAGCCGCGCCTCCTTGAAGTAGTCCTGCGGTATTGAGGCGGTGATTTCAAGCTTCCCGTACTCTCTCGCGCGGAGGTACTCGTACACATACCCCTTGTAGTAACAGAACAGCCCGCCTAAAAACAGCACGGTAAGCGCCGCTAGACCCACGGTCACACCGATGAGGATCCCTCCCCGTTTGTGCCGTTTCTTTCCGACCTTCATCGTAGTGGGCAGCGTGATCTCGTTTCCCTCGAGATACCGCCTGACGTCGGCATTTATCTCCCGCTGGCCTTTGTATTTCTTCGTGTACCTGTCCAGGATATTCAGCACTGATCCGAGGTCCTTGTACCGCTTGTTGACCTTGCAGTTCATCGTCCGCTTGATGATGCGTAAAAACGCCCGCGGGATGGTGGGGTTGATCTTCTTCGGATTTACGTATATGCCCTTGCTGATCTTGTCGATCACGTCGGGAGAGAAGCGTGAGGGAAACGGCTTCTTTCCGGTGAGCATCTCGTAGAACATCACGCCCATGGAGTAGATGTCCGCTCTCATGTCCACCTTGCTCGTATCCGCAATCTGCTCCGGCGACATGTAGGCGGGCGTACCGAGCGTCATGCCGATCTTCGTGAGCCCCTCCTCCTCCGCTTCCTTGCTCGTGGCGATCCCGAAATCGGTGAGCTTCACCTCACCCTGTTTGGATATGAGAACGTTCGCCGGTTTTATGTCGCGGTGTATGACGTCCTTGTCGTGGGCGTACTTCAGCCCCCTGCATATCTCCGAAAAGATGAGCAGCGCCGCCTCGTTGGACAGTCCGCCGCTCTCCTCTATGAGCCGGTCCAAGCTCGTACCGTCGACATATTCCATCGCGATGTAGTAGGAGGAACCGACCTTGAAGTGGTCGTATACCGGGACGATATGCTCGTCCCTGAAATCGATCATGAGCGAGGCCTCGCGCTTGAAGCGCTGCACGAAGCCGCCGCCGCCCCGGAGCGTGAGCTGCTTGAGAATGACGAAACGCTTCAGGGTCGGGTGCTTCGCGAGATACACCGCACCCATGCCTCCCTTTGCGATCTTCTTTACAATGTCGTATTTCCCAACCTTGATTAACGGTTTCGGCATAACCCCGTCTCCATATTAATATCAGTGTTCTGAAAACGCCCAGTTCTCTATCTCGATGATATCCCGCTCGGGGTCTATCTCCCCGGCCGGGCGTATTCTTGCAACGGCGAACCTGTCCGGGTTATGGATCTGAATATACCTTCCCCCCGCCCTCGCATTGTAGAGCCCCCGCACCGGACGATGCCCGCCGAAATAGTAGCAGGAATCTTCCGGCCCGCAGTGAAGGTACGACTCGAGCATCGTTTCGACGCTGTCCGGGTCCGCGTCGTCGTTGGCGGTCCACGTGAGGCCCTCCACGACATCGGTCTCCTGCCGGTATTCCACCACCTCTTCCGGTTCAAAGGCTCGTACCGGCTCGGCGTGCGAAACGAGAAAATTTTTCCCCACCGCGAGAAGCGGTAGCGATTTTTCGAACTCGTAGTAGGAGGAGATGAACTCCTCCCCGAAGAACTTCGTCACCCACTCTAACACCATGATTCCCTCATAGGAGAACTTCCTGAACGGATGGTTCCCCTCACCCTCCTCGTTCGCGATGTTCTCGTGGTTGCCCTTCAAAAAGTGGAAACAGTCCGGAAACCGGCATTTCGCCTCCATCACCATCTCCATGACCCCGAGGCTCTCCTTCATCTCCTCGTCCATGCCCTCGTGCTTCTTGAAACCGGTCCGGTACTCGTCGAATGCGAGGGCCCACCTCTCTTTTGCCCTTCCCTCAGCATGGAATCCGTCCCCGACGCACACGATCTGTATCTTTTGCCCGCCGAGCCTGTCGAGCACCGTTTCGCCTTCGTCTTCGTGCATGAAGACGGAAAACAAGAAATCCATGCGGGCGTGGAGGTCGGGTACGATCAGGGTTGGGATATCTTCTTTCAGGCGTACGAGTCCGCCGGGAAGACCCCCGGTGTCCCTGGGCCGTACGGTCTCGTCCTCGTTGTCCAAAACTTCCTGGACCCTCTCGAGAAGATTCGTGTACGCTTCCGGGTCTGGGGAAGACTTCCTCAGAAGTATTTCGAGAATCTTCTCCCTCGGCTCATCGAACGTCCCGCTCATCGATCTTCCGCCTCTCCATAACACCACCGTACTTCACCGCCCCCTCTCAGGATATGGGTTTAGCGCCGCGGCGGCGATATATCGGTTCGTCATACGGACAGTATAACACCAAACGGTTTCATATTCACGATGCCGAAGGCTTCCGGGCACTGAATCCACGCCTATTCCGCAGGAACGCAGGAGAAAAACACCACCGTCTTCCTTACGCCCGGTAGGAGCCGGTTGAAACTTCGACCGTTTGTAAAGAACGCCCCCGCTGGAAAACCCAAGCCCGTTTTGAGGCGTTCATTCCGAGATTATCGTCTTGTTAACCTCGACGAACTCCTCCGCGATGACCTGCGTCGCCTCCGATATCTTCCGCTCCTCCTCCAGAAGGGGAAGCTTTTCCGTCAGGACCGCGATCTTGAACGCCGGCGAGGTGCTCTTCACCGGACCGGACTCGAACTCCACCGTATCGTCCGCAGTGACGTCCTTCGCCAGGACGGCGTCCGTTTTTTCCACACTGTCGGGAACGTCCTTCCTCAATCCTATACTGACGTACCGGGCTTTTCTCACCCCGTCGTCCAGCGGCCCTATGAGCACAAGAGACCCCGAGTAGGTCATTACCACGGCTCCCCTCGCGTCGTCTTGCGAGAGGGTCTCGATCTCCTCCATTTTCAGAACATCGATCTTCTCCTCGAAGGTCTTCTTCTTTTCGAGCCAGGCCTGGGCGATGAGCTCGACCGACTCTTCGCCCTCCGGCAGTCCCGAAGTTTTTGTTATCTCTTCAATATGCACATGAAGTCTCTGCGGTATCTGTTCCAGGTATTCACCCATCTTTCGGCTCCTTTCAAAGACTGTTTCTTATGCATACCTTAAGGCTAAAATTTGAAATTGTCAAGAAACCGACCGCCTCATGCCGTTTTTCACACGCGGGGAAAACCTTCGGCTTTCCCGCCCACCCAGACAGCGAGCCGCGCCGGCATTTCTGCCCAAGGTACGTCGTTTCCTGCGGACCGTCGGCCCGCATACGGGACGGACCACGGCGCTGACCTGTTAGCATTTGACACTCGCCGTATTTACCGGTATAGTAGTCGAAACCCAAAGGCGGGAGGAAACGGGCTTGATGGGAAGAAAAGAACTCTTGCAGTCACTGAAGGCGGAGTACGGTCAGCGATGCAGGAAATCGAAAAAGCGGTACGAATCGATCAAAAACCTCCTCATAAGCGGCGGCAGCCACAATCTCCGGCTCTTTTTTCCGTTTCCTTTCTTTGACGAGCAAAGCAGCGGGGCGTATGTCACCGATATAGACGGAAACACGTATACCGACTTCTGGCAGGGCCACTTCGCAAACATCCTCGGCCACAACCCCAAAGCGGTGCTGGACGAGCTTCAAAACGTTCTCGATACATCGCAGGGGCTTATTACCGGTTTTCCCGGCATCCGTCAGGGAGAGCTCGCCGGGCTTTTGCTGCAGCAGGTCGGCTCAGAGAGGATACGCTTCACCACCTCGGGCACGCTCGCAACGATGTACGCGATCATGCTTGCGCGTGCCTTTACAGGCAGAGACAGGGTGATGAAGGTCGGCGGCGGCTGGCACGGCGCGCATCCGTTTGCGCTGAAGGGAATATCGACATACGAGGGAGGCTTCGACCGAATCGAGTCCGCAGGTCTTCCGCAGGGGCTCGAGGATGTCATACGGATCACGCGATATAACGACCTCGATTCACTGGAACGCTGCTTCACGGAAAACGGAAAAAACACCGCCTGCTTCATTATGGAGCCGTTCGTCGGCTCCGGAGGGTTTATCTTCTCTTCCATGCAGTATCTCAGGCGGGCGAGAGATCTCTGCGACGAATACGGCGCCCTTCTCATCGCGGACGAGGTGGTATCGGCATTCCGCTTTCATCCCGGAGGGCTGACGAGCCTCTACGGCGTCACGCCGGACCTTTCCGTCTTCGGAAAGATAGTAGGAGGAGGCATGCCGGTAAGCGCCGTGTGCGGCCGGCGCGAGGTGATGGAGCTCTGCGGGCCGCGGTGCCCTGTGGAGCGCCGGGTCATGTTCAACGGCGGTACATTCAGCGCACACCCTGCGTCGATGGGCGCTGGCTGTGCGATGCTGACATACCTCACGACGCATGCCGACGAGGTCTACGGGAAAATCGGTGCGCTCGGGGAGACCGCGAGAAACGGAATAGAGGAGGTCTTCCGGACGCACGGTTTCAATGTCCGGTGCACCGGATACCCGCTGCCCGGTCTCTCGCAGAGCTCCGTCGTCGGCGTTCATTTTTTGAAAAAGGATATAGACATGATAGATTCGCCCGATCAGGTGTGGGACCCCTCCGTATGCGATATCGAACTGAGAGAGACTTTTTTCAGGCTGGCGATGATGAACGAGGGATTTTTCACTGCTCACGGGTACGGCGCGATCTCCTTTTCGCATACAAGAGAGGACATCAAACGGTCCATCGAGGCGGCCGAACGGATAGCGGTCCGATGGAAAAAAAACGATATTCAGCGGGAGCGCTGAAATCGGAATCACCGTACGTCACACTCCCCGAAATCGCTGTAGTAAGACGCCATCCCGGCACATCCTCCAATGGAATAGCCTTTACATAACGGTCGGGCGGTGGTATCTGTATACTACATGTACAGGAGAGAAAACGGCGTGACGAACGCGCGGTATTCGGAACTTTTAGGACATCCGGCTGTCTAAATGAGTAAGCGAAACGGAACATCCTCGGACGGGATCCCCGATGCGGCGTTCGTCGCGCGGTTTCAAGAGGGGGACCGGTCCGCGTTCGACGGACTCGTGCTGCGGTACCAGGACAAGGTGTTTAGGACCTGTCTTCGGTTTCTTGCGGACTACGACGAGGCCGCAGACTGCGCGCAGGACATCTTCGTCAGGGTCTACGGAGCGCTCGGCGGTTTCAGAAAGGAATCGAATTTCTCGACCTGGCTCTACCGGGTGGCTGTCAACGCCTGCAAGAACAGGACCTCGTCCCTGCAGTATAAGAGGAGAAACCGGATGATCTCCCTCGATGAAGCCGGGGACCCGGACGGAAAAAGGCTGGAAGTTAAAAACGGCCGGTGGTCGCCGCATCTGGCATTCGAGAAGAACGAGACAAAGGAGGCCGTTAAAAGGGCGATTCGCGGCCTGCCGGAAGAACAGCGTACGGTGGTGATACTACGGGACATAGAAAACCTTCCGTACGACGAAATCGCGCGGATCACGGGACTCGCGCAGGGCACGGTGAAATCCAAGCTCTTCCGTGCGAGAAAACGACTCGCAGAAGAGCTGCGGGAGTTGCGGTAGCATGCGGTGCACAAAAGTCAGAAGACTTCTTTTCGACTATATCGACGGCGTTCTGGACGGTACGGCGTCCGAAAAGGTCCGGTCGCATCTGGAACGCTGCGAAAAATGCGCCCTCGAGCTCGAGTCGTACCGTGCCTACCGGGAGAATATTGCCCTTCTTCGGGACGTTCACGCGCCCGAGGGATTTCTCGCCGGCGTAAAAAACAGGATTCTCAGTGTAAAAGACCGCGATGTCGCGAAGAGGAGAATACGGCCGTTTTCTTCATATAAGCTACCGCTCGAGCTGGCTGGCGCGCTTGCAGTCGTCCTCATCGCGGTGGTGATCTTCAGGCATATCGAACCTACAAGAAAGCAGTCCGTGCCGCCCGTCGCGCCCGAAACGAAAACAGAAGAGGAGTACGCGCCTGAGGAGGCGAAAGATAAAACCACCGGCGAATTGAGGGAAGAAAAAGTCCCCGCTGCGGAAACAATAGAGGAAAAAACGGTGGAATCGGAAACGCCGACCGCCGACCGCCGGGTACCCCTAAAGCCCCTATCGGAAGACTTTTCTGCAGACATATCGTCAGGCGCATTAAAAGGAGACGTAACCGATGAGCGGGAAGCGGGTATCGATGACCTGTCGAGGAAAAAAGAACCGCCGGCCGAAGCCGACATGGAAGCACTGAAAAAAGCCCCCCAAGCGGCCGAATATGGGGACAGGCTTCTCGTTTCCGCTCCCCCCGAAACGGCAGTCGAGATAACGCTCACCCTCTTTGTCCCGCGGCCGTCGGAAGAGGTGGGTGAAAAAACAGCGGCGAAAAAAGAGCTTGGGGTGCAACAAACCGTTACCCCGGATGCGAACGAAACCGAATCGAGGCTGAGAACGGAAGACGTGACGCTCGGGCTCGATGCGTTCGAAAACAGGGTCCGCAGTCTCTCTGAGAAGCTCGGCGGGACGATCGTCTCCATAGAATACGGAACCGAACGCGACAACCCCCGCTGGATCAGCGTGCGGATTCCCGCAGAACGGTACGAGGACCTTCTCGAAGCCCTTTCGACACTCGGTGTAATGGAAACACCCCTTCCCAAAGCCCCGGAAGAAACGCCTGTTTTGCTAGTCCGCATCACGATAGCAGAGTAGCCGTGCCGAATACCGGCCGCTGACGTCCACTGCCCATGTACCGGCATTTTACAATCCGACACCGGATAACACACGTTGTTTCCTCGTTGTAGTAAGATTCTCAAACCGCATCCACAGGAAAAGTCATCAACAGGAAAAAGGCGTCCGCCTTTTTTCATGAAACCCGTATTGTGAGTATGCAGAAAGTGAAAAGCTTTTGCTTTTTCACTTTCTGCTAAAAGACCGAAAGAGCCCGCTCAAAGAGCGGGCTCTTTCGTCTTCGGGGACAGGCGTAAACTTTGTAAACTTTTAGCCTGTGGCCGGCGCTGCACCGATCCTAAACCGTCCCGTGCGGCGAGCACAAAATTAAAAAAAACCGGGAACTTTTTTCGATCGGCCGCTGTCTAAACGGGGAACGACATGAAGAACAGGAGGAGACAATGAAACGGATACTCTTCATCGTAACGGTGCTTGGGGTTCTTTTCGCCGGGGCGCTTTCCGCCCTTGCGGACGGCGTGCTCATCGTCGAGCCGCCGTTTCCCGGACGGGAAACGAAAGAACCGCTCTCCGTGAAGTACCACAGGGTGAGCGTCGAAATCACCGACCAGGTGGCAACGACGAGGATAGACCAGGTGTTCAAAAACGGCTACCCTGCCGACCTCGAGGCGGAGTACATCTTCCCCCTTCCCGAATCCGCAGCCATATCCTCGTTCTCTCTCTGGATAGACGGAAAGAAGACATCCGGCGAGGTCTTAGACAGCGAGAAGGCGCGGAGGATATACGAGGACATCGTGAGACGGATGAAGGACCCGGGTCTCTTGGAGTACGTGGGAAGGAACATGTTCAGGGCGCGCGTCTACCCGGTACCCGCGGGAGGTGAGACGAGGATAGAGCTCGAATACACCGAGACCCTACGTTACGACGCCGGCCTCGTCCGATACGTCTACCCGCTCGATACCGAGCGGTTCTCCCCGGACCCGATCGCAGAGGTCTCAGTCTCGGCCGAGATCCGCTCGAGCGTCCCCATAAAGACGGTCTACTCCCCGAGCCACGACATCGACCTGACGGTCGAACCCTACCGCGCGGTCTGCGGGTACGAGGATTCACACGTCAGGCCCGATACCGACTTCGTCCTCTACTACACCGTGTCCGAGAAAAAGATCGGCGCGAACATGCTTGCCTACAGGGAGAAGGGGGAAAAAGGCTACTTCCTTTTGTTTCTCTCGCCCGGCGAAGTAGAGGGGCCGGTGATAGAAAAGGACATCGTATTCGTCATCGACACGTCGGGGAGTATGCGCGGTAAAAAGCTTGAGCAGGCGAAACAGGCGCTCTTGTACTGCATAGAAGAGCTCAACGACGGCGACAGGTTCGGCCTTATCGGGTTTTCGACCACGGTCAACCCGCTGGAAGATACGTTACTGCCCGCGAACGGCGAAACGAAAGAGAAGGCGGCCTCCTTCGTCGACGGGCTTGCGTCAAGAGGCGGCACGAACATCGACGAAGCCCTGAAGAGCGCGGCCGGTATCCTGGCCGACAGGGGACGCGCAGCGAAAAGGCCCGGCATCGTGGTATTTCTCACGGACGGGGAGCCCACGGTAGGGGAAACGGACACGAAGAGGATCCTTTACGGTCTCGAATCGGCGAACAAAGAGAAAGCCCGGGTGTTCGTGTTCGGCGTCGGCGAGGATGTCAACACGCACCTCTTAGACCGGATCTCCATCACGCACCGGGGCGTTTCCGAATACGTCGGGACGGACGAAGACATATCGCATATCGTCTCCTCGTTCTACGACAAGATCGCCTACCCTGTTCTCTCGGACATCGGGCTCGATTTCGGGCGGATAAAAACAAGCGAGATCTATCCGCTCGAGCTGCCCGATCTCTTCAAGGGCACCGGGCTTTTTCTTTTCGGAAGGTACGAGGGAAATGGGTCGCACGCGATAGTACTCGAGGGAACCGTGGAGGGAGAAAACAAAAAGTTCACCTACGAGGCGAGCTTCCCGGAAAAGTCGACGAAAAACGACTTCATCCCGAGGCTCTGGGCCATGCGCAAGATAGGCTACCTCATGTCCGAGATCAGGCTCCACGGCGAGAATGCGGAGCTCGTGAGCGAAATAGTGCGCCTCAGCAAGGAGCACGGAATCATGACGCCGTATACGTCCTATCTCGTGCTTGAGAGCTCGATCGAGGGTACGGACGATTATGAACGGTTCGGGATCCCCGAATCGGAGGCCGAGCTCATACGCGACCGGGGAGTAGAGTACAAGACGGCGATGAAGAAGGAGACGGGGGCCTCATCCGTCGCCCGTGCCACCGATATCAACAGGCTGAAGCAGAGCACGGTCTCGGACGACAGGTCTCAGGAAACGGTGCGCCACATAGGAAAGAAAGCCTTCTACTTCACAAAAGAGGGCTGGATCGACTCAGGCTACGAGGCGGGCATGAAGACAGTAGAAATCCGGGCGTTTTCTAAACGATACTTCGAGCTTCTCGAAAAAAAACCGGGCATAGGGCGGTACCTCTCGCTCGGGCTCGACGTCACCGTCGTCTATGAAGGCATCTGTTACCGTATCAACGATTAAAAATACACGAAGGAGGAATACAATGAAGACCATTACCACTCTAACGGCAGTACTCAGTATCATGATCGCGCTTTTCGGGCTCGCGCTCGCAAACAACGCGGAAGCGGCGTTAGGCCCGCCCAAAGTGGAGGTCGTGTTCTGTCTCGATACCACCGGCTCGATGACCGGCCTCATCGAGGGCGCCAAGCAGAAGATATGGGGCATCGCGAACCAGATCATCACCGGAGAGCCGAAGCCTGCGATCAGAATAGGGCTCGTCGGCTACCGTGACTACGAGGACGCATACGTGACGAAGATCTTCCAGCTCGACGACGACCTCGACGCGGTGTTCGAGAACCTCATGGGATTCAGGGCGGACGGCGGAGGCGACACCCCGGAGCATGTGAACAAGGCGGTATACGACGCCGTCCACTCGATCAACTGGAGCAATGACGGCGACACGCTGAAAGTGGTCTTTCTAGTGGGCGACTGCCCTCCGCACATGGACTACGACGACGGGTACGACTACCGCACCGTTTGCCGTGAGGCGGTGACCCAAGACATCATCATCAACACGGTGCAGTGCGGGGACAGCGGCGACACGGTTCGCTTCTGGAAAGACATCGCACGGCGCGGAGAGGGACGGTATGCGAAAATTTCCCAGTCCGGCGGTATGCAGCATATGGACACCCCGTACGACGAAGAGCTTGTTTCCCTGAGCTCGAAGCTCGAGAGCACGGTTGTCGCGTTCGGCTCCGCGGCGGAGCTTGAAAAAGCGGAGAAAAGAAGCAGGATGGTGAGTGAAATGGCGCCGGAAGCCGCGTGCGACAGGGCGGCCTACAAGTCGCGCGACGGAAAAATCGGCGAGTACGACCTCATCGACGCCGTCGGGAGCGGGGCCGTCACCATCGAAGAGCTCTCGGACGACGAGATCCCCGGGGAGATGAGAGGGATGAGCAGTATCGATAAGAAGAGGTACCTCGAAAACAAACAGAAGGAGCGCACCTCGATCATGAGCCAGATCGAAAAACTCACCGTGAAGAGAAGCGAGTATATCACAGATCGGATAAAAAGCGCCGAATCACAGGACTCATTCGACGAAACCGTCAAGCAGATCATCGCGGGCCAGGCGAAAGCAAAGGGAATCAGCTACTGATATCCCCCGGCAGGCGTCTTTCAAACCCGGCGGCGGGTGTAAACCCGTTTCGCCGGGTTTTTTATGCACTTGACTTACTCCGTATATGCGGTATTATGTGTGGGGCGTACCGACGCCCCCGACGACGGAGAGCAGGGCATGCCGAATACAAAGACGCTCATACTCATAAAACCGGACGGGCTCAGCAAATCGCTCACCGG
>JAFGTF010000008.1 GCA_016934265.1 Spirochaetota bacterium
CGGTAACGGTCGCTTGCGACTCAGCCCCCCTGCAATGACGCAGGCTGCTACCGGTAACGGTCGCGCGACCAGCCCCCCTGCAATGACGCAGGCTGCTACCGGTAACGGTCGCTTGCGACTCACCGCCCTGCAGCGACTCGGGTTGTACTCGATACTAGTCTCTGCGACTCACCGGCGTGTTGCAAGACGGAAGCCTCCGCAATCGATAAGAAGAGCCGAACCTCTCGAAAGAGAGAAAGGGTCTGTATCGGCTGTAGACGGCACGCGCCGTGTCGCCGTTTAAAAGAACTCCTCCTAATATGTATATCAAAAGCGCCGACTCCTCGTTTGAGGAGCACATTCCGATTATCTCGTGTACGGAACTCCGCGATGATCCAAAGCAGTCCGAATTCGAGCCGGATATGGTAGGCGAACATGTATATCCTTCATACAGAATTCCATACGACCGCCTTCTTTACATAATCACGGCCCGTATATTCTCTCCGTCGGGATTTCAAACAACGGAGTGCAACAGTGCGGCGGATGGACGCATGCGACACGGTTTTTCAATTCGCTATCTCTTGCGAAAGAGGAAAGGATCCGCTACAATCTTACGGATGACGCATCGAGGATAATCGAGTCACGCGTTTCACGGGTCGTGCCGGTGATGGACCAGTCTTGCGTTAGCAGGCGGCCTGACTCACACCGGGGAGGAAATCGAAAATGCTCCTTTTAGGAATCGATGTGGGTACAACCGGCGTAAAGACGGTGCTCGTATCGGAAAAGGGCGAGCTGAGGGCCGAATCCACTCACGCCTATCCTATTTTTTCGCCGAATCCGAACTGGTTCGAGCAAAACCCGGATGACTGGTGGAACGCCGCCGTTCGTTCTATCAAACAGGCATGTACCGCCGCACAAATCCGCTCCGGCGATATTGCCGGGGTGGGCCTCTCCGGACAGTATCACGGGCTCGTGCTGTTGGACAAGCATCATACCGTCCTTAGGCCCTGCATACTATGGAACGACGGGAGAACCGCGAGTCAGGCCGAGTACATCACGGAAAAAGTAGGCAAAGAAAGGCTGTTACGGATCGCTGCGACGAGCGGGGCGCCCTATTTTTCAGCCTGTAAGCTTCTGTGGGTACGAGACAATGAACCGGGCATATTCGAAAGAGTATACAAACTGATGCTTCCAAAAGACTATATTCGATTCAAGTTGACCGGCGAAATCGCAACCGACGTAACCGATGCATCGGGAACCCTGTTTCTCGATATACGAAACCGGCGCTGGTCTTCGGAAATTCCGACTTTACTGGATATCGACAGTAGCATACTGCCCGGGCTTTTGGAATCGTCGCAGGAATCAGGAAGGATCTGCAAAAAGGCGGCTTTACAGACGGGATTGAACGCAGGCACACCCGTTTCAGGCGGTGCGGGCGACCAGGCGGCGGCGGCGGTCGGGATAGGGATCGTAGAGGAAGGCGCCGCGTCATATTCGATAGGAACATCCGGCGTCATCTATGCCGCGACGGATGGTTTGAAGATTGACACCGAGGGAAGGGCCAACACCTTCTGCCACGCAGTCGAGGAAAAGTGGTGTCTCCTCGCCTGCATCAACGCCGCTGCAGGCTCCTACCAGTGGTTTTTGAACAACCTCGCCGACAGAGAAAAAAACACGGCAAAGTCACAGAAAAAAGATCTCCACGGGATATTGGAAGAGATGGCCGCAAGTGTCCCGCTCGGAAGCGAAAAACTTTTATTTCTGCCCTACCTCTCCGGCGAAAGGCATCCGCACACCGATATGAATGCACGGGGAGTGTTTTTCGGCCTCCACTCAGGCCATGGACGAGCGCATATGCTGCGATCGATACTGGAGGGAGTCGCATACAGCTTCAGAGACTGCCTGGAAGTCATTACGGAACACGGTATCTCGATACGAGAGATCAGGGCCACCGGAGGCGGCGCCGGATCTTCGCTCTGGATGGACATTCAGGTCAACGCGAGCGGTCGACCGATCGTCATGATGGATGCAGGCGCAGGCGGCGCGGCCTTCGGTGCCGCCATCCTGGGAGGAGTCTGTACCGGCCTTTTCCCGACCGTCTCCGATGCGTGTGCCGAGCTCGTAAAAAAGGGAAGAACGCTCATCCCCGACAAAAGCAAATCGGAACGGTATAACAGCTACTATGAGCTCTTCCGCACCCTGTACCCCGCCCTGAAAGAAAGCTACCGCCGGCTCGCGGAAATATGAGTGCGCCGTTACCCTATGGCGCCGGATACGCACGCAGGCGCGTTATCCCCGCACCATAGCGGTACCGCACTTCGGGCACTGCATCGAGCTGCACGGTGTGCCCCTCGTATGCGGCGCCTTCGCGCCGCATGACGGGCAGACGCATCCGCCGCCCGGCCCAAGACCGGCATTTCCCGCACCGGCGCCGCCGCCTCTTCCTCCTACGCGGCCTTGGCCGCGTCCCCTGCCGCGTCCGGCAGGTCCTGTTCCGTCGCCTCTCGGCATCTCAGCCTCCCCCCATACCGAAATGAGAACCGACGCTCGGCCCCTGCGATGAATCGAGCTCACCGTTTTTGTAGGCCTCGAGCGCATCCTTAACTGTACCCGATGCGCCGGTGAAAACCTCGATCCCGGCGGCCTCGAGAGTCCTGAAGGCGTTGGGCCCGCAGTTGCCCGTTATCACCGCTCCGACGCCTTTTTGTGCCATGAATTGGCCGGCCTGAATTCCGGCGCCGCCCGACATCGCCGCCATCTCATTCGGGAAGGCGCTGAACTCCATCGTATCCGGGTCAGCGAGGATAAAAAAGCCGCACCTCCCGAACCTAGGATCAACCTCAGAGTCCAGGCTGTCGCCGCGCGACGTTACGCATACCTTCATCTGCTTACTCCTGTCCGTTTTCATGATCGCACTCTTCTTTTTCCACGCCGTACCCTTTTCCTGCACCGGGGCTGCAGAGAGACTCGCCGCCCTGAAGCGTTCCGTCGAGAATCTGCTTGATAACATCGTCCACGCCGCCGGTGACGCCCATGACCGTATCGATCCCGGTCTGACTGAAGAGGTCTTGAGCCCTCCGTCCCATTCCTCCTGCGACAATACACTGAACACCCTGCTCGTGAAGAAATCGGGGGATAAAACCCGGCTCGTGGCCCGGGTTCGGTACATCGCTTCTCTGCGTGACCTTTCCATCTTCTATCTCGAGCATGGTGAAGGAGGGGCACCTGCCGAAATGCGCGGAAACCATCTTGCCGTCTGTGGATATCGCTATTTTCATCGTACACCTCGGATCAATCAGATAGTGGTAATGATTATCATTTTTAATAATATATCATCGACACCGCACCTTGTCAAACTGTTTCATGGATAAATATGTTCGGGCCCTTTCGATCCGGGGCATTCCCCCCCCGAATACGGAACCCGATGTTTACTCAATTCTTCTGTGGAAAATTCATTCTTATCCGGTTTCAAGACCCGAGAAAGTTCCTGCCGTATCGTCTTTTTTCAATGTAACTATCGATCACTATCAATCAAATAGGCGGCCGGATCCTCCAGGACTGTTTTGAGCTCCGAGAGGAACAGCGCACCCTGCGCGCCGTCAACTGCCCGGTGATCGCAGGAGAGAACCATCTTCATCCTCTTTCCCGCCTCTATCCCGCCGTCATTCACCACGGGTACGTCCCGTATCGCGCCGACCGCGAGAATCATCGCCTGGGGCGGGTTGAGTATCGCGATGAACTCCTCTATGCCGAACATGCCGAGGTTGGTTATCGTGAAGGTACCTCCCATCCAGTCGCGCGGTCTGAGCTTTCTGTTTCTCGCCTTCTCGACGAGCGCCGCGGATTCGTCGTGTATCGTTTCCAGGCTCTTTTTATCGCAATCGGTTACCGTCGGGGTGAGAAGCCCGCCCTCAACCGAAACGGCGAGGCTGATATTCACGGCTTTGTAGTACCGGATCTTGTCTTCGTCGTACGATACGTTGCAATCGGGGTGTTTTCTGAGACAGACCGCGACCGCCTTCATGATGAGGTCGTTGTAGCTGATCTTTCTTTCCCCCTCGTCATTTCGCTTCGATCGGAACGAAATACAGGGCGCCATGTCCGTATCCACCGAAAGATAGAAGTGCGGTGCATTACGCTTGCTTTCCGACATGCGCTTTGCAATGATCTTCCGTATGGGAGATGCATCCTCCTCGGTATATTCCCCGCCGGCCTGTTCCCCTGCTGCCATCGTACATCCTCCTGTAAGTCGATTACCGTCGCTGACACGGCATTCATGATTATAGCGTCCAGAGAAAAGATAGTACAACGACATAAGGTTGGAAAGCATCTTTTAATAAACATCCCGGGCTCAAGGCGCATACCACAGTGCGGGAAATAGTTATTGAAAAAAAACGGGTTTAATGAAACAATACTCGTATACAATGAGGTGTCATGGGAAAAATGACGAAGAACGAGTTCCAGAAAAAGGTCATCGAGCTGTTAAAACGCTACGACCTCGACAACAGGCTGCAGGAGAAGATACTTCCCCTGTTTTCCATCATCGACAGCCTCAACCAGGAGGAGATGGGTAACGTCTACAGCATCGTCGAGGAGGCGATCGTCGCACAAAAGGAAACAGAGGAGCTTGCGCTCAAGCTGAAGGTGCTCTACTCGGATTTCAACAAGACCATCCGGACCTTCTCCCGCCGCCTTATAGAGATCAGAAAACGGCTCGAAGGCATCACATCGAATAGAACTCTTTTTGAAACAACCTGCTTGCCTTCGAAGCAAGAATTTACTAAAATTAATAAAGAAAACGCCATGAACTATAACAAACACTCATTTTCAGGGGAGAAGCCGAACTTCGGGCTGAAGCTCAATAAGCTCTTCAGCGCCTACATCACGGAGTACGGGCCAAAAGACATCACCATGGTGATCAGCGACTCGATACTCTACACGAACAACCTTATACTCAGGATCTCACTGAGTACGAAAAACGTGCTTATCGGTTCGAGCAAATCTCTCAAACTGTACGAATCGGCCGCGGGACATAGCTTCCTCATCACGGATAAACCGGAGGTGATCCCGTTCGGAAACGAAAAAGGGTTCTACTTCAAGAACATCACCTATGAAGACATCCTCAATCTCACAAACGGCGACTTCTTCAAGGTGTTCGGCAAGGAGATACTGCAGAATTTCCAGGACGGGGCCGCCACCCTCCCCGATGAGCTTAAGGATGTCGGATATTTCACGTTCGACTAGCGGAGAGGGCCGATCCACCTTCTCCCTCTCTCCGTTACCCGCTTCTTCAGTGTTGGGTCCTTGTCTATGTCGGCCGGACCCTCGATCCCCGAGAACAAAAGAGAACCGTCATAAAGAACGCCGCACGCCGAAAAAAACGCTCTTACTATCGTCTCACTGCACGAAAAGAAACGTTTTTTCCTCTTTTGATCGGCTGTTACGTATCCACAGGCGGAAAGCAAATAACCCTTTCTTTCCACAGAGCTTTCCGGACGCGAGTTTTCACCGAGAACGAACCGCCTGATCCACAGCGCCTGAGCCCGGTCAAAAAACGCTTTTGCTATCGCGGGAGGACCCATGAAAAAAACGGGGAAGGCGCATACGATACGCTCGTATGTGACAAGCTTCTCGTACAGACCGGTCATGTCGTCCGTGAGTATGCATCTGCCGCTTTTTCTGCAACCGTCGCACGCCGTACAGGGAAGAATGTCGAGATCGCGGAGCACGATCCGTTCCGTGTCGCCTGTGGCCTCCTCAACGCCGTGCAGAAAAAAGTCGAGGAGCGTATCGGTGCTCCCCCCCTGTCTCGGGCTTCCATATACGGCAAGAACACGCGCCGTCCGTATCCCGCCGGGTTCCGCACTCACGCCGTGAGGTGGACCGCCTCCCACACATTCCCCCGCGTCTATCGTTTTTTCAACCGAACGACGATGTCCCTCGGCAGGGCGAATCCCGCCGCCACCTTCACCGCCTGGTAGATGCCGTTCGCCACCGCGCAGCCCGTATGAAGCGGCGGCGTATTCCGCCTAAAAAAGCGGCAGAGCTCCGAGTCGTACCCCTTTTTCATGGTGTCCATGATATCGATCTCTAACGTCTCAAGCCCCTCGAAGTTCGGGCAATTCGTCTCGACCGTCACCGCGCAGACTCCGAATGCGTCCTCGGCATCGGCCGTTATATGCGCGGTGAACCCGCATACCCCCGCGTCGATATCCGCTGTTCCCTTCATGATTCGCTGCTCCTGTTTCGTCCCGATATCACCGTTCGTTACAGCGGTCTCCTGCCGGAGAGTGCCTTGGAGAGCGTTACGGAGTCCGCGTACTCGAGGTCTCCTCCGACAGGCAGCCCGCTCGCAATCCTCGTCACCGGTACGCCTAGCGGCTTGACGAGCTTGGATATATAGAGTGCGGTCGCATCACCCTCCACATTCGGATCCGTAGCGACGATGACCTCCTTTACCCTTTCCTTCTCGATCCTGTTTAAAAGCTCCCGTATCCTGAGATCCTCCGGGCCTATGCCGTCAAGAGGAGATATTGCACCCATGAGCACATGATACAGACCCCGGTACGTACCCATCCTCTCGAGCGCCCAGACGTCCTTCGGCTCCTCGACGACGCAGACGAGACCACGGTCCCTTCGGTTGTCCTCGCATATCTCGCACAGCTCTTTCTCCGTCATGTTCCCGCATACCTCGCAGAACCGCACCCGCCGCTTCACATCGAGTATCGCGTCCGCGATGCTTTTTCCCAGTCCCCCGTCCTCCTTCAGGATGAAATAGGCGAGCCGTTCGGCCGTTCTTCTCCCTATACCCGGAAGTTTCGTGAGCTCGTTGATTAGGTGTTGGATCGTACCCCTGTTTTCCAATTAGAACGGCACCTCTAAGCCGGGAATCGAAAGACCGCCCGTTACCTTCGCCATCTCGAGCTTAATCGTTTCATCCATCTTGTGCATGCCGTCGTTTATCGCCGCAACGACGAGGTCTTCGAGCATCTCCAGATCGTTTGGATCGACGACCTCTTTGGCGATCTTGATGTCGATTACCTCGTGCTTCCCGTTTACCGTCGCCCGTACCATATCGCCCCCCGAACTGCCGGTCGCGTACTTATTCACAAGGTCGTCCTGCAGCTTCTTTATCTTCTCCTGCAACTCCTGCGCCTGGCGTATGAAGTTCATTGCTGTCCTCCGGTATTGTTTTTCGAGACTATCTCTCCTTTGAAGATTTCGAGCACCTTCGATACGCCGGACGAAAGCCTGTTTTTCTCCTCATCCGCATCACCGGCCGCATCGATGGTAAAGCTCACCCGAATGTTCTTCTGCAGATAGTCCTGTATCTCCTTCTCGATATATCTCCTCGTCGAGTCCTCGCTCACATGCGCAAAACTCAAACGCTGCGTTCCGTCATAATGAATCGTGAGGAGGTTGTCCCCGTAATGGTACCGTTTAGCCCTGCCCAGGAATTCGGCGATCGCCCTCCTCTTCTTGGAGAAGTGCGATACCACCCGTTCCGCTATCTCGGCTTCGCTGTCTCCGTTGAACCCCTGCTGCGGCATCGCGTCCCCGTCAAATATCGACGGTTTTTCCTCCTCGGGGCGGTCGCCGTCGGACCGCTTGTTAGAGAACAGAGACGCCCCCGGGGTGTCCTCGACACACTCGACGGACTCATTCTCCATGTCCCGCGCAGGAGTTCCTCCTTGTAATCGGCCGGGACTCCCCCCGTTTTCCGGCTCTTTTTCTCCGAAGTGGTTACCGCAGTCCGCGCTTTTCGCCGCCACGGCACTCCCCAGTTCCTCGAGCCGTTTCACAAGCGACGCGGGATCAACGATTTCCCTGTAGCGGGTGAGCTTGATGAGGGCGATCTCGAACAGCTCCCGGCCGAGCTCGCTGTTCTTCATATCGAGATACGTCTTCGTGAGAAGAGTCAGCACGTTGGCAATATCACCGCTTGAGAAACCCTCGAGCGTTTCTTTCATCCGCTCCGTCTCAGTCTCGGGGAGATCGATCAGGTCGACGGACCAAGACTCAGCCGATCTATCTGCCGATCTATCGGTCGATTTATCGGCCGATTTATCGAGCGCCAGTATGTTGAGGTTCCTGAAGTATTCTATGAGACCGGAAACGAGACTGAGCGGCTCATACCCCTCGTTCATGAGACGAGCAAGGAGCGTGATGCTCCCTTTCCGGTCCCCGGACGAAAAAAAATTCGCGAACCGGTGGTAGACATCGTACCCGGGAAGACCGAGCACGTAGAAAACGTCCTCCTGTTCGATTCTGCCCTCCGAATACGAGATCATCTGATCGAGGATGGACTCCGCGTCCCGAACGGACCCGGCTGCGGCCCGTGCGATCCAGAACAACGCCTTGGGGTCCGCCTCCACATCTAGATCTTTCAGAATTCGTTCGAGCAGCGGTATAATGAGAGACACCGGCACCCGCTTGAATACGAACTGCTGGCAGCGCGATCGTATCGTGGCCGGCACCCTGTCGACTTCAGTGGTGGCGAAAACGAACACGACGTGGTGCGGCGGTTCCTCGAGGGTCTTTAAAAGCGCATTGAACGCTTCCGTGGTGAGCATGTGCACCTCGTCGATGATGTATATCTTGTATCGTGCCGAAGAAGGGGAAAAGCGCACATTCTCGCGAATCTGTCGGACCTCGTCTATTCTCCGGTTGGACGCGCCGTCTATCTCGACGAGATCGAGCGCCCTCCCCTCGGTAATCTCCGTACAGAAGACGCACCTGTTGCACGGCGTCGGCGTGGGACCGCTTTCACAATTGAGGGCTTTTGCGAAAATACGGGCCGCGGACGTCTTTCCGATACCCCTCGGTCCGCTGAACAGATAGGCGTGCCCCACCCGTCCTCTCGTTATCGCATTCTTGAGGGTGTTCGCGATATGTTCCTGGCCCACGAGCTCGTCGAACAGCTGCGGCCTGTACCTTCGCGCAGATACGACGTATGACATGACTTTTCCAGCTTCTTTGGTCGGTCGATTTCTCGCAGAAAAATCCGGCGGGCCGGTCGTCCATCCGGATCTACTGCATTATACCTTGCTCCCGATAACGGTGCCGCCTTTTTAGTACGCTTATAAAAATAACCTCTTTCAGGCGGTATTGCAAGCCGTATAAAAGGCCCATCGCACAGTGCCCGCTCCAATCGAGTGAGAGAGCTCACAGAAACGGAACACTTACCGTTGCTACCTTCCGGTCCTGGCGGGGTTGGGCGTCCGCTCCTTGAACCTTACCCGATTATCACTGCAGGCACTGTACGATAGGCCTATGATCGGAGAGAGTGGGATTCGAACCCACGGTACCCGGTTAGGGTACACACGCTTTCCAAGCGTGCTCCTTCGGCCTCTC
>JAFGTF010000071.1 GCA_016934265.1 Spirochaetota bacterium
ATTACCTTTTTCATTTTCTATTCTTCCTCCTAAAAAAAGTGTATCACAGGGTCAACGACCCCTATCCAGGTAAACCCCGAATATATCGCAAAATCGTTGTAAAGAAACCGGCTTGCCAGGCCAACGTTTCACATGTAGCTTTTTCTCCTCCTTCTTCCTCACCCGATTTCTGAAACAGTAAATTCCCTGTTATATCTATCCGCTTATATGAGAGACAGTCCCCTCATCGGACGCGCAAGAAAAAGCTACATAATTATAATTCAGAATATAACGATGTCAAATAAAATTCAAGTGAAATTTGAAAAAAATATGAAAAAAAACAATTATTTTTTGACATTACGGCATCCCACCTCTTCCTTGTCGACATCCGCGACCGGGATCTTTACCGGTTTTAAATTGCAGATGCATAAAGAAAAGAAACCGTTCGTCAATCACAAAAATTTGAAAAATAGTACCATCATTAAAATTCAATGTCAAGCAAAATCGTTTTTATTTTGCCCCTATTCCCTAATATCGAAATCGAAGCTGTATATCTGTTTGTTCCGCTCCAGGTCCACCGTGATGCTTGAATCGTCCTTGATGTTCTCCCACAGTTTGTACATCTGGTCGATCTGGTTCAGCTCGTGGCCGTTGACCCGCTTCACGAGATCGCCCGACCTTCCGCCGAGCTCGTATACGATGTTTCCCTGCGGGACCCGCACGAGACGGAGCCCCTCCATCTGGCCGTCTTTCATGTAGGGACTTATCGCGATCTGCGTCAGTATCTCGTTCACCTTGCTGAAGACCTTGTCTTCCACGTCGCTTCTCGAAAGCACCTTCTGAACCCTTCTCGATCCCTCGTACTCCGCCGCAGCCCGCTCGCGGACCGGCGGCGGCCCCTCTTCTTGAACGGCGCTTTTTACCGTATACCGGTAATACATCGGCAGGACGACCGTCTTGTCCCCCGATTTGAGGACGACCGACTTCTGCTCGATTTTAACGATCTCCATCTGCTCGATGGAATCGCCGATGCGGTATGCGGTGCTGTCACGCTGGCCGGCCTTTCTGATCAGTGCGATCGACCTGTTTTTCGGAAGCATGATGACGCCGTTCAGCTCGTACCGTCTCAGGAGGGGGGAGTCTTCCACTACTGTTTCACCGTCTTCCGTTTTGACGGCGAGCCCGGTTTCCGGCACGGTAAAGAGCGGAGAAAGCGATATCGAGGCGTCGAAGCTGAGCGCATCGGCATACGAGAGGTCCGTGTCGTCTACAGCGGCCTCGCTCGCACTGGGAACGTTTCGCCGGATCACCCACTCGGCCGCGGTCGTTACGAGCTTCGATGCCTGAAAAAGGACATACACCCCCGTGCCGAGATAGAGGAACACGAAGAGAATCTTCAGCATACCTTAAAATATACCCCCCGATGGATGTTTTGTAAATAGGCCTCTTTCAGCCGCATCAGGAAAACAGTAAAAGCTCTATTACAATCCCGAAGGCGAGATACGGCAGCATCGGGAACTTCCGGTCCGCCTTTACCGCACGAACGGTTATAAGCACGACTCCGAGCAGCGTGCCGAGCGCGGCGCCCGCGATCAGCACGTGAACGATACCCCGGAGTCCGGTGCAGAGTCCAAGCGCGGGTACCACGAGCAGGTCGCCGCCCCCCATCGGTATCCGCTTCTTCACAAAAAAGACGACTGCGTAGGAAACCCCAACGAGCGCCGCCCCGGCGAGCGCACCGAAAAGATACCATCCGCTTCGGTGCGGCGTCTTCCCGAACGCGGAAAGGCATACGACGGCCGCGGCCGCGAGATACACTGCCCCGATATCCCATATACCGACATGCGCCGTATCGATGTCCACAAGCGACAGGTAGAACATGACGCAGCACAGATACGAATATGTCAAAAACAAAAGGGAGATCCCGAAACGCCTGTACAGAAAGAAAAAAACGGCCGGCACGCAGAGCTCGACAACAAGGTACTGAAACGGTATCCTCACGCCGCAGTGCCTGCACCGTCCTAAAAGCGCTACAAAGCTTGCCACCGGAACGAGATCGGCGGGCCCGAGCCTCGTTTCGCAGGAAGGGCAGAAGGAGGGAGGCTTGACGATCGAGATACCGCGGGGCACCCGATAGGCGAGGCTTCCGATGAAGCTCGCAATACAGAGCCCGGCGAGGATGATGTATAAAGCGGTCATCTTATTTCGCGTATTCGAAGGCGTTTGCAAAAATCAGGTGCCCGTCCCCGTATTCAGGCGGCACGTTTCGCTCTTTTTCGTACAGCCGTCTTCGTTTCGTCCAGTCCGGATGATGGTAAAAACGGGTCGCCGCCTCCGGATGGGGCATGAGGCCGAACACCCTGCCCGACGGGTCGCAGACGCCCGCCGCCGCAGCGACTGAAGCATTCGGGTTATACGGAAATTCTTCAGTCGGTACGCCTTCCGGGTCGCAGTATCTGACGCAGATCTGCGTCTGCCGCTCGAGACGCCGGAGCACCTGCTTCGAGCCCGGCAAGAACCGTCCCTCCCCGTGCCGTACCGGCAGATCGAGGGTTTTGATGCCCCCGGTAAACACGCAGCCAGACGACTTGTCGACCGAAAGGCGGACCCAGCGGTCTACGAAGTATCCCTCGCGGTTGGGCGCGAGGGTCGCCTCCTGCGTCCCGTAGCTCTTTTCAGTCGCCGGAAGCAGACCGAGCCTCACCAGTATCTGAAACCCGTTGCATATTCCGAGCAAGAGCCCGCCCTTTTCGACATACCCGCACACGAGGTCGAAGAGTGCGGCCTCCGCATATCTTATCTTCGCCGAGAACGCGACCCCAGACCCGAGATCGTCTCCAAAACTGAAACCTCCCGGGAGAACGACGAGCCTGTTCTGAAACAGCCTCTTCCCGTCGCCGAGCAGGTCGTTCAGATGCATCCGTATGGTTTCGAAACCCGCGCCCGTACAGGCTGCGGCGCTCTCGTAGTCGCAGTTTATGCCGTAGCCGGTGAGCACGAGCGCTCCCGGTTTTTTTTTCGCCTTTCCCATCGGCCTACGCCCTCTTCATTCCCAGGACCCCGTAGAGGGGGGCCCTGTACCTGTCTTCGAGTTCTTCGACGTCGAGCGAGAACAGCCTCTTCCCCGACCTCCCGAACACGGTGAGGCGCTTGTCCTCTTTCACGGTTCCGATCCGAGCGTACGGTATGCCGCGGCAAAAAGCACCAAACTCGTCCTCTCTCGACGGATCGACCGAAACGAGTATCCTGCCCGTGGACTCGGAAAAGAGCGCCTCGTCGTCGTCGAGCGCGCCGCAGTCTTGCGTCACACCGCCGGGTCCACTCCCGCCGGGCTCAAGCCCGTCAAGACGGATCTCGGCGCCCATGCCGCCCGCGATACACGACTCGGCTGCCGCCGTCGCCATCCCGCCCTCCGATAGATCGTGCCCGCTTGCAACGAGCCCTCTTTTCAGCAGGCCGTGGTATGTCCTGTACACCCGCATGTTGCGCTCCGTATCCACCACGGGTACGTCACGTGACCCGCCGCCGAACTTCCTGTAGAACAGCGACTCTCCGAGATGCCGGCCCGTGCATCCGAGAAGGTAAATTACGTCCCCCCCGATCTTGAAATCCGGGGTCACGCACCACAAGACATCCGGCACTATGCCGACCGCGGACACGAGTATCGTCGGGAGTACACTGACCTTGTGGTCTTTCACCTTGTAGTCGTTCTTCATGCTGTCCTTGCCCGAGATGAAGGGGGTCTCGTACGCCATCGCCGTGTCGTACAGCCCCCTGCACGCCCGCACGAGCTGTGCGAGCTTGTACTTCCCGTCCGGCGTCTTCTTTTTGTCGTACACGGGATCCGGCCAGCAGAAGTTGTCCAACAGGGCGATCCTGTCCGGATCCGCGCCGCAGACGACGGCGTTTCTCAGCGCCTCGTCGAGCACGCAGGCCGCCATGTGATACGTATCTAACCTCGAGTAGAATGGATTTATTCCGCAGGAGAGTACGAACCCCTCTTTGTCCGTTTCGAGCGGCGAGATCACCCCCCCGTCCGCGGGCCCGGCCTCCTCTTTGCCGACATACGGCTTTACCACGCTCCCCCCGCCGACCTCGTGATCGAAGCGACGGACGACCGGCTCCCTCGAGCATCCGTTCAGGTCGGAGATCAACGCGAGAAGCGCCTGCCCGAGCCCGTCGGGAAAAGACGGTTTTTTCATTTCGATCCGCGGAGGTTCCCACTCCGCCTCGAGGGCCATCGGAATCTTCGAGTGCAGAAAATCGAGATCGAGACGGCAAACCGGCTCGCCGTTTGAAGTCGCACAAAAGAACCCGGAATCGGTAAACTCCCCTATCGGCGTGGCGAGCACGTCCCTGCTTTCGGCGAGAGAAAGAAACTTGGACAGCCTATCCGGCGGGACCGCGAGCGTCATACGCTCCTGAGCTTCCGAGAGCAGTATCTCCCAGGGATCGAGCCCCTCGTACTTCAGCGGCGCTTTATCTATCTCGAGGCTCGCCCCTCCCGACAAAAGGGCCATCTCGCCCACCGAGGAGGAGAGACCTCCCGCACCGTTGTCCGTTATCGCTCTGTAGAGGCAGCGGTCTTGCGCTTCCAACAGCATGTCGAGCATCTTCTTCTGGGTGATGGGGTCCCCGATCTGCACCGCCTGCACGGGAGAGGACTCCTTGATCTCCTCGCTCGAAAAGGTCGCGCCGTGTATCCCGTCCTTCCCGATCCTCCCCCCCACCATGACTATGATATCGCCCGGCGAAACCCGCTTGTCGTGCGAAGGCATGCCGCACACCGTTTCCGGCATTATGCCGACCGAGCCGCAGAACACGAGCGGCTTTCCGCTGAACGAGGGGTCGAACACGATCGCGCCGTTAACGGTCGGAATACCGCACTTGTTCCCTCCGTCCTCGATCCCCTTGATCACCCCCTCCATGATCCGTTTGGGGTGCATCATTCTCGGCGGCAGCGGCCCCTCATGGTACGGGTCCCCGAAGCAGAGCGCGTCCGTGTGCGCGATGATCCTCGAGCCGATACCGGTGCCCGCGGGGTCCCGGTCGCAGCCCACGATGCCGGTGATCGCCCCGCCGTACGGATCGAGCGCCGACGGTGAGTTATGGGTCTCTACCTTGAATGCGAGGTTGTACCGGTCCGTAAACCGGACCACACCGGCATTGTCTCTGAAAACGGAAACGAGCCAGTCCTTCTTTTTCGAGATGCGCTCGGTCGCAGAAACGATATAGGTACGGAATAGAGAACTGATGCGTTCCGTGTTTTTATTCTCCCTGTACGTTATCTCGGCATTGAAGATCTTGTGCTTGCAGTGCTCCGACTGCGTCTGGGCGAACACCTCGATCTCGACGTCCGTGGGATCGGCCCCGATGCCGAACGCCTCCCTCTCTTTTTTCACGTCGTCCCTGTCGAAATAGGAGCGGAAATACAAAAGTTCGTCGAGCGACAGCGCGAGCACCCGCTTTTCGGAAAGCGATACAAGCTCTTCGTCCGCTATGTGAAGATCCACGCGAGCGACTCTCGGCATGTGCGAGGAAAGAAAGTGCCGGCGTTTGGGAAAGAATCCGCCCCGGCGTTTGAACTCGCCGTAGTCCAAAAGATCGATCTCCTGGATGAGGGTGTTGCAGAGGACCTCACTGGCGACGGTCTCGACATCTTCTCTCGTAAGATCTCCGTCGATGAGGTACTGTGTCGAGCTGTAGACGTTCACGCTGCCTTCCGGCAGGCGGAACATCGTCCGCAGCATCTCGGCCGCGGTATGGCCGACGTTGTCGGTCACCCCCTGTCTGAACGACACCTCGACGGCCCATGCAAATGTTCCGAGCGTAAGCGCCACCGGGTCTAAAGCGGAGAACACGGTGAGCACCGGATCGTTCAGCACTTCGGCTGCGAATTGCCGTATATGCAGTTTGGAAAGATCGGAGTAGACGGTATACACACAGACCCTCCTGACCCTTTCGAGCGGCAGGCCGAGCGTCGACCGTATCTCCCATTCCGTATGGACCGCAAACGGATCGTCGAGCGCCGGTTTCACCGCGATCTCTATCCTTCGGTACTCCACCGGTTATTTCTCCAGCGACTGTATGATCTTGTCCGCGAATACCTTCTCCGGCACCGCCCCTTCGATAAAATGGTCCTCGTTGATCACGGTCCGGGGCACGCCCATGACGCCGTACTTGTTCCCGAGATGCGGGAACTCGATCACCTCCACCATATCGCTCGTCACGTGCTTCGAAACGAAGGCGAAGCGGTGTGCGGTGAGCACCGCACGCGGGCAGTAGGGGCAGGTCGGCGTAATGAACACCTGCAGGTGGACGTCCGTATCGATTTTTGCGACCTGTGCTTCAATTTCGGGAGACAGCCCGTGCTCCCCCGAAGAAACCATCCTGATCGTCTCGATCAGGGAGACGAATTCGTATCCGGACGGAATTCCGAAAAACCGTATACCGAAATCGCCGTCCCCCGCCACAGGCACGATTGCCGGGATCTTATCGATACCGTACTTCTTCGTGGCGTCATTGTCCTTCTGGAAATCGTGGATAACGGCTTTGATTTTGGAATCTATCTTCTCAAGCTCTTTCGCAAGGGATACGGTCTCCTTGCAATAGTCGCACTCTATCTCCTGGGTGAAAACAATAAGCGTTACAGGGTTTATAAGCGTTCCTAAAAGCTCTTTCGTCTTTTGTACAGTCTCCTCGTCGATCATCTTCTCCCTCCCGATGCGAGATTTGTTCTCCGGGGCGGGACGGTTTTTTCCCGACGGGACATGCTCCTGATACCATTTCTTATTCTCAGCCCCGTCCCGGACTAAAAAGATACGAATTATATTCGTGTAAAACAAGCACGCACAAGCCGCCTTTTGGGATCTTCACCAAAGGCCTTTCCTTCCGCGATTATAAAAAACTCAGACCGCGTATCGAGACAACGTGTTGCGACTTTATGACAGATATTCAGTTTCGTTTCGGACTACCGATCGTCGGCCGCGACCGGAAGTCCGGCAGGTTTCCTGTTCGATCGGTATGACTGCGGTCCGTGTCGGAAACCGCATATCCCCTCGATAGGGCTGCCGTCTGATACATCGATTAATCGAAGATGACGATCGCCGGGTCGGTCGATCGGTTTCCCCTTGATAACGGTCGGTATCAGAAATTCCGGCCGCCGGTTTGGTCGACTGTTTTTCCGTATGATAAATCTATTTATCAGAAATTTCGGTCGCCGGATTGGTCGGCTGTTTTCCCGTATGATAAATCTATTTATCAGAAATTTCGGTCGCCGCCGGTCAGGTTCGAGAGACCGCCTAATATTCCTCCCGCTCTGGTCTCTCCCCTGTTTGCCCCCGAGGCGGCCAGAATCCTGTCCGCAAGCCTGCTGAAAGGCAGCGTCTGCATGTACACCGTTCCCGGACCGCGGAGTATTGCGAAGAAAAGCCCCTCCCCCCCGAACAGTGCTGTCTTGAACCCCCCGATCCACTGTATGTCGTACTCTACCCGCTCCTCGAAGGCGGCGATGCATCCCGTATCGACCCTCAGCCGCTCCCCCTTTGCAAGCTCCTTTTTCAACAGCGTCCCACCTGCGTGTATGAATGCGAGCCCGTCTCCGGAAAGCCGTTCGAGGATGAATCCCTCCCCGCCGAAGAAACCGGCGCCGAGCCGCTTCGTGAAGGCGACGGACACCTCCACCCCGTATGCGGAGCAGAGGTACGCATCGCGCTGACACAGGATCGGCCCCGTTTCCCCGAGGTCGGTGGTCAGGATCTTGCCGGGATACGGCGCGGCGAACGCGCATTTCTTCGGCGTTTTGCCCCCGTTCGTGAACGTGGTAATGAAAAAGGACTCTCCCGCGAGGATCCGTTTTACCCCTTTCATCAAGCCCCCGCCGGTCTGCGTATTCATCTCGATCTCCTCCTCGAGAAACATCATCGCGCCGGCCTCGGCCTGTACCGCCTCGCCGGGATCGAGAGTGATGATCACAGCCTGCATATCGTCGCCGACTATGCGGTACTCTATCACGTGTGCGCCGCTCATGGCTTCCCCTCCACGGAGTAATAAATAAAGTATAACAGAAACGTTTTCTCCTGTATACGCTTTTACCGGAGCCGGATAGTTTTATTTGACAAAAGGAGTTCAAGACGTAAATTTAAGTTCTATAGCTACTATGAAAGGCCAAAGCGCCATGAAAAACAGGGAGAGAATCGTATGGATGGTTGTCGTCGCCGTCCTGCTCGTCGTTACCACCGCGTCCGGAATCAATAACTGGCTGCAGGCGGGAAACACAGAGAAGACATACGCAAATCTTCGTCTGTTCAACGAAGTGTTCAACCTGATTAGGACCGAGTATTACGACGAGGCGAAAGTACAGCCGGAACAGCTCATTCCCGGCGCGATCGACGGAATGATAGGCACGCTCGGAGATCCGCATACCTCCTACTTCTCCAAGGAGCATTTCGACGAGCTCAAGACCGATACGCGGGGTGAGTTCGGCGGGCTCGGCATCGTCATCGGCCTCCGCGACAAATGGATAACCGTCATTTCGCCGATCGACGATACGCCGGCGTTCAGAGCCGGAGTGCTGGCGGGAGACCGCATCGTGGAGATAGACGGAGAACCGACGGAGGGGTTCACCACAATGGATGCGGTGAAACTGCTGCGCGGCGAGGTCGGGACACAGGTTACGATCACGGTACAGCGCCGATCGAAAACAAAGCCTATCACCTTCACAATCACGAGGGGCGTCATTAAGCTCGAAACGGTGAAATCGACCGTCATCGACGAAGAGATAGGCTATATCAGGATATCGCAGTTCTCCGAACCCACCGCCGAGGCGATGCGCGAGCATATCTCCGCACTGAAAAAAAAGGGTGCCAGATCGATGATTGTGGACCTCAGGAACAACCCGGGGGGGCTTCTCGGTTCGGCGATAGAGATCTCGGATATGTTTTTGGATAAAGGGATCATCGTATCGACAAAAGGCCGCGATCCCTCCCAGAATCAGGAGTTCAAGGCGCACGGCGGAGCCGAGGTTTCGGACATTCCGCTCATCGTTATGGTAAACGAAGGAAGCGCATCGGGATCTGAAATCTTCGCCGGTGCGATAAAGGACAATAAACGCGGGCTGCTGGTGGGAGGGAAGACCTTCGGAAAGGGCTCCGTCCAGACCGTACGCGAGCTCCCCGAAGGGGCTGGTATACGCATCACCACCGCACTGTACTATACACCGAGCGGCGTTTCGATCCATGAGCAGGGCATCATGCCCGATGAAGAGGTGAAAGCCGTCGAGATCACACCCGAAGAGCTCGAGGCGATGGAAAAGCTCGAGGATCTCGAGATGGTGCAAACCTTCGTGAAAGACCACGGGACCTACACCGAATCGGATCTGGATGCGTTCATCGGCGAGCTGGCGAAAAACGAGATGGAGATCCGGCCCATAATCATACGAAGGCTCATTAAAAACGAACAGGAAAAGCTGCAAATTCCCGATCTCATCGATCTCGATTACGATCTGCAGCTCAACCATGCGGTGAACATGCTGAAATCTTCGGATGCGATCGGGAAATCGAAAGCTTCATAACGCTGCGAAGAAAAGGATTTTTCCGGAGATGCGGCAATGGTGAAAGAGATAAGCGTCATCTCCAACACCCGTGAGGAGATGATCAACATCGACCCTGCGGTGGCCGAGTTTATCAGGGGGTCGGAGGTACGGGAGGGAGTGCTCACCGTTTTCATCCCTCACACCACCGCCGCGGTGACGATAAACGAGAACGCGGATCCCCGCGTGGTCGGCGATATCTTGACGGAATTACGGACGATGGTCCCGAAAAGGGCAAGCCATACCCACGGCGAGGGCAATTCGGACGCGCATATAAAAGCTTCCCTCATCGGCCACAGCGAGCGTCTCATCGTATCGGGCGGACGGCCACTTTTGGGAACATGGCAGTCGATATACTTCTGCGAGTTCGACGGACCGAGAACGAGGAGGATATTCCTCCATATTCAGTAGCAGTGTACGGTTTCAGAGGGCAGATACTTCAAGTTTTGGGAAGGAGGGGCGAGATGGTTTTCTTTTTAGGCCTGGTTTGTATAATAGGCGGCGTCATCATGGTCCTGCCGCTTTTCATGGAAAAGCATCCCGGTGTGAAGGTCTTGGATGAGAAGCTTGCACCCTACAAGATCATCATCGGGCTCGCGATACTGGTCATCGGGGCGATTACGTTTATCGTTCCCTTCCACGGCGGGGAAAAACCGCTCATACCGTTTTTGGGAGACCTCATCCCTTCGGTCTTTGCAATGCTTACGGGGCTCTTCATATCGGTGGACTTTCTCGAAACCCTGAAGGGGATCAAAGGTCCGTTCATGGAGAAACTGAAATCCGGACTCTCAAAGTACCAGTTTCCGCTCGGTTTCGGGAGCATTTTCTTCGGGCTTCTGCACTGGTTTATATTCAAGGTGTTATTCTTCTAGTCGATCGATCTTCAGGCGGTTTATCGACCTCCGGTATGTATCTCGTAGAGGCTCCATATGAAGAAATTTCGGTCTTACCCCCGATATTTCGTAACGATGCGTCGGCTTATCAACTTCTTTCCCGCCATGCAGTTTTCCGGAAAAGCCCGTTAAATTTCCAAACGACGACATATCGATCCTTACACCGATAAACCGTTGTACAGATTAGTCGATTTATCCGGTCAATCTGCCAAACAACGACATATCGATCC
>JAFGTF010000072.1 GCA_016934265.1 Spirochaetota bacterium
GTCGTTCTTTATGTGAAACACGTCCTGCAGCGCCGCGAGCGTCGCCTGAGAACAGATGGCGCACTCGGTGAGATATTCGTACCCGAGATCGTGCGCACGCCGGACGGTCTCCTCCCTCGTAAGTGTAACCAGGCTGGTGTTTTCCTTTCCTCCTGTTGCCATATCGGACTCCTTAATTTTTGATTATCCAAATAATATTCGAAGTTACGTAAAGTAGCAACATAAAACGGACCAAGCCGCCGCACTGTGTTCAGGATACTGCGGGAATCGGGTGGAGGCTTTTTTTCTGGGTCACCTTTCAATTGGTACGCACACGGTAAACTCGCTTCCTTTTCCGTACACGGATTCCACCGATACGGAGCCCTCCTGGAGTTCCAAGAGCTTCTTCACGAGGCAGAGGCCGAGCCCGGTCCCCGGAATGCCGGCGGTAAGCTTACCTTTCGAACGGTAGAACTCATCGAAGATTTTGCACTTCTCATCCGGCTTGATCCCGTATCCCGAATCCCGCACCCGTATCCTCGCATAGAGCCCGTTCTCCTCGACAGCGATCCGCACGCTGCCGCCTGTCGGCGTATACTTCACCGCATTCTCTATGATGTTCTTTAAAACGATGAACATAGCGTTTTTATCCGCGAATACGCGTACGACGGGGCCGTTTTCGCTTCCACGCCCGTTCGTGGACTCAAAAAAAAGATCGATCTTACCGTCTTTCGCCTTCTCATGCATGCACTCGACCGCGCACCGCACCACCTCATTGATGTTTATGAAGGAGCGCTTGATGACGAAGTTCCCGGTATCGATCGCGCTGAGGTTCATGAGCTCGGACACCATCTCACGAAGCGCTCTCACTCGAAGATACGAGCGGTTGATCATCTCCCTTTGCTGCGCTTCATCGGCAGCGACGGTATCGTTGAGGATGATGTTGAGATAGCCCTCCGCCACCGCCAGCGGGCTCTGTATTTCGTGCGACACCATCGATACGAACATCGATTTCGCCGTTTCGAGCTTCTTACGCGCGGTAATATCGCGAAGAACCGCGACGACGCCGCACTTCGTACCGTCTCCCTCGGTAACAGGGCTTACGTTTACCATATAGGTTCCCTCTCCCACCACAACCTCTTTCGATATTATTACCGGTTCCTCCTCGGTTTTGAAAACCGATTCGATCAGCCCGATCAGCTCGGCGCACGGCAGCGCGGAAACCGGACATGGGAGAGGGACGCTTCCCGGCTCGGTGCATGAAGCCTCTTGAGGATGATCGGCCCGGTACATTTCGAATATGCGCGATGCGGCGGCGTTTCTCAGCACGATTTTACGGTCGGTATTGGCCACGATCACTCCGTCCGCCATGCACTTGATTATCGTGCTGCAGCGCGAACGCTCCTGCGCGATCTCGAGAAGGCTTTTCTCGCGCTCCTTTTTCAGACTTCTCGACTCTAAAGTGAGCTCCCGCTTTTTCAGACCGTTAGTAAGCTGCAGTAGAAGCTCGTCCGGGGTAAACGGCTTCGATATATACCCGTACGCGCCCTGCTTGATCGCCTGCACGGCCGTTTCAATCGACGCGAACGCCGTCATCATGAGAAGGACGCAGTCAGGATCGACGGCGTGCATTCTCCGAGTCAGCTCGATACCGTCCATCCCGGGAAGCTGCAGATCGATAACGGCCGCCGCGAAGTTTTTGTTCCGCACGAACAGGTCGTCGGCGCTTTTCCCGTCCCCGGCCGAGTGGACCTCGTACCCCGCCTTGCGTAATACCCTGCAGCAGCCCTCCCGTATTCCCGTGTCGTCATCCACCACCAGGACCTGTGTGTCATCGTTCACGTCCAGCCTCCCCCTTTTTGTCTATGAGCTCTCGCACCCTTTTCAGAAATATATGCGTCGAAACGGGTTTATCGAAGTACGCATCCGCATTCAACGATTCGAACTCCCCCTGCGAGTGCGGGTTGAAACTGAACCCCTGCAGGCTCGACGCCGCGGTGACGATTATGACCGGCACGTCACCGAGCATAGGGTCCTGCTTTATCTTCTGTGACAGTTTGAATCCGGAATCGAGCCCCGCCATCATGAGATCGGTAACGACGAGGTCCGGTTTGATACAGTGCATCGCACGCATCGCCTCGTCGGAATCGTCGAAGCAGCTCACGCTGTATCCCTTCTCTTCGAGCAGCCTGCGGTTCATTTCAAGGAAATCGCGGTCGTCATCAATCAGCACGATACATTCTCTTTTCCGCTGCATGGTTCATCCCTCCGCTTCTTCCTGCGGGACATGCCTGAGCATGCCCTTTATCACCTCGAGCAAAAGCTCCGGCTCGACCGGCTTTTCTATGAGGAGGTCAACGGGAAGCCACTCGTCGTCGGGCTCGAGCTTGATTGGGAGGGTGGTATTGACCGACGTGATCATCAGAAGGGGGATTTTTTTAGTCTGTTTCCAGCTTCTCAGCGTTCTGGAAATATTGCCCCCCTCGTTCCTCGTGGCCATCATCATATCCAGGATGATAAGGTCCGGGAGCTTCTCCCGGACCTTATCTAGACATTCCGTTCCGTTATACGCGGTAAACACTTCATAGCTGTGCTGTTCGAGCAACCGTTTGTTCATGGCGACGAAATCAGCGTCGTCATCAACCAGCAGAACTATCTTTCTTTCTTCCATAGGGCAGTGCCTCTTTTCACCACACCGTTCACACTCGAGACCTCGCATCATAGCTCGTGTGAAGAAGATGGTGCGAGCGTTCGCCGAGCGGTTCGCCCAAGAACTCCTCGTACAGCCGGATAACTTCCGGGTTCTCGTGCGACTTCCGCAGGGTCTTCTTCTCGTCCTCTTTGTAGATCGCATCGATACGTTTTTTTCGTATCTCGTTCGTCGTAAACCTCGGCTGGCCCCCGCCTCCGATGCAGCCTCCCGGACAGGCCATGACCTCGACGAAGTGGTACCGGCTTTCACCAGACTGGATTTTTCGTATCACTCGTTTCGCGTTTGCAAGGCCGTGCGCCACCGCAACCTTCAACGTCTTGCCTTTTAGAAACGCCCACTCGGGAACGGTTTTCGTGATCCGGACTTCGGCTTCCTTTACCCCGTCGAGTCCGGCAATCGGCTCTATATGCAACCCGTCGAAAGGGAGCGGCTCGCCCGTGACGATCTCATATGCGGTCCTGAGCGCCGCTTCCATTACCCCGCCCGTGTTGGCGAAAACATCGGCCGCCCCGGTCGAGCACCTGCCGAGCGGATCGTCCATAACGTCCTCATCGAGCAGGGTAAAATCTATACCCGATTCCTTTATGAGACGGCCGAGCTCCCTCGTCGTAAGAACGATATCGACATCCTGCACCGAGCTGTCGTACATCTCGGGCCGTTTGTTTTCATACTTCTTCGCCGTGCACGGCATAATCGAGACGACCGTGATATCTTCCGGCCTCTTTCCGATCTGATCCGCGAAATAGGTCTTCGTCACCGCACCGAACATCTGCTGCGGGGACTTGCAGCTCGATATGTTCGCGAGAAGCTCCGGGTGAAAATGCTCGACATACTTTATCCATGCGGGACAACAGCTCGTAAACTGCGGGAGCGCCACCTCCTCTTTTTCGACCAGCGCTTTCTTGAGCCGTACGAGAAGCTCGGTCCCCTCCTCCATGATCGTGAGGTCCGCGGCGAACTCCGTATCGAACACCCGGTCGAAACCGAGAAGACGAAGGGCTCGCACCATCTTTCCCGTCACCAGCGTTCCCGGCGGATACCCGAAGCATTCGCCCAGTGCCGCCCGTATTGCGGGTGCGGTCTGCACAACCACGAACTTCTCTGGATCGTCCAGCACACCCCATACCTCCTGTACCTCGTCCTTTTCGCTTATCGCCCCCACAGGGCAGACGGCGGAGCACTGGCCGCACTGGACGCATACCACCTCGTCAAGGCTTTTCGAAAACGCAGGTCCGACAACGGTATCGAAGCCACGGTCCTGCGGAAACAGAGCGCCGACCCCCTGGATCTCGTTGCACACGCTGACGCAGCGGCGGCACAGAATGCACTTTCCCGTGTCCCGCACAAGGGCCGGTGTCGTATAGTCCGTAACCGCGGCATGCTTTTCGCCCTGATGGTGAATCTCCCGGATCCCGAGATCCTCGGCGAGGCTCTGCAGCTCGCAGCTTCCGCTGCGATCGCACGTGCGGCAGTCTCCCTCGTGGTCCGAGAGTAAAAGCTCGACCACCGTCCGCCGCGCATTCCTGACCCGCCTGCTCTTCGTATTCACCTTCATTCCGTCCGAAACCGGGGTGACGCACGATGCAACGAGGTTCTTCGCCCCCTCGATCTCCACCAGGCACACCCGGCAGGCGCCCATCGTTTGAACACCCTCGAGGTAACACAACGTCGGGATACTCACCCCCGCAAGGCGGGCCGCCTCCAGGATCGTCGTTCCCTCCGGTATATCCACCGTTCTGTTATCGATTGTTACTTTCGGCATCGCTTTAGACTCCTCTCTTGTTCAACAGGTCTCTCTATAGTCGCATCGAAGACATCTCTTCGCCTCTCTCAGGGCGACTGCTTCCATAAGCGGCCGCTCAACCTCCCTGAAGTTCTTTTTCCTCTGTGCGGGGGATATGAGCATGGCATTCGCCCGCCCGTATTCCACCGGGTCCTCATCCGGATCGAAAAAGGTACTCGACTCTTTTTCCTCGCGCCAGAAGGCATGGGTGCCGCCTGTGAGAAAGAGATCGATTCCGACCGCACACATCTCGCCGCCCGCGACTGCATCGACCACCGATGCGGGTCCGAGCACCGCGTCGCCTCCTGCGAATATCCACTCCACCGATGTCTGTCCGGTCACCGGATCAGCGACGATGAAGTTTTTTTTGTTCGTCTGTACCGCAGCACGGCCGAAAAGAGCGGACGTATCGATCGACTGCCCTATCGCAAGTATGAGCTGGTCGGCCTCCAACGTCTCTTCCTCCCCGCTCGGCAACGGGCGTCTTCTCCCACTTTCGTCGAATTCTCCCAGTGTCATGCGCCGGCACCTGACGCCGCACATACCACCGTTGCTCGAAATGATCTCGAAGGGGCTTGTGAGGAATTCGAAATCCACGCCCTCCTTTCGGGCCTCCTCCACCTCCTCGGCGTACGCGGGCATCTCGTCTTTTGTCCTGCGGTAGAGGACCGTCACGCTCCGGGCGCCGAGCCGCAGGGCCGTCCTCGCCGCGTCTATCGCCGCATTTCCGCCTCCGACTACGCAGACGTTTTTCCCTACGTTTGCGCTGCCGCCGATGTTGTAATCGTAGAGAAACCGGATCGCCTGCACGCAGGCGCCGTTCTTCACGTTAAAAGATGGCATACCGATTCCGTCGGGCGCCCCCAGCCCGAGAAATACAGCCTCGAAGCCCTGGGCTTTCAGTCTTTCGAGGGTGAAATCCTTCCCGAGCGCCGTACCGGTCTCTATCTCGACACCCAAAGAGCAGATCATTTCTATCTCTTTGTCCAGGATCTCCCGCGGCAGGCGATACGCAGGTATCGCCTGTGCAAGCATACCGCCGGCCCGCGGTGCCGCCTCGAATATCTTCGGCCGGTAGCCCAGCCGCGCGAGAAAGTAGCCGCATGAAAGTCCGGCTGGACCGGCCCCCACGATCGCCACCTTACGGTTTTTGTTTTCCTCGCACCCTCTTACTTCCGGCAGAATTATCCGTTTTTCACGGTCGGCCATGAAACGCTTCAGCATTCGTATCGAGACCGCCTCGTCGATCGTCTGTCTCCTGCATTTCTCCTCGCAGCGGTGAAAGCATACTCGCGAGCAGACCGCCGCGAAAGGGTTTCTCTCCCTGTGCAGCCTGAGCGCCTCTTCGTAGCGTTTCTCGCCGATAAGCGACACGTATCCGGGAACGTCGACCCCCGCCGGACAGTTGTTCTGGCAGGGCGCCCTCACCAGCTCGGGACAGACGCCCGCCGGACACCGTTTGTCCCGGATGTGCGCGATGAACTCGTCTCTGAAATGCTGTATCGCGGAGAGCACCGGATTCGGCGCGGTCTGTCCGAGCCCGCAGAGGGCGGTGTCTTTGATCGTGTTTCCCAGCTCGATGAGCGTATCGATATCACCCTCTTTTCCTTTTCCTTCGCAAATTCTGTTCAGTATTTCCAGCATCCTTCTCGTCCCGACCCTGCACGGCGAGCACTTCCCGCACGACTCCTCCTGTACGAACTCGAGAAAGAAGCGGGACATGTCCACCATGCAGGTATCCTCGTCCATGATGATCATTCCGCCGGATCCCATTATCGCACCGAGCTCCGAGAGGGATTCGTAGTCAACGGGAACGTTCAGATACTGCTTGGGGATACAGCCTCCTGAGGGTCCGCCGATCTGCGCCGCCTTGAACGGCTTGCCGTCCTTAAGGCCCCCCCCGATATCATACACGATCTCTCCGAGCGGCATACCGATGGGGACCTCCACGAGGCCGGTGTTCACCACGGATCCCGCGAGCGCGAACACCTTCGTGCCCTTGCTCTTCTTTGTACCGAATGAACTGTACCACTCGTCGCCCTTCAGCATGATGACGGGGATGTTCGCGTAAGTCTCGACATTGTTGAGGAGGCTCGGTTTTCCCCACAGCCCCTTATTCGCCGGGAACGGAGGCCGGGGCCTCGGCTCTCCCCTGTTGCCTTCGATCGAGGTCATGAGGGCCGTCTCCTCGCCGCAGACGAACGCGCCCGATCCCATTCGTATCTCGAGGTCGAAACCAAACCCCGTGCCGAAGATATCCTCGCCGAGGAGGCCGTACTCTCTCGCCTGTTCGATGGCGGACGTAAGCCTTTTTACCGCAAGCGGGTACTCCGCACGCACGTAGACGAAACCTTCCTTCGCCCCGATTGCGTAGGCCGCGATCGCCATCGCCTCTATGAGGCTGTGCGGGTCTCCCTCGAGTATGCTCCGGTCCATGAATGCGCCGGGGTCTCCCTCGTCCGCGTTGCACAGCACGTACTTCGGATCGCCTTTCGCCTTCCGGCAGAACTCCCACTTCATTCCGGTGGGAAAACCGGCGCCGCCCCTCCCTCTGAGACCGGACCTCTTTACGACCGCTATCACCTCTTCGGGCGTCATCCCGGAAAGGACCTTTGCGAGGGCCTGGTATCCGTCCCGTGCGATATACTCCTCGATGCGGACCGGGTCAATCACACCGCAGTTCTTGAGCACGATCTTGACCTGTTTCTTGAAGAAATCGGACTCCCGTATCTCTGCCGCCCCTTTTTGACCGGGTTTCGAACGGTGGACCATCCTCTCCACCACCCTCCCTTTCAGCAGGTGTTCTTCGACTATCTCGGCCGCATGCTCCGGCTTCAAACTCTCGTAGAGCACGGCGTCCGGATACACGAGCGCCACCGGTCCGACCGCGCACGGTCCCAGGCATCCCGTTTCGACGACGCTCACGTCCTCCGAAAGCCCGAACCGTTCCACCGATTTTTTCAGTGCCGCAGATACCTCCAGGGCGCCCGATGCAACGCATCCCCCTCCCGTACATACGAGTATGTGATTCTTAACAAGGTTCATGGTATATTCGTCTCCCTTCCGTGCTATTGCGTTATGATATAATCGATCACAGGATCGCCCTTCAAAACGTGCTCCCGGACGATCTTTCCCACCTTTTGGGCGGTGAGTCGTCCGTATCTGAACTCTTTTCCGGCCCCATCCTGCAAGGTACAGACCGGTTCCTGATCGCAGAGGCCGATACAGCCCGACTGACGGAGCGTGACCGTGTCGATCCCGTTCGTATCGATCTCTCGAGCGAACGTATTGAGTATTTCCCGTGCACCAGATGCGATGCCGCAGGTACCCATGTGAACGACGATCTGCATCCTCTTCTTGTCGCCCCTGATGCTCATCCGACCGCTCGCTTCCTTTCTCAAAGCATCCAGGTCTTTCGCGCTCTTCAGTTTCATCCTACTCTCCTTTGTCGTTTTCTCTGTATACGTCGAGGATGCCGCGTATCCTCGAGGGCTTCACCCGCTGGAGCACATCGTCGTCGATCATGATCGTGGGTGCGAGCCCGCAGGCGCCGAAGCACCGCCCGACCTCGAGCGAAAACTCCCCATCCGGGGTAGTCTCCCCCACGTCTATTCCGAGCTCGTCTTTCAACGCGTCCAGCACCTGCTTTCCTCCCCTCACGTAACACGCCGTGCCGAGGCATACACGCACGAGGTGTGTGCCGCGCGGCATGGTGGTGAAGAACGAGTAAAATCCCACCACCCCCGCGACTTCGCTGTACGGCTTTCCGAGGCCGACGCTGATTCTCTTCAGTACAACCTCGGGCAGATATCCTATCATCCCCTGCGCTATCTGGAGCACGGGTATGAGTGCGCCGGGTTTCGACCGGTACTCTCCGAGCACCTCGTCGAGTCTCGAAAGAGTCTCGGGATCCAGCGTCTTTTCCCGGGTTTCATCCGCTGCGTCCGTTTTGATTGCACCGCTCATATATCGCTCCTTTGTCTATGGATTACTGGGTGATATCCAGCGTATTCATTCCCTCTCGTATCTTTTCATAATATGCCTTCGCTACCGCGATGCCGTTCTCGGTTTTCATATCCCGCTTCTTACCCACAGCCGAGCGGGTCACCTCGATCTCGCGGCCGTCCACCCGAAGCCTGCATACGAGCTCGAGTTCCGGGTTCGCGCAGACGACGGAGAATAGTGTTCCGGCAAGATCTCCGAGGGGGCTTCTATCGACATGCGTCATCGGCATGGTCGCCCGAACGCTGAGCCCGCCCAAAGGCGAGGTCGAAAGAACCATGCTTCCGCCCGAACGCTCGACCCCTCCCTTGAAGAGGCTCAACCCCAATCCGGTTTTTTTCAGCGTGCTAGTGGTATAGAAAGGGTCCGTCGCCACGTCTTGAGGCACTTCGAGCCCCTTGCCGTTGTCCTCCACCGCGACCTCCAAAAGACCGAGGCCGCGAATCTGAAAAACGGATACCGTGACCACGCTCGCTCCCGCCTTTACGGCGTTTTCCACGAGATCGAGTATGTGTAGTGAAAGCTCACGCAACCCAAAATCTCCTTTTCCCACCGCTTTTAAGCGCGAGGAAAACTTCCTCCCATACGGGTTTTTTCAGCTCGAATACCGTAAAGATCGTACCCACATCCCACAGACAGTGGCTGTCCGAAGAGGCTACAATCGGGAGGCCGGTAACAAAAAGACCTCTCGGGCCCGAAGAAGCGGCCGTGATCTCGATCGCGTCGAACCCGGCGTCTTCCGGAATGAAACCGAGCTGGCTGAACACACTGAAGGAGGGACGGTCCGCATGCGCTGCGACCGCAATACCGCCATGCGCCTTTATCGTCTTCACACATTCGGCAAGGGACATCGTCGTTGCGGAAGATGCGTATACGTCGTTCAACACGCCCGTCTTTTTCCGTACGCAAAGCGAATTTTTCACCTTTGAGCCCGCCGTCAACGCGCTGTTTCGGTCCGGAAAGAGCGCCGTGACGTGCACCTCTTCCGCAGTCGTAATCTCCATACCCGGCATCACATACAGCCTGCCCGCCGCCGTTTTTTCTACCAGTCCGGCCGCATCCGCCGTGTTGTGGTCACAGATCGCGATGATCCCGAGCCCCCTCTCGAGTGCTGCACGTACTATCGCCCGCGGCGTCATCTCAAAAGACGCGCAGGGGGAAAGCGAGGTATGAATATGAAGATCCGCCCTGTACAACTTCACTCCTCCTTCCCCCTGATACCGAGCGCATACAACTTTCCGACGACACTGAAGGTCGCCTCGGAAGACCTTAGGAGTACTATCCCCTCCTCTTTTGCCTTTCGTACCACCTCGGGAGCCGGAGTCATCCCGGAAGAAAATATGACGGCCGAGACTCCTGCGTGCGCTGCCACCGCCACGACGTTCATATGCACCTGGATCGTTACGAGCACACAACCGGCCGGCGCGTGCGCGAGTACGTCGCTCAAGAGGTCGGACGAGTGCCCGAATCGTACATCTGGACCGTCATCGTTTCCCACCTTCCCTGAAAGCGTGCGCAGCCCCAACCGTGCCGCAATATCGCCTGTCTTCATGGGTTTTTCTCCTGATTGCCGCCGAAATGGACGCAATCTGTAACTTGCGCCCTCCCCAGCACGATGTCCTCCGCGAGCGCGTCGCAGCCCGGCGCTCCGCACAGCCCGCAGTCCTTTCCGGGAAGGGTTCGCAGCACATCGTCAATCTTCCCGAGCAGGAGCACCGCCTCCGACAGGTTCGGGTGAAGTCGTATGCCCTGGCGCGCCGTATAGGGAGCCGTCTTACGGATGGCGGCGGCATTCGCCGCCGAGTCATACTCGAGGCTTCCCGCGCGGTATATTGCGAATGCCGGGTTCTCCCTCAAAAGCGGGGAGCCGAAGCATCCGTATCTGCAGGCATACGGCTCGACCGCCGGAACGTCCCGCAGGCACCCGTTTTCCATCCGCTCTAGTATGTCGACGACATCCTTCATACCGCTCACCACGAGGATACCGTTCGGGTCATGCATCGGCTCCTTTTCAGCCTGGCGGGACGGGCCGTTTTTTTTTCCGTTTTCTTCATCCGGCCGTTTTCGGCCTGCATGCCCCTTTTGGCCGAAAGACGGCTGGCCTTTCCCGACCGTATCGTAAAGTACGTCGACGGCAACGACGATAACCTCCGATTCGTCGTATCGTGAGCGTAAAAGCGTCAGCTGGGCGGGGCACGGGACAATACAGAGAAGGGGACGCTGCGGCGTACTGAAAACGAGCGCATCGATCGGCGACATATAGGGAGCAAGGTCCGGTATGAGCGAGGGAAACCGGGTCTCGACGAGGTTTACTACCGCAGGGCAGACCGGCGATATCACGGGCATAGTATCTTTCTTCCGGCGGACGGTGCTCAGTATCTCCTTTTTGAGCGCGTCTTTATAACCGGTTTCCGTGAGAACGCGCGAAAAACCCTCTTCCTTCAAATACCGTATGAGGAGCCTGGGTGACATCGACTCACCGAACTGCGCAAGCACCGACAGAGGAACGACGACGGTCCCGCGTTCCGCCCTGGACGGAAAAAAACGCCGGGAGCCCGCCTGTATGGCCCCGCTCGTACAGGTTTCGATGCATGCGGTACAGTCGATACATCGGTGAGCGAGAATTTCGGGCCGTTTCGAGTGCACCCTGACCGCACCCGTCGGGCAGGCGCGGACGCAGGACAGACAGCCGGAACAGAGGTCCTCCCGAACGGAAATTGAATTTTTATGCGGGGCCTGCCTGCCGTGCGGCCTGAGCTGGATGGTCGCCCTGATACAGGTCCCTTTTCCTACCGCGGACTCGATCCTGAAAAAGTCGCTGTTTCTCTTGATGTTCGGGAGTCCCATTCCTGCTCCGAATCCCATATCGCGCGCGGTCTCCGGCGCCGTTGAATAGCCCTCCTTCATCGCCAGGCCGATATCGGGAATACCCGGCCCCTCGTCCTTGACCTCCATGTCGAGGTAGCCGTCGTCGAGCGCGACCCGCATCGTTCCCCTGTCCGCGTGTATCACCACGTTCATTTCCGCTTCATAGGCCGCAATCATGATCTTTCGCAAGACTTCGGGCTCTATGCCTACCCGCTTCAGGCGCGTCTTCAGCAGGTTCGAGGCAAACCCGGCGTTTTTATAGTTCCCGCCCGTTATTGCGTACGACTCCTGTATCATGAAGATTCCTCTTTCAGAAGACACCCCCAGATCCTTCCGCAGGTCTCGTACATGCCTTCGTATGAAACCAGGACACACGTGCCGTTTTGGACCGCAAGATCCACCATCTGTTTTTCAACGCTTACGCCGTTCAGCAAACATATCCCGGGCACCTCCATCAGCTGAGCGATCCTGAACAGCTGCGGGTGTATGAGGTTCGTGACGAGAAGCGTGTCATCGGATGCTGCGCTCAGAAGCTCCGAGATCCTGTCACCCGCATAGACACTCTTTATGTCCCGGCTCTTGCCCGGGCCTGAATAGATCCTTGCGCCTATATGCACTGCGAGCTGTTTTACATTCATGCTTCGTACCCGCCCTTGTGTCGGTAGCCTTCGTATACACAAGAGAGCAAGTCCCGTGCCACATCAGGCGCAGATATCGTATGAAAAGGCGGATGTATCCGTTCATTCGCCGGCACAGAATCGTTGAAGTCTATTTTAAGTAATGTAAAGGAGTTAGAAGGAGCGAGGAATGGTGAATGCCGAAATATCGGTATCGGTCCGGCGCGTTCTTAGTCATCCACCGTCCGAATTGCGCCGTCACCGTGAGCATGAATCACACATGGGCGAACGGTACCCACCATGCGGCGTCGGCCGAAAATATTTCAGGCTAAAAAAATTATTTTTTTAAATATTGAGTTCACTCTAAAAAGGTTTCATTTGTCCAAATAATAAGAAATTTGTAAATTATGCCAATAAAAATATATCAGTGGCGTAAA
>JAFGTF010000009.1 GCA_016934265.1 Spirochaetota bacterium
ATCGGTAACAGTCATTTTTCGCTCTAATATATTGATATTAAAGTAGTTATACGATTATTAAAATCAATTAACCGGACAGCAGTGATTCCAAAATACAAAAAGCATCTTGATGTTTTAAAAAGTTTAAATGTATATAGGTTTAATAAAGATGAGTTCTTGAAAGAATGTGAATTACGTAAAGGCAGTATAAAGGGACTTAATCCAATAAGAATTTTAAAGGATCTTTATGAGTTTTCAATAATCGGATTTTACACACGTGGTGGTAAAGGATTTGGTGGGTCAGAATATATTTATAAATATAAAGATCCAACTCAAGAATTCGATGAAACTTCAAATTTATTCCAAGTACATCTTGGATTAATAGATGTTCTTGGGTTAAAAAGATATGAAAAGAAATAGAACATATATAGTAATTTAAAATCGAATATGGAAAAATATAACAAAGCCTGGTTCATGGAAGAAATAGCACCCAATCGTGTAAAAGGATCAATCGAGAGTAACTATACATCGTATTAAGAGTATGGAACACCAAGTTAAAAAATGAAAATCAAAGACATCACCGATAAAGATACTGAGGAGGCAAGATTTAAGAATGAAGAACTGTCAAAATCCTATTTAAAGGCAGTAATTGATTTTGTCAAATGGACTAGCACAGTTGTAATAGGTTCAATACTCTGGATTAGTACCAGCATTGTAAAACATTCTGGAAATATAAAAACATTATATATTTCAAGTTTAATATTCTTTGTAGTATCACTCGTTATCGCAATTTTTACCGTGAGCAAAGTATTAAAAGCCTGGGGAAATGAATGGGAACTTGCTAAAGCTGATTATTCTCTTAGTGTTTTAAAGAAGATAAAATTTATTGAACCTGAAAAAATAACTCAAGAAAAAGAAGATGAGGTTGTTAGAGATTATATAAAGAAACTCAATAAAACAAGACCATATTCAAATCCAAAGAGGTTCAATAGACTAGTCACTCTGCATATCGTTTTTCTTATTATGGGTTTAATTCTATATACAATTTCTCGTATGCTGTAAGATCGCTTTATTAGCTTCAGAGAGCCGAGAGTAAATAAACGAGGGTGTATAAATTCTAAAAGGAAACTAGAATAGAGCATGAAGGACATAGAAGTACCATGGGTAATCCAAGAGCATACAAAAGTAAAACATGAGCTTCTAAAACAATACATTTCCCCTTGGATGAATATACTTTTTCGCACACAAAAAAAATTTAGATATCCACAAGTATTAATATACATAGATGGATTCTCTGGACCCGGAATCTACTATACAGACGAAAAAAGAGACAGTCTATGCAATGGTTCTCCCTTAATTGTAGCAGAAATAGCTAATACATATATTGAGCAAGATAAATCTCGCAAGATATTAATGTACTGTATTGATATAGAGAAAAAATGTACTGATATCTTGAAAGAGAGATTAAAAAAGTCCAACCAATACGATCAAAAATGGGAAGTATATGAAGCCGATTTTGAACGAAAAATCTTTGAAATAATATCCGATATCGAAGGTAAAAAACTCGTTGGCGCTCCAATGTTTATCTTCATTGATCCGATAGGTTATTCTGGCTATCAAATCGGGATACTGAAGGATCTCTTAAGTAATCCTAGAACAGAACTCTTTATAAATTTTATGATTTACGATATCGTACGGTTTTGTGAAACCAAACAATTCGAATCATTATTAACTAAACAATTTGGAGATGAAGAATATAAAAAAATAGATACAACTTCTAATCCAGAAACCAAACAACTGTATCTCAAAAATTTATACTGTCAAAACTTAAGAAAATATGCTAACGCAGAATATGTAATGCCATTCAGAGTAAATACACCTGATCAGGGTCAACGACCACGTTATTATTTAATTCATGTTTCAAAAAATATTAAGGCTTTAAAAGTAATGAAAAACAGCATGTCGAAAATAAGCCAAGCAGATTATTCTTTTGAAGCAATTGGAATTAACACATTACAAATGTCACTATTTAATGACCCAGAAAAAATTAGCATAGAAGAAAAATTAAAAGAATATTGCAGATCAGCCTTCCCAAAACCATTAGAATATACCCATATTGAAGATTGGGCATATGTGAATACAAATGGAGTTGCAAAAACGATAAAGGATTCTTTAAAAATACTAGAGGAGAAAGGGATTATTGAAATTCGAAGAAAAAAGGGACAAAGGGCAAATACAGTGACAGACGGTGCATTAATTCGTTTTAGTAAGGATTATATTCATGAGTGAAAATTCAAAAATTGAATGGACAGAAGCGACTTGGAATCCCGTAACAGGCTGTACAAAAATAAGTATGGGATGCGAAAATTGTTATGCTGGGCGTATGGCCTTAAGGTTGCAAGCAAAAGGATCGCCCAATTATATTAATGGGTTTGAGGTCACTTTACATCAACATATTATCGACCTACCAAAAAGATGGAAAAAACCACGGGTGATATTTGTTAATTCAATGAGTGACCTTTTCCATGAGAAGGTCCCTATTGATTTCATACAAAATATTTTTCAAACAATGAACGAATGCCAAAATCACATTTTTCAGGTGCTCACCAAGAGGGCGAAAAGATTAGAGGAGCTAAGTCCGCTATTATCCTGGACAACCAATATATGGATGGGAGTAACAATAGAGCACGAGAACTATTTACATAGAATGGATTTATTAAAGAAAGCCGACGCGAAAACAAAATTCATTTCCTTCGAACCATTATTGAGTTCAATGCCCGAACTGGATCTAAATGAAATTGATTGGGTTATTGTAGGCGGTGAATCCGGGCCTGGGGCTAGACCAATGGATCAAGAGTGGGTAATTAATTTAAAAAATCAATGTCTGTCAAAGAAAACACCCTTCTTCTTCAAACAATGGGGAGGATTTAATAAAAAGAAGAATGGTAGGTTATTGGAAGGTAGAGAATGGAATGAGACTCCAAATAATAAATATGTCTCCCCTTCTGAGTCTCAACTTGCATTAGGTATCGTATAATGCAAAAATACACCGGCATCTACAAAAAGGGTAACCGCTACTTCGTCCGCTTCAACTACAATCAGAAGACCTACACTGCCGGCAGCAGCTTCGAGACTAAGGCCGAAGCTTTCCAGTGGAAGGAACAGAAGAAGAAGGAGCTCCGAAAGGGAGTCAATATTGTCGACTCCAGGATCTCCCTGGAGGAGTACATCAAGATCTACCTCAGGGACTACCTCCTCACCCGGGTACGTGACAATAAGATCAAGGAGACCAGCTTCAACCATATCGAGAGCGCCTTCCGGAACAGCCTCGTTCCCGCGCTCGGCCAGTACCGGCTAAATGAGCTCACCCCGAAGATCATGCAGGACTTCAAGAACGAGATCTCGATGAAGTACTCGAATTACCACGTAAAAAATTTAGTGATCGAGACGAAACGGGCCCTCGGCCGGGCGGTAACGTGGAAGTACTTGGCGGAGAATCCCGCGGCCGATCTCGAGATTCCGAAAATAATTCCTGCGAAACCGAATATCCTAACAGAGGAGCAGCTCTTCGTTCTGCTGCAGAACGCTCCCATCAGGAACAGGGCCGCGATCGGGCTTGCCGCCTTCGCCGGCCTCAGGCTCTCCGAGGTCCTGGGCCTGCAGTGGAAATACGTCGACCTGAAGAAGAGAACCATCCGGATCGAGTACCAGTGCTACCAGGGGACCTACCGGGAAGTGAAGACGCCCTCGAGCGTACGGACGATCCCCATCATCGAGGACCTCCTCCAGATCCTGCAGGAGTGGAAGCTCCAGTGTCCGAAGCCCAAGAAGTGGCTGTTCCCGGGCCACACCGGAGAGAAGCCTCTGTTCACCTCCTCCTGGTCGCAGTACAATTTCAAACCGCTCCTGAAGGAGCTGAAGCTACCGGACGTCAACTTCCACTCGCTCCGGAAGCTCTGCACCAAGCTGCTCCTGGACAACGGGATTCCGCTTCGGGAGGTCATGGCGATCCTCGGCCATTCGGATCCGAAGATCACGCTGCGGATCTACGACAGCATTTCCGACCAGCACCTGGTGAGGGTCTCGAAGGATATCCGGATATTCGATAATAAGTCGACAATGTTGCGAAAAAAGTTGCGAATTTGAGAGAGGCCTTTCTTCTAATTCCTTTTATTTGATCAATTAAGAAAAATTCCGTCGTCATCGTTGTCGTCATACATATAGTAGCTCGACTCTCCCGCGGTACAATCGTAGGCGTTCCAGGAAATAAAAGGCCTGAACATGAGGTCGCCCTGCAGATATTCCAGGGCGACCCCTTCGAGGAGGATTGTCTTCGACACTGTACTCGTTGGGCTGAGAGTGTTTCTGTATCGCGCGAGGTCGTAGTACGGATTGCTCAGTATCATGGGAAACGTACCGCCGAAGAGGATCCCCTGCCCGAAAAGCGGCACATAGTTGCCCACGATGATCTTATTAAAATGATATCTGTCCTTTAAGTAAAGATAATAGCTCCCCTTCTCGTAGAGGCCCCATCCGACGTCCTGTATATACCCGCCGGGATAATACCCCGGTTCCCTGCACCCTTTGACTGCCGCGACGTTCAGTACCACATCCTCAGCAGGTACGTAGTGGAGCCGGTAGTAGAGATAGATACTCTCGTAGCGTAAAGTCTCGTCTGTTGGATAATACGTCCTCAAGAGCAGGTAGCTGCCGCTCCTATCGGCGAAAAGCGGGGCAATATACAGTGAAAATAGGAGAAAACAGTACGCTGCGCACTGTTTTCGTATCACCGTATTTTCCGAAAATATAACTTGAAATACTATGGTAATATTGTATGGTATAAGGGTGCGCGTTGCAAGAACAATCTCCTCTTCTGTAAGAATGCGTCAATGTTGCATCAGCGCTATTGACATCCGGCCTTAGAAGTATATAATAATAGAAGATACTGCCGGATCTTTTTTACAGACGCAGCAGAAGGATGGCAAGTAACAGGCGGTTGTCGTAACACGGCGATGGTTTTTCGTTTTCATGGGCATGATCTGAAACCGATAGCACAAAAAAGATATCATATGGAGGTATTGAAAAATGAGGAAGAAATTAGTGTATGCATTATTAGTCTTTTCTCTTCTGGTCGTACCGGCGATTGCCGTATACGCGGGAACCCCGAAAGCGATCCTCGATGAGCTGGATACCTGTAAGGTCGAGAGAAGTGATCTGCAGAAGGCGAACGCCGGTCTGAAAGCGGACAAAGAGTCCCTGACCAAGAAGGTGAGCGCTCTCGAGGCGGACAAGAAGAAGCTCCAAGAAAAGATCGCCTCGCTCGAACGTCAGATCGCCAAGAGGGAGGAGGAGGTCGGTGCCATCGAGGAAGAGGCGAGAGATATGATGATCGTCTCGAAAACCGTAGAGGAAAGAATTCAGGAACAGGAAGCCGAAATCGCCGAGCTCAGGATGGACAAAGAGGAAAAAGAGGCCGAGATTACGAGGCTCAGGATGGAGAAAGAATCGCTCGAGGAAGAGAAGTTCAAACTCGAGTCCGATGTTCGTCAGATAAACATCCAAATAACCCGTCTCGAGGCCAAAAACGAGGATCTCGAGAAAGAAAACGAAGAAATGGGGTCGGCCCTCGCGGAGTACGAGCGGATACAGAGAAAATCGCAGGACCTGATGGAGCTTGCACTGAAGCGGATAAACCAGGTGCTGCGCGAAGAGATCGAAACCGGCAAGGTACGCGTATTCAAGGGAACGATGGGCATCGTGCTCGACGTCACAAGCGAGTACATGTTCGATATGGGAAAGGTTGAGATCAATCCAGGCGGCAAGGTGATCCTTCGCAAGATAGCCGGCCTGCTCGACGAGCTCGACGGCTACCTCGTCGGCATCATCGGCAACGCGGACAGCAAGCCCATAATCACGCCGTCGCTCAAGAAGCGGTTCCCGACGAACTGGGAGCTCTCCGCGCACCGCAGCGCGGTTATCGTCCGATACCTTCTGGGAAACTCCTCAGTCAGCCCGAGGAGAATGGTCGTGCTGGGTCTCGGTGAGCACCAGCCGATCGATTCCAACCTCACCGAGGATGGACGCGGCAACAATAGGAGGGTCGACATCGTTCTGCTTCCGATCGACGTGCTCTCCGCCGTGGTGGTGGGCGCCGAGATCAAATAACGGTAAAAAGGAAAATATTCCCGGTGCGGGTACGACACTTCGACGTACCCGCACCGTTTTATCAGTACGGCATACAGGCATATCTTCCTCCCCCATCGTACAAATCAAATACGGCAGGGATATGAATACGCCGAGATTATTTGCGATCGATCTGGAAACTACCGGCCTGTATCCGGAAAAGGGCGACAGGATAATCGAAATCGGGGCCGTCCCGGTACAAAACGGCAGAGTCCTCATGGAGGAACGCTTCGAAACCTTCGTCGATCCCCTGGTCCCGATCCCTTTGCACATAACACGAATCACCGGTATCACGGACGATATGGTTATCGGGGCGCCGCCGTTGATAGATGCCCTTGTGCGCTTTCTCTCCTTCATAGAAGACTGCCCGCTCGTGGCGCACAATGCTCCCTTCGATATCGGCTTTCTCGACCACTCCCTCGGTACGCTCGATATGGCTCCCATCCGAAACGAAGTGATAGATACCCTCGAACTCTCCAGAATGGTTTGGGGACCGGATGCCCGCCACAGTTTGGATGCCCTTCTTGCCCGGCTCGGAATACGATACGACCGCGGCAAGAGACACAGATCGATAACCGACGCGTATCTCACCGCGCGCGCGTACCTTCTGCTGCAAACTTTGTGCTGACCCTCCCAAAGCCTCCCTCTTTGTAAGGAATATTGACAGCGGTGCATACCGGCGTTATTATATCTATCGTATATTTTTAGTAAGATTTTTTTACTACAATGCTATGACGGCTGAAGGGCGGCCTGTGTCTCGCAAAAGGCAAGGCGTTCGTCATCCGTATAAACTCGTTGAAAGGTGCGGCAATGGTCAGGATATCGACCAAGGGTCGCTACGGCACCCGGTTCATGCTGGAACTGGCGATGAACTTCTCGCAGGGGCCGGTTCATCTCAGGGAAATCGCGAGCAGTGAGGGGATCTCCGAGGGGTACCTGCAGCATATCGTGGATACTCTGAAAGGGAGCGGCCTGGTTTTTTCCCACCGCGTCAGTCACGGCGGATACACGCTTGCGAAAAAACCGGAGGAGATAACCCTCAGAGACATACTCGCAAGTCTCGAGGGGAGTATCGCCCTTGCCGAGTGCGTCACAAACCCGGACATATGCGAGCGATCCCCGTACTGTACCACGCGGGACGTCTGGAAAAATCTGTATGAGAAATTCTTGAGATCCCTCGATGAAATTACTCTGAAAAGCATGGTGGAACACAGGACCATGAGAGAAAAGAACACCCTCCACTATGAGATCTGAAATACACCGGAGACCGAAACTGATGAAAAAGATATACACCAGCATTGCGAACCTGGTCGGAAAAACGCCGCTCGTCGCGCTTTCCAAGATCGAGCTTCGTACCGGCGCAACCGTGGCCGTCAAGCTCGAATCCTTCAATCCATGCGGGAGCATCAAGGACAGGACGGCCCTGTCGATGATCGAGGATGCCGAAGCCTGCGGTCTTATATCGGTAGGCACGACCATAGTCGAGCCTACCAGCGGAAACACCGGCATCGGGCTTGCGTGGGTATGCGCGCAAAAAGACTATAGGCTCGTGCTCTGCATGCCCGATACGATGAGCATCGAACGGAAGAAACTGCTTCTCTTTTTCGGTGCCGAAACGGTGCTCACCCCGGGAGAGGACGGGATGTCCGGCGCCGTGAGAAAGGCGGAAGAGATCGCGTCAAAAACCGAAAAGGCCTTCATGCCGCATCAGTTCAAAAACGAGGCCAATCCCAGGGTCCACTTCGAGACCACCGGGCCGGAGATATGGGAAGACACGGACGGAGAGGTCGATATCGTGGTCGGCGGCATAGGAACCGGCGGCACCATGACCGGGGTTTCACGCTTTCTAAAGGGCCGAAAACCCTCGGTTATTACGGTCGGTGTCGAGCCTTTCTGTTCCCCGGTTCTGTCGGGAGGCACGCCGGGTCCGCACAAGATCCAGGGAATCGGTGCGGGGTTCTTTCCCGAAGTGCTCGATCTCGATCTCATCGACGAAATAGTGAGGGTAACGGCACAAAACGCGGCTTCTGCGAGCCGGCGTCTCGCACGGCAGGAGGGCATACTCTGCGGCATATCGTCCGGCGCGAGCCTGCATGCGGCTTGCGAGATCGCAAATAGGAAGGAAAGCGACGGTAAGCTCGTTGTCGCCATCCTGCCGGATACTGGTGAGCGCTACGTAAGCACCTGGCTGTTCGATGAGTGAAGACGGCCTGACGACACATAGTCGAATAGGGATGCCGGGGCTCTCTCAAAAAAGGGCCGAACCAAGTTTCAGCCATTTACCGGCACACGTTTCATTTGGATCCATTCACCATGTGGAATAATCATCGATATGACAATGACAGGTCGTTGGGTATGAAGTATCGGTACCGGGCGCGGACCGCTTCTCAAAAAGGCATCCCCGGCGTCCGCCCTAAGAACGACCGTATGAGATATTCTTTTATAACTTTTAAGATAGTCGATCATCTACCGGCGTTATATACGGTTACTTCATCATTCGGCCTGAAATCAGTATGCCTGACATACACTGACAGGCAAGAATCACCCGGTCCGGTAGGCGGTGCTTTTACATCTCCCTCCTGTGGAAGAGTCACATGAAATGTATTCAGAAAGATCCGGACCGCACAGTACTGCTCGGAATGAGCGGCGGGGTGGATTCCGCGGTCGCCGCGCTGCTTTTACAAGAAAACGGCTTTTCGGTACTCGGGATGACGATGAAGTATCTTCCCGACGGAAAGGGCGGTTCGCACTACGACGATGCCGCAACCGTATCCCGGCTTCTCGGAATCCCCCACGCGGCGGTGAACGTAACCGCCGAGTTCGAAGAGAAGGTGATCGAAAACTTCCGCACGGAGTACCTGCACGGGAGGACGCCGAACCCGTGCGTCCTGTGCAACAGGCTCATGAAGTTCGACCTTCTTCTGGAAAAGATGAAGGAAACGGGGGCGGGCCGTATCTCGACTGGTCACTACGCCCGCGTGGTACAAGAACACGCATCTGATCGCATGCTTCTGCAAAAGGGGAAAGACCAAAAGAAAGACCAGTCATATTTTCTCTACATGCTCACACAGGGCATCTTAAAACGCACCCTCTTTCCGCTCGGCGATCTCACTAAAAAGGAGGTACGAAAGATAGCAAAGACACACGGCCTTCCCGTGTCGGTGAAGGACGAGTCGCAGGAGATCTGCTTCATAGAGGGAAAGAATTACCGCCCGCTGCTGAAAGGCGAGTCGAAACCCGGTCCGATCGTCGACTGCAACGGCAACAACCTGGGCACGCATACGGGAATAGCCGACTATACGCTCGGCCAGCGGAGGGGGCTCGGGATACCGGCCGGCAGGCCTCTGTACGTCGTCAGGATAATCCCCGAAACGAACACGATAGTGGTCGGGGAACAAAAGGACGCGTACCATGACGAGCTGGTATGCGAAAAAGTAAACTGGATCGCATCTCCCCCGCCGATGCCGGCATCCGTGCACGCAAAGGTCAGGTCGCTCCATCCCGGGGCCCGGGCCCTGCTTCTGCCGTACGGATCAGGGGGCATACGGCTTTTGTTCGAAGAGCCGCAGTGGGCGATCACGCCTGGACAATCCGCCGTCTTCTACAGCGCGGAGGACGGAAAGACCGTTCTGGGAGGAGGGATCATTGAATCCGCAGGAAAACATGGTTGAAGAAATTGACGTCACGATGATCTCCGAGCGCGAAAGGAAAAAGAAGAAAGACCTCGTCGTCCGGGAGTATTCTCTCTCCATACTCCTGAACAGAGAAAAACTCATTACCCTCGTCTGCACGCAGAAAGACCTCCCCGCGCTCGCCGTCGGCCACCTCTTCGCGCAGGGATTCATATCGGGCGCCCACAAGATCGGTAAAATCGAGGTGCATGTCGATGATTCGACTGTTTCCATACAACTAAAGCGGTATAGTGATACGGCAATAGAGACCGCCATGCCACAAGACGGCATTCATCACACTGGAATACACGCCGGCGGTATCAATTTACGGAAAGTTCGTTCGGATCTTCACGTACCTTTTCATCGACTTACGGAAATGATCGCCCGGACCGAAAAGAGATGCGAGATATTCAGACTAACCGGCGGCACGCATGCGTGCGCCCTCTCGGACATGAAGGGCGTCTTTCTCTTCAGCGAGGACATCGGACGTCACAATGCTATGGATAGGGTGATAGGCCGCTGCCTTCTCGACGGTGTACTGCTCGATACCGCGGTGGTGTTCACCACCGGCCGGGTCTCCTCCTCGATACTCATTAAGGCCGTACGGGCGGGAATCCCCGTTCTCGTGTCGTACGCGGCCCCCACTCTGGAGGCGATACGGCTCGCCGAGGAATACGGTATCACCCTTGCCGGGTTCGCCAGGGAGGGGAGGATGAACGTGTATGCGAACGGTCATCGAATCGACTAGAAAATTATTTCGACGGCACGCCGCTGGGCCTGTGGCAGCATGAAGGTACGCACAGTACCGCCCGCTCAATCCTCCCATGTCTCCAGTATCAAGCTCTTAAAAAACAATGGTAATTCTGATTTCGGTAAGTGTGGGTTTATTAACGCTGCGAGCTTTATTCTTTGAAGCGACTAGAACAACCCATACGACCTGCACAGGTCGACGAAGCGGTGGTAGATCTCATCATATACCGCGGACTCATCGGCGCCCGGCTCGAACTCGCGCGCGATCCGCACCATATGACGTACCGCCTCCCCGAGAGAATTGTAGAAGCTCCCGCCCGCGGCGATGACGCAGGAGCCGAACGCGGTCTCCGTTACGGCCGCACTCTTCACTGTTTTTTTCATGACGCTCGCCCGGATCCTCATCCATTCCCCGCTGTTCGTGCCGCCTCCCATGGAGAAAACGGTATCGGAGACCGGGTAGCCGAGCCGCTCGATCTTTTCATAGATCATCCGCTCGACGTATGAGAGGCCCTCGAGTATTCCCTTGAAGAGGCTGTCCGGATCGAAGCGCCGCATCTGGGCAAAACCGGTCGCGTCATTGTTGAAGAAGGGCAGCTTCTCGCCTTTTCTGACGAGCGGGTAGATCAGCGCTCCCGTCGGCGACATACCTGCTATCCTGCCGTCGAACCGGGGCAGCGCGTCCCCGAAGAACGCCCTGAGCGCCTCGCCGCCGCAGGCGCTCGCCGCACCGGGAAGCCAGTACCCCTCCGGATGGCGGTGGGCGTACAACAACCCCTCCGGGTCTCTGATATACTCCGGAGCGATCCCCTTAATCCCGAGCACCGTGCCGAGTGTCGTGTTCCAATCCCCCGGGGCGCAGGCGCCGCTCGAATAGAACCCTGTGGTGGAGTCCGTGGCCCCGGCCACCACCGGCACCGCATGGCCGATCCCGAGCTCCTCACGAACCGGCCTGCTGATCTCTCCCGCAACCGCAGTGGTCCGCACCACGGCGGGAAGAAGCCGAAGTGGTATCCCGAGCGTTGTTTCGATCTCTTCCGGCCACCGTTCCTGATCCAGGTCGTACCCCGTCTTAACGGCATTGGAGAAATCCGTGGTCTCGAAATTTCCCGTGATGATTCCCTTCACGTAATCGGCGGCGTGTATGAAGCGGTGGGTTTTGTCCCATACGTCCGGCATGCTATTTTTCAGCCACAGAATCTTGGAAAGGGCGAAAGAGGGCTTTACCGCAAGCGAGGTTCGTTCGTTGATGAAGGCGGCCTCCCTGCCCGCCCTCGTATCGTTATGAAGAAGCGCATGATACACCGGGCGGTTGTCCTTGTCAAGAGGGATGATCGTACCGGAAGTTGAATCGAAGCAGGCGGCCGTGAGCTCGTGACCGCCGGGTGCCGTACACACCTTTTTAAGCACGTTCAACAGCACCGGTCCCCACTCTTTCGGGTCCTGCTCGGAAGCCCTCGGGTCGGAAGTCTCGACGAAACTTTTTTCGATTCCGCCTGACGAGGAACCGGCAACCGTCCCTTTTTCGTCGCAGAGTATCGCCCTGATCCCCGTGGTTCCAAGGTCGATTCCGAGAAAGTAGGGTTTTTTACTCATGGCCGGTCTCTTCATGATAGGTTGAATGCAGTAGCACGGTACTCTCTGCGGTTTAAAGAGCAGCGAACGATAGCGGCTCAATATACCTTGTACCTTCTCACTCTGTTTTTTTCCCGTTTCTTTTCAAACAGCTTGACCGCCGCGATGCCGAAGACAAAACCGCCGATATGAGCGAACCAGGCGACGTTGCTCCCCGCCCTGCCGACGCTCGATATGAGCTGGATGAAAAACCAGATACCGATAAAAGCCACGGCAGGCACGTTGATCACGGTGATAAATAAAAAAATGAACAGGAGGGTCTTGATTCTCGCGCGCGGGAACTTCAGTACGTACGCCCCGAGTACCGCGGAGACCGCGCCGCTCGCACCGATCACCGGCACCGTGGATGAGGAGGACACGACGATCTGCAGCATGCTGGCCGCCACCCCACCGAGCAGGTAAAACAAAAGAAACCGAAAGTGCCCCTCGATATCCTCGATGTTGTTACCGAATATCCAGAGAAACCACATATTGCCGAGGAGATGCCAGAACGACCCGTGGAGGAAGAGAGACGTCAGAAGCGTGACATAGGGACCGAGCGGCACTTTCGGATCGATATCGATTCCGTTGATGATCTCGAACGGAATGACCCCGTACCCGGAAACCAGGTAGTACCCGTACCTGCCCATCGCAACCTTGACGAAATGAACGATGCAGTTCACCGCGATGAGAAAAACCGTCATATACGGGAACGTCTTTGTCGGATTTTCATCCTTCAGGGGAAAGAACATACGACCCGGTTCCGTCCTTTACCAAGAATCGACCCTGTTTCCTTTCGATCTCAGGGCACCTTTAAAAATAAGAACAAGATCCTTCATAGGCCAGACCTTTATCGTCAGCCTTCAGTTGACTCTTCCCACGGAACAGGTACTGTGCCTTTTTCTACAGTTTATACAGCATTCCGTTAAATATATGACTTCTATTGACCGAAAATATGTATTGAAATAAATATTTTTCTCAAATATACTTTTATTGTAGAAAAAGGATTAAACAGTAACCGTTTATCGAAAATCAGGTAATTACTATTACGATGAAGGGAGTACCCTCGTACTTCTATTAACAGCGGTTCATTACTGGCCGTAAGGAGAACTTGAATGAGTCCAGAAGATAAAGTCAGAAATATTGCAGACGCCAGCAAACCGAACGCGGGCCGTATCTATGATTATTTTCTGGGGGGTAATCATAACTTTGAAATCGATCGACAGGCCGCACAGCCGGTTCTTCAGGCATCGCCTTTTCTACCAAGTTTATTGAAAATGATTCGATGGTTTCTCGGAGAGGCGACGAGACGGTTATGCGAGGAGAGATATACAAAGTTTTTGGACTTTGCTTCCGGTCTGCCCACTGTCGACCATATCCACCAGGTGGCACCGAAAGGGACAAAGGTAATTTACTCGGATATCGATCCCGTAACGGTTGCGTATGCAAATGATATTATTGGCAATAATCCAAATGTGAGATACGTTCATTGTGATGCTGGCAAACCTGAAGACCTTTTAAACTCAGGCGTTATAGAAGAACTGTTTGGGAAAGATCGCAAGATAGCAATCGGTTTTAACGGTATTGCCTGGTTTTTACCGGACGAGCCAATTGATCACTATATGGACGTCATGTATGAGTGGGCGGAAAAAGGATCGAAACTATTCACCTGCGACGCAAATTCGACCGGGTTGTCGGAAAACGCGAAGACAATAATGAATCAGTACGCGAAGTTCGGGCAACCGTTTTATCCGCGTACAATGGAAAAATTACAGGAACTAGTCAAACCCTGGTCGGTGACAGAACCTGGATTCATGCATTTAGAGAAATGGATGGATATGGAAAATATAGTGACTCAAGAAACACAAGATGCATGGTCCTGGGGCGGTATCTATGGAGTCTTTTTAACAAAGTAATTAATCAGTAGCCCGAAACGATGTTATGCTCAATAAGCTTACGCTTCAAAATAATGAAAAAGAACAGATAAAAATCCTGCGTGAGTGCTTCGTCCGAAAGCGTAACGAATTAAGCAACAGAATTACAAAATCATTGCTGTCAATGGCGTTTGAAAACCGCTTTACCCTCCACCCGCGTAGACTTAAAGAATTGGGTTTGGAAGAGACAAAAAACTACCAGGAATTTCTCACGCACCTAAACATCGATAAGGCAAAACAAATAGGTAGAGGGCACGCTCTCGAAGGCCTGGGTGTAAAACCTCTTCTTTCTATTGGAAATATATTAAGAGATTCCATGATTTGTGAGTTGGAGCCCCAATACAGTACTATACTAAAACTTTCTGAAAAATTGCTCGATACATACCTTTCTTCCTATCTTCTCGGGTTCATGACAAGTAGGGAGGATCAAACCCTCAAAGAGCAGGAACAGATCAGAAAGGCTCTTTCAACCGCACTCGAACAGCAGAGACGAGAGCTCTTCATCAAAAATCATGCAATACACACCTATGTCAACGGGATCATGCTCACCAACCTCGAGGGCAGTATTACGTATGTGAACCCGGCGTTCCTCAAGATGTGGTGCTACGACAGCACCGAAGAAGTATTCCATATTGAGATCATTCGTTTTTTGGGTGCCGATTTCAACGAACTAATGAACGTTCTGAAGACGACCGGCGGTTGGCAGAACGAGTTTACCGCACATAGAAGGGATGGCTCATCCTTCGAGCTCAACATATCCGCATCGCTTATCAAGGACGACAGTAACGAGCCTATCGGCGTTATGGCGTCCTTCATAGACTCTACCGAGAGAAAGAGGCTTGAAGCCCAGTTCAGACAGGCCCAGAAGATGGAGGCGCTCGGGCAGCTCGCGGGAGGCATTGTACACGACTTCAACAACCTCCTGCAGGTCATCACGGGGTATACCTCGCTGGAGATGATGAACGCTCCGAGGGAGTCCGACCGATACAATAACCTCATGCAGATTAAGGTGGCGACCGAGCGGGGCAAGGGTCTTACCGAACAGCTACGCTTCTTTACCAGGCAGGACACCGGGAAGGCGCGCACAATCTGCCTCAACGACGTCGTCAACGAGACGTACAATCTACTGAAGCGGACCTTCCAGCCGGAGACGCAAATCAGGCTCACGCTCGACAAAGACCTCCGCTCCGTCAAGGCGGACCCCTCCCAGATGAGCCAGCTTCTCATGAACCTGTGCGTTAACGCGCGCGACGCCATGATCATGAACAAGGATGCAATGAAAGCCTCCAGACCCCGTAAAACGGAAGAGAACATACTCACCATCGAGACCTACAACAAAGACATAGATAAAACCCTCGCACAACTGTATCTCAATGCCAAACCGGGTAAATATATCTGCGTGAAGGTGAGCGATACGGGAATAGGTATGCGGCCCGAAGTGATCGAACGACTCTTCGAGCCGTTTTTCACGACCAAGAGCGAGAAGAGCGGCATCGGTCTCGGCCTCGCAGTTGTGTACGGCATCGTCCGGAACCACAACGGCTTTTTCGACGTTCAGAGCACTCTCGGCGAGGGAAGCAGTTTCGAGATCTTCCTCCCGATATTCGAAGAACCGGCAAAAAAACAGGTAGAAGAGCAGCACAAGCCTTCGCTGACCCATGGAAAGGGGGCCGTTCTCATTGTAGACGACGACAGCCAGATGCGTGAATTGGCGGTAACGACCCTGAAACAGTGCGGCTATCACACCATAGTGGCGGAGGACGGCGTTGAAGCGCTGTCGATGTACAAAAAAAGCAAGGCTGAAATAGACCTCGTGATACTCGACATCATCATGCCGAAGATGGGCGGGTGGGAGTGCTTTCGGAAGCTCAAGGAGCTGGATCCCGATATAAAGGTCCTCATCATGACGGGGTATACTACGGACGGCTCGGTGGACGACTTCCTAAAGGAGGGTGCGGAGGACGTCATTCTTAAACCGTTCGACCTGGAAACGTTCACCAATATGGTAAACAGGGTGCTGAAAGCTTGACCCTACAGCGTCCCCGTTTTTCAGCCTAACGCTTCACTCGAATTCGAACCCACCCTTCTCAAAGATCGCGAGACAGGCATCCACTACCTCGCGGTCATAAGCGACCCCCGAGTTCTTTCTTATTTCATTCAGCGCTTCATCTATTCCGAGTGCCGGTCTGTACGGCCTGTAATTGGCCATCGCTTCTATGACATCAGCGACCGCGATGATGCGGGCTTCGAGAAGGATTTGATCCTTTTTCAACCCCTGCGGATAGCCGGAACCGTCCGTCCGCTCATGATGCTGGAGTATCATGCGGTCCACGGGCCATGGAAACTCTATGGTTTTCAAGATATCGTAGCCGACCTGCGGATGAGTCTGGATTATTCCGAACTCGAGCCTTGTAAGCGATCCGGGCTTGCTGAGAATCTCGGCCGGAACGGATATCTTGCCGTGATCGTGAATCACCCCGGCCATCCTGATACCGTCTATGATATGATCGCCCAAGCCCATCTGCCGTGCGATTTCGCATGCAAGGCTCGCCACCCTCTTCTGGTGGCCGGCCGTATAGGGATCGCGGGTCTCCACCGTCACTGCAACCGTGTGAATGATCCCCTCGAGCGCCCGCTGGAGCATTACGAGGCTCTGCTGAAGGTCCGTTTCGGCCCTGTCGCGCTGTGACAGGAGCGTCCTTTCCCGTATTACGCGTTTTATTCGTACGAGAAGCTCGTCGATTCCTACCGGCTTCTGTATGAAATCGCTCGCCCCTATCTCCACGATCTGCTCGTATCTGAAATCCTCCACTAATCCGGTAAGCACGATAACGTCGGCGTTATACCGGTCTTTCACCTGTTTGGTCAGCTCGATCCCGCTCATCCCCGGCATGTGTATATCGGCGATGACGATATCGATTTGCGCGCTATCGAGTACATGGAGGGCTTCATCGCCGCTCGACGCGACTTCGCATTCGAACCCGGTCTGCTGCAGGACATCTTGAATCATGTGCCTGAATGAGTCGTCGTCGTCCACCACGAGGATCCTTGCCGTTTTCTTCCCTTCGCCGGATATACTGTTCTGGCCGTCTTTGGTCATACGCATCCCTGTCGGCTTTTATTGACATACCGCATCGAAAAGGTCAATGGTTCCTGCCCCCGCTCTTATCACACCGCTAACTTTCCCGCCTCCCGGAGGCGGTCGTTTATGTATCCGGTATCGGCTTTTATCTCGCGTGACAGGCCCTTCAGCTGATCGAGGCTGAGCTGGTTCTCCTCAGCAAACAGGTATATCAGCGCCTTCTCCGCGATACAATCCGCTTTCAACGAGTTCATCATAATCGACGTTTTTTCTTCGTCCTTGCCGTACTTTTTTGCGAACTGGCCGTATATCTCGGACTTTTTCATGGAGTGTTTCATGTTTTTGAGCTCTTTCAGAAGCGGCCCGCTGTTTCCTCCGTATGCGAGCGCGCCGAGCGGTTTAAGGGTGAGAAAGGTATAGTCCTTGCCCGGCAGGTAGTGGTGTTTGTCACACCTCGTCGAGTAGTTTGGAATTTTCGGGTCGTCGAAGGTCCTGTCACCTCCCACGATGATAAGCGGATCGAAATAAAGCGCGGGGCATTCGACCCCGTCGACGACATAGAACCGGTACGTGTAGAAGGAATCTTCGATGCAGTCCTCGTGCTCGCAGTATGCGGTGAGAGGAAACACGTCGGTAGCGATCTCCGTGATGAGCCGCGAGGCACGGTTGAAAACGTCCTTGCGGAAGTTTAGGATGAGCATTGGAAATATGAAGTTGATTCCCCTTCTCTCCGCAGCATAGTCCTGCACGACGTAGGCGATGCGCTCATCGAAAAAGCCCGCTTCGTCTATGATCCATGTCCCCACTTCCGGATGCTCGGCCATGATCCGTTCGAGATCGAAGGAGTCGTCGATGCTTGCGACGCATTCACCGAGCCTTTCATACCCGCTGCGATACGCAAGGGCGTCCTCCGGGTAGTCCTCGAACCGCTTCTTGTCGATCTTCGAACGGATGTAGAAGATGTTCCTGCGCTCGGCCTCGCCCTCCCTGGTAACGCTCCGAACCCTTTCGGATTTCTTCAGGGCGATAAGCGAGTCCCGGTATATGCGCGCTGAAAATTCCGTCTTTCCCGAGCCCATCGGGCCAATTATGAGTATCCTCCTGTCTCCCTTCGTAAAATCGTAATGGTTGATTGCATGATGGATCCTGAGATCGGGGAAGCCGATGCTTTTCAGAAAGTACCGTGTATGTATTTCGCTCTCGACGACAGCCAAACCGCCCTCCTCTCAGGGATTCTTTACATGATCGTAGTATCTGTACGGCAAATGATCAAGAAAAAAACAGACGGCTGGTACACTTCATTTAGAGCATGACCCTGGCATCGAGAACGGCGGCCCCCTTCTCGTACACGGCGAGAGGGTTGATATCTATCTCCCGGATATCGGGATTCTCCTCCACCATTTCGGCGGTCCTAAGCAGACAATCGATGAGGGCCGGTATGTCTTTCGGCCGCTCTCCCCTCATCCCCTTCAGCAGCTCGTACCCCTTCGTCTCTGATATCATCCGTTCCGCGTCCGGCCGTCTCATGGGAAGCACACGGAAAGAAACGTCCTTTAAAAGCTCGACGAATATCCCGCCCAACCCGAACATGACGGCGGGGCCGAACTGGGGGTCAAGCGTCATACCGATTATACACTCGATCCCCTTCTTAAGATGCGGCCGCACGAGAAGACCGGATATGACGGCGCCGTCGACCTTTTTTTCCACCGACTCCGTGATCTCGTCGTATGCACGCTCCACCTCCGCCTTCGAACCGAGCGCGAGCTTTACCCCCCCGATGTCGGACTTGTGCAGAACCTGCTCTGAAACTACTTTCAGAACCACCGGGTATCCGAACCGTTCGGCCGCCTCCACCGCTTCCTTTTTGGTCTCGGCAAGCTCATACGGCGGTACAGGAAGGCTGTAATCCGAAAATAGCCTCAAGGCTTCCGGTTCCAGGAGGTTTTTTCCCGCCTTCTTTGCGAGCGCTATTGTTTCATGCATTTTGTTTTTTCCCCTGCTGGCTCATGCCGGGTTTCGATCCGGCATACACTTCTTTTCCGAGCCGGAATGCTTCGACGTTCACGTCCAAGAACTTCTTCGGCACCCTGTTCTTCACCGCCTCCAGCATAATGCTCTCGTCGAACGGCAGCACACCGCTTGCAGAAGCGGCGCCGAGCATCACGACATTCATCGCTTTCGCGGTTCCTGCCTCTATTGCAAGACTCGTCGCATCGAACACGACGGGCGAGGCACCGAGCCGTTCAAGCGCTTTTGTTATCTGTTCTATCGAGGGATACCTGGCGGCTCCTATCTTCACATCTACCGGGGCGAATCCCTCACGGTTTAGTATGGCGATTCCGCCGTCTGCAATATATTGAACGCCGATCCTGAGACCCTCGAGCGGCTCGAGCGCAAGCACCATGTCCGCCTGTCCCTTCCCGACGAGCGGGCCGTATACGTCGTCACCTATCCTAACATGCGACGCGACCGCACCGCCGCGCATCGCGGCCCCGAATGTCTCTCCCACACGGACGTTCACCGCCTTTTTACCGTTTTTCCGGCTCCCGGAATCCGCCAATATCGCCGCTTCCGCAATAATATGGGACGCCAGTATGCTGCCCTGTCCACCAACCCCCGCAACTATGATATCTATGCTCATTTATGTTTACCTCCGACCTTGATGGCACTGTAGGGGCAGACCTGCTCGCACAAACCGCAATCGGTGCAGTTGATTTCGTCTATTCCCGCTTTCTTCTTTTCCTTGTTGAACGTGACGGCGGGGCATCCGAGCTGTATGCACTGTCTGCACCCCGTGCATGTTTCCTCATCGACCCAGGTCTCGGTTTTTTTCTTCTTCGCCCGCCTGAGCACCTGGAGCATGCACTCCCCCTTCAGGATCACGACGGACGGCCCCTCGAACGCAAGCGCATTCGATATCTCGTTCTCCGCCTCTTCTAAGTTGTAGGCGTCTGCCGTCGAAACGGATTCGACGCCCATCGATTTTACCACGCCCGCTATATCGAATACGCGTGCCTTCCTGCCGAGCGTATCCAGCCCGGTGTTCGGGTTTACCTGGTGTCCGGTCATCGCCGTCCATCTGTTGTCGAATATCAAAAAGGTGATGTCCGCCTTCTGGTAGACGGCGTTCACCAGCGCCGGCAGCGTGGCATGAATGAAGGTGGAGTCTCCGGCGACCGCAACCACTTTGCCGCCTTTGTATCCCACTTGCGCCTGTCCTTGCGCGAGGCCGATTCCCGACCCCATGACGTATATCGTGTCGAGTATCTCGTACGGCGACAAAACCGGGTACTTTTTGCTGTTCTTATCGTTGACGTCCGTCTTGGAGGCGAAGAGTCCGTAGCCCCCCTGCTCGTAGCAGCCGATATCCCCGTTTATGATATGGACGCCCTGGTGGGCCTTCAGGGCCTTTTTCAGCGCCCAGTACGACCCAAGGTGGGAACAGCCCGCGCAGAGTGTCGACGACCTCGGTGCGACGATCTCAGATACTTTTTTCCGTACCGATTCCCGTGGGTCGTCTGGGATTGTGATGTCCATTACTCCGGCGATCGCCTTCGATACGATGTCTGTGTTGATCTCGCCGAACGGCTTGAAGATTTGGTTGTAGCTCTTCCCGAATATCCTGACCCCGCATGCGTTCTCCTTTGCGTAACTCCTCACGAGCTGCTCTACGACCGGGTCCCCCTCCTCGACGACGATGAGCGCGTCAAGCCCGATCAGAAGCCTTCCCAAAAGCTCGTCAGGTAGCGGATAGACAATGCCGAGCTTCAGGAAACTGACGCGATCCTCGATCCCGAGACGGCTGACGGCCTCTCTCGAATAGGACGCCGCGACGCCGCTCGATATCACACCGACCTTCGATCCGTTGACGAGCTCGAGGCTGTTGTACCGGCTCTTGTTCGCGATCCGCCGCGCCTTGGGAAAAACGCCTTTGAGCCACTCGTGCTTCGAGACCGCACCGGGGGCTCCGTACACGTTCCAGCGGTACGGAAGCTTGTAGTGTTTGTTGAACGCGACGGTATTTCGCTTTTTTTGCACCGGACCGAGCGTCACGTCGCCGCTCGCGTGGGATATGCGGCTCACGGACCGGACGAATACGGGCAGCTCGAGCTGTTCCGATATCTCGAACGCATCACGAGTCATGTCCTTCGCCTCCTGCTGGTCCATCGGCTCGAAGCAGGGGAGCTCCGCGTACACGGCGAGAAAGCGCGTGTCCTGCTCGGTCGATGAATAGTGTGCGTTCGGGTCGTCCGCCACGACAATCACCATACCGCCCTTGACACCGCCGTACGGCAGCGTCATATAAGTGTCCATCGCCACGTTCAGTCCGGCGTTCTTCATTGCGGTCATCGCCCTCGCACCGACGATGGATGCCCCCGCGGCGACTTCGAAGGCGACCTTCTCGTTCGTGCTCCACTCGATATAGTAGTCCGAATCATCCGCGGCGTCGATAAGCGCCTCGCACACCTCGGACGCCGGCGTGCCCGGGTAGGCCGCTATGAGTTGGATTCCCGCCTCGACCGCCCCCCGTGCGATAGCCTCGTTACCCATCAACAAGACTTTCTTTCCCGACTCCTGTAGAATCGCTGACATTACCCACTCCTGTTTATAGTGATGATAGCAGCACACAGAGGGCGCGTACCGCCCTTTCCGGCGTCTGAAAAACCGGAGTGCCGTTTTGGTGGAGCCTTTTGCCCTCTTCCCGTTCTATCTCCCCTCCGCCGAGATAGGAGACCACGATCGGCTTTTTTGTCCGACTTTTCAGGTCCTTCACTACCTCGCAGGCGCCGGGTATGGGGTCCCCGAAGATAAGCAGAAACGCGTCGATCTTACCCTCGGCGAGCGCAATCTCGACCGATTCCTTGTACCTCTCGGCAGGGGTGTCTCCGGTGAGGTCGAGCGGGTTTTGGACTACGCATTGCGACGGGAGCGCCTCTGTAAGACTTTTCTTCAGGCCGTCCGAGAGGCCGACGATGTCTATACCCCCCTCCTCGGCGGTATCCGTCGCAATGATGCCGCAGCCCCCGCTCGAAGTGACGATGAGAAGCCGGTTGCCGGCAGGCTTCTTCAAGAACCCGAGCGCCTTCGAGTAGTCGTAGAGTTCGGTGATATCATTGGCCCGTACAATACCGGTCTGTTTGCAGACCGCATCGAATATCTCGTCCTTCCCGGCGATCGAATGAGTGTGTGACTGTACGGCCCTCATCCCCTTATGCGTCTTGCCCGGTTTAAGCACGACGATCGGCTTCTTACGCCGAGCCCTCGTTACCGTATCCATGAAAACCCTGCCGTCCTTCACCCCCTCGATATAGAGCGAGATCACCTTCGTATTCGGGTCTTCCGCGAAGAATTCGATGAGGTCCGTTTCGCTCACGTCGCACTTGTTCCCGAGGGCGACGAAGCTCGATATCCCTATCTCGTCGTCCTCGGCCCACATCTCGAGTGTGGCCCCGACCGTTCCGCTTTGTGAGATCACGGCGATCGGCCCCTGTTTCCTCACGAGCGGCCAGGAAGCGCAGAGGTGGTTCGGGGTGTAGTTGAATCCCTGGCAGTTCGGCCCGATGACCCTGACGCCGTGCTCTGCAGCGATCCGGACGACCTCTTCCTGAAGCTCTTCGTTGCCTATCTCGCTGAAACCGCCGGATATGACGACCGCCCCCTTCACCCTCTTCTTTCCCGCCTCCTCCATAACGCCGGGAACGAATTTCGCAGGTACGACGATCACCACGACGTCTATTTCGCCGTCCACCTCCGAAAGCGTAGAATAACACCGTGCCCCCAGTATCTCCTCTCCCTTCGGGTTGATCGGGTATATCTCCCCGCCGAATCCGCCGTCAATGATATTCCTTAGAATAATATGACCCGTCTTCTCGGGATTCTGTGAAGCACCGACGACGGCAACCGATTTTGCATTGAAAACTGCATCAAGCGGGTTCATTCTCTATGACCTCCGTTGCTAGCACGATTTTCATGTCAGTCAGAAATGGCAGCTTACCCCGTGGTCCAAGGCAACTTCTCGAAGCTCTGGCTCGCACTCGAAACAGATGTCCTTCGCCTTCGGGCAACGGGTATTGAACCTGCAGCCTGTCGGTAGATTCACGGGGCTTGGTATCTCACCCCTCGATCGAATCTTCTTCGGTTTGACACGCTCCTCCTCTCTGCTCATGGTCGGTATCGAGGAGAGAAGCATCATCGTGTACGGGTGCGCGGGATTTTCGAAGAAATCTTTGGTGCGCGCTACCTCGCATATCTTACCAAGATACATAATTACCACACGATCGGCCACATTCCTCATGAGGCTCAGATCGTGCGTAATGAAAAGGTATGACAATGAGAGCGTTTCCCTGAGGTGAATCAGGGTATTGATGATTTTCCCCTGAATCGATACGTCGAGCGCGCTCGTCGGCTCGTCGAGTATGATAAGCTTCGGGTCGGTGGCAAGCGCGCGCGCGATCGACACGAGCTGCCGCTCGCCTCCGCCGATATGCGGCGGATACTTGTACATGTAGTCGGGGGGAAGTTCCACCATGCGAAGCAGATCGATCACCCGATCCCTGATCGACCTCTTTTCAGTGATCCGGTGGACTTTCAGCGGCCGCTCCAGAATGTAGCGAATATTTCTCCTCGGGTTCAGGGAGGTGCTCGGGTCCTGGAACACGATCTGTAGGTCCCGCTTCACCGAAAGGGGTCTGTTTTCCGATTTTCCGTTGATACACGCATTTTTGTAGAGAATCCTTCCGTCGGTCGGTACGTACATTCCTATAATGTTATATGCGACGGTGCTCTTGCCTGAGCCCGACTCCCCGACGAGGCCTAAGACTTCGTTTCTGTGCAGCGTAAAGCTCACACCATCGATCGCTTTCAGGAAGACGTTCTCCCGTTTATTGAGCTTCTTCTCGATGAGAAAGTATTTCTTCAGGTTCTCGACTGTGAGCAGCGCTTCCTCTTTCATGCGTGAGCACTTCCCCTCTTGTCGTATAAAAAACAAGCCACCTTATGGTCCGGAGCAATCTCGAAAAACGGTGGCTTCCTCTCCCTGCAGGCATCGAACACCTTCGGGCAGCGCGGCGCAAAGCGGCAGCCTGCAGGCGGATTCAGGTAGTCCGGTATCCTCCCGGGGATACCGTTGGCAAATCCCCCTCCCGTGAGCCTCGGAACGGAAACGAGGAGCCCCTGCGTATACGGATGAAGGGGATTGTCGTACAGCCTCTCCGTCCTTGCAACCTCTATCATCGTTCCGGCATACATGACGTATACGCGGTCCGTCATCTCCCTCGCCACGCCGAGAGAGTGCGTGATCAGAACAAGCGAAGTTCTTTTTTCATCCACGATCTTCCTGATGAGATCCAGTATCTGTGCCTGTATGGTGACATCCAGTGAGGTAGTCGGCTCGTCGGCGATAAGCATAGTCCGGGCCGTGGAGACGGCGAGCGCAATGCAGATCCGCTGCCGCATCCCGCCGGAAAGCTGGAACGGGTAGTTTCTGAGGATCCTGTCCGGATCCGGCAGCGCGACGTTTGAGAGCACCGCTTTCGATCTTTCGTATATCCGTTCTTTCCTCGACAGCTTTCCGGAACCCTCGACACTTGAAGAGGAGGGTAGAGATCCTTCGCCGCCGTGCAATTCGGCCGTCTCCCCGGAACTCCAAATAGATTTATCAGAATTACATTCTCCGTGCAGATCGGCATTGGTTGCCGATCTGCCAAATGAAAGGCTCGAAGAGCCTTTTATCAAACTTCCTCTATCGTGCAGTTCGGCCGTCTTTGCCGAACTGCCAAATGAAAGG
>JAFGTF010000073.1 GCA_016934265.1 Spirochaetota bacterium
AATGCCTGCTGCCCGGGCGCGGTGTGCGCCGCTATCGGCGCGGTAAAGGCGGGGGGGGTGAAGAAAGGCGTTCTGGTCACGTATACGACAAGCTACGACGTACGGCCCGACTCAAGCTTTGTCGGCTATGCGGGCGTGGTATATTGAGAAAGGGTCGCCGCGGGAGGAAGGCTCTATATCTCAAGCAATTCCACCCGCAGGCGATCAGGATGTTCCTTCTCTATCGCCTGAAGGCCGAGTACCATCGTGGTCAGTATCGCGCTGAAGCTTTTTTGTGTGCAATCCTCTTCAGAGGGGAGGATTTCGATAGAGAGCGAGCCCTCTTCTGTGCGGTATGTCACATGCTCCTCGCCGTAGCGGAGTAGCCCTAAAAGGGCGGTCTGGGTAACGGCGGATACCGCGGCGCACACGATGTCTTTTCCTTTTTTACCGCCGCCGTGGCCGGAGACATCGATGCGGCGGAAGGCCCCCTGTTTTACTGCCACCTCTACCCGAATCAAAAATAGTTCCCTTGTTTTACAATATCTGGTACAATATACACGGTTTCTCTACACCAGGGTATTCTCTCTCGAGGAAAAATGCAAGCGGATTGGAGGTCGGTATGAGCGACACGGAAGAAAAGGACGAAATGATACGAAAGCTCGAGGAGGAGGTCGCTCGACTGAAGGGACAGATCGTAGTAACGGAAGAGGAGTACAAGGGATACCCGGTCCTGCGATTCACGGGCGCCTTCAGACCGTTCACCCTGGGTTTGAGCAAGTGCAGGGCGATACTGAAAACGCTGGATAAGATACAATCGTTTGTCGAGAAACACGGCGGTACGGTCTGATCGGAGCACCCGCTCGGGCAAACGGCAATACGGTGGGGAAGGCGCGCGTGCACCCTCCTGCATGCGGAATGTATATCTCCCGTAAACGGCGTTTTTATATAACTGCAAGGGGATGCTTCGCGTCACGGCGGTGGAGCCTCCGATACATGCCGGATGCATCTCGGCGCATTACGTGAGAGAAAGATCTATGCAAAAACCTGCTTGCAATTTTTTCGGATATTTACTATTCTATTGTGTTTTTCCATACCGAACCGATGGAGTTGCGTCATGAGCCTCTTCACCTTCAAAGGCGGCATACATCCTCCGTACGAAAAGGAGCTTGCGAAAGGAAGCCCGATACAAACGGCCGGGCTGCCGAAGAGCCTTACCATCCCTCTCGTGCAGCATATCGGAGCGCCGTGCGCGCCGGTCGTTGAGGCGGGCGACGTGGTGAAAAAAGGGCAGCTTCTGGGAAAGGGAGAGTCGTTCGTCTCGGCGCCGGTTCATGCCAGCGCCTCGGGAAAGGTGAAGCGAATCGAGAAGTCGCTCCATCCGCTCGGACAGCCCGTGCTCTCGGTGGTGCTGGAGCCCGACGGAAACGAAGAGACGGCGTATATGACGCCCATGGGCGGCGATCCCGGCACGCTGGATCCGGAAGCGGTGAAGGCGAGGGTTAAAGACGCCGGCATCGTGGGGCTCGGAGGTGCGACGTTTCCAGCACACGTGAAGTTTTCGCCTCCGAAAGACAAGCCGATAGATACTTTTATCCTGAATGGGTGCGAATGCGAGCCCTATCTCACCGCGGACCACAGGACGATGCTCGAACGAACGGACGATATGCTCCTCGGGGCTAAGATGATCGGCAGAATACTAAACGTCCGGCGAATCATAGTTGCAGTCGAGAACAATAAAAAAGACGCGATCGAGACGTGCAAAAAGAGCGCTCATGCGGAGGGAGTCGAATTTTCGGTCACTGCGACGAAGTATCCGCAGGGCGGTGAGAAGATGCTGATCAAGGCCGTTCTCGGCCGGGAAGTTCCGTCCGGCGGGCTCCCTATGGACGTCGGGGTCGTCGTATCGAACGTCGGCACGGCGGTTGCCGTCTGCGAGGCGGTTCGTGACGGAAAACCGCTCATCGAGCGGGTGCTGACCGTTACCGGCAATGCGGCCAAAAGCCCCGGGAACTGGCTCGTGAAGATCGGGACACCGATAGGCGAGGTCGTGGAGCAGGCGGGCGGCACGACGGGAACGGTCGGCAAGCTCATAATCGGAGGGCCGATGATGGGTATCGCCCAGAGCTCGTTCGAGGTGCCGGTGATAAAGGGCACGAGCGGGATACTGCTCCTTCGTGAAGAGGCGTACATGAAGGAGGGGTACCTCCCGTGCATAAAGTGTTCATTCTGCGTTCAGGTGTGTCCCACCCGGCTTCTTCCGTCGCGGCTTTCGGTGCTTGCAGAGGCGGAGGCGTGGGAGAAGATGGAGGAGTACGGGGTCAACGACTGCATCGAATGCGGCAGCTGTGCGTACGTATGCCCGAGCAAGCGGCCTATCGTCCAGCTCGTCAAAGCAGCGAAGATAAAGGTAAGAGAGATCAAAAAGCGGGAGAATGCGTAGAATGGGAAAAGAACAAAGCGCGATGGTCCTTTCCATATCGCCTCATATCAAGAGCAAAGAATCCGTCCGGCGAATAATGCTCAGCGTCATCATTACGCTCCTGCCTGCGGTCGGGTACAGCATATACCAGTTCGGATTGCATGCGCTTTTCATGTACTGCATCTCGGTCGCCACCTGTCTTGTGTCCGAATGGGTCGTGGTACGGCTCCGGAAACGCCCCTTCTCTCTGCGTGACGGGAGCGCGATCGTAACCGGGATCCTGCTCGCCATGGTACTGCCGCCGAAGTTCCCGCTCTACGGCGTAGTCTTAGGCGCGGTTGTGGCGATCGTCATCGGGAAACAGATATTCGGCGGCGTCGGCTACAATATCTTCAATCCGGCCCTCATCGGGAGGGCTTTTTTGGCCGCAACCTACCCCGTCTTCATCTCTTCCTATGTGCAGCCCCGTATGGCACTGGACGCCGTATCGCAGGCGACTCCGCTCGCGGCGATGAAGTTCGAAGGTGTGATGACCTCCTACAGGGCGCTGTTTCTCGGCGGGACGGGGGGGTCGCTCGGCGAGACGAGCGCTCTTTTTCTTCTTGTCGGTGCGGTCTATCTTCTCGTGAAGAAATACATCAAGTGGCGGATACCGCTTTCCATATTCCTGACCGTGGCCGTGCTCGGGGAGATCTTCCACCTCATAAACCCGGCGAAGTATCCGGACCCGCTGTTTCACCTCTTCGCGGGAGGGCTCATGATCGGCGCCCTCTACATGGCGACGGACATGGTCACCTCTCCGATTACGAAGCGGGGGAGTGTGATTTTCGGCTGCGGTATCGGCGTTCTCGTCGTTTTCATCAGGCTTTTGGGAGGGCTTCCCGAAGGCGTGATGTACGCGATCCTTTTCATGAACGCATTCGTACCCCTGATAAACAGGGCGACGAAACCGAAGATTTTCGGCACGGGGGGCAGAGATGAACGTTAGGCTGAAGATGATACTCATTCTCACGCTCTTTGCGTGCATCTCGGGCGGTGTCCTCTCCGTTGTCTACATAGTGAGCAACCCCCTCATAGAAGCGAATATGCTTGCCGAGCAGGACAGGTCGATATTCCTCGTCGTCCCGGAGGCGAAGTCCTACGAAGAGGTGACGAAATCGGGGTTCACCTATTACGAGTGTAAGGACCAGGGCGGGGGTACGGTCGGCATCGCGATGCCCGCCAAGGGAAACGGGTACCAGGGCACGATCCGGCTGATGGTCGGGCTTTCTCCCGACCTCGAAACGATCACGGGTCTCGCCGTCTTGGAACAGGTCGAGACACCCGGATTGGGCGGCAGGATCTCGGAAGAGGGGTTTTCCGGCCAGTTTAAAGGAATTCATACGGATCCTGCGGTCGGCTGGGTAAAGAACCAGGCGCCGGAAAAAGATACCGACATACAGGCCGTTACCGGGGCGACGATCTCCTCGAGATCGGTCGTCGCCATTATCAATAAGAACATCGGGGAACTGAAAAAAGTTCTCTGATCGGAGGGTACTTACGATGTCCGACCTGAATGACACGAGGCGGGGGGTTTTCGGAGAATTCACCAAGGGGTTCTGGAAGGAGAATCCCATTCTCGTGATGATCCTGGGGATGTGCCCCACGCTCGCGGTCACGACGTCCGCGATCAACGGTCTCACCATGGGCTTCGCCGTCGTGTTCGTTCTCACCTGCTCGAGCCTCATCATTTCCATCGTGAGGAACATCATTCCGAAGCAGGTGCGTATACCGGCTTTCATCGTCATCATCGCTACCTTTGTAACGATGGTGGACCTGTTTTTAAAGGCGTTTCTCCTCGACCTCTCGAAAGCGCTCGGGCCGTTCATTCCTCTCATAGTGGTAAACTGTATTATCCTCGGGAGGGCGGAGGCGTTTGCATCGAAGAACAGCGTCGGACTTTCTGTTTTAGATGCGGTGGGCGTGAGCCTGGGATTCACCGTGACGCTGATCATACTGGGCGGTATACGGGAGATTCTGGGGATGGGGACGTTCTTCGGAATGCCGGTTTTGGGTGCGCGGTTCGAGCGGTGGGTGATAATGCTCTTACCGCCGGGTGCGTTTATCACGCTCGGGTTCCTGTTAGGGGCGAAAAATCTCATTGACAGAAGAATGGAAGAGAAAAGAAAATAACGGAGGCGGTCTCTTGGAAGTCTTTTTAATATTCATATCAGCCGTTTTAGTAAATAACTTCGTACTTTCCTATTTTCTCGGGATATGTCCGTTCATCGGCGTTTCCGGGAAGATAGAATCGGCGTCATCCATGGGATTCGCGGTGACCTTCGTGCTCACCCTCTCGGCCGCGATCACCTGGCTTATAAACCGGTATATACTCATCGCGTTCAACGTCCCGTTTTTGGAATACGTGTCGTTTATCATAGTGATCGCGGCTCTCGTTCAGTTCGTCGAGATGTTCATACGCAGGATGAGTAAAACGCTGTACGACGCCCTCGGCATCTACCTCCCGCTCATCACGACGAACTGCGCGATCTTAGGGCTCGCGCTCTTCGGCGCACTGAGGCAGTACTCGTTTATCGAGAACATCGTGTTCGGTATCGGCGCGGGGCTCGGGTTCACGCTCGCGCTCGTCGTCATGGCGGGCATACGGGAGGAGCTCGACCTGGCGGACGTTCCGAAGCCTTTACAGGGAGCGGCCATAACCCTGATAATCGCAGGCCTTCTCGCACTCGCATTCATGGGGTTCGCGGGCCTGATATCGGCCTAACGACGGCCTGAACTTCGTACAAGTGGGGTTTATATGGGGATCACAGTTCTTTTCATATCGATTGTAAGTATGGGGGGAGTCGGACTCGTACTGGCGATAATCCTCGCAATCGCTGACAAGAAGCTCGCGGTGGAGGAGGACCCGCGGGTGACGAAGGCTTTAGAGCTTCTTCCGGGTGCGAACTGCGGCGCGTGCGGATTCGCCGGCTGCAACGCGTATGCGAATGCGCTTGTCGAGGGGAAGGTGTCCATCAGCGCCTGTAAACCGGGCGGGAACGAGGTTTCCCGAAAGCTCGCGGAGCTTCTCGGCGTCGAAGAGGCAGAGGAGATGTCGCCCAAAGTTGCCCGTGTGTTCTGCTCGGGAGGCCTTGCGGAGGCGGTGCGAAGCAGAGTGTACACGGGGGTGGAAACCTGCGCAGCCGCTCACCTCATCGGCGGGGAGAAAGCGTGCGTGTACTCGTGCATCGGCTACGGCGACTGCGTCTTTGCATGCCAGTTCGATGCGATCTGTATGGGTGAAAACGGTCTCCCCGAGGTCGACCTCGAACGCTGCACGGGATGCGGTGAATGCGTGAAAGCGTGTCCGAGGCATATAATCGGTCTCACCGGATACGAAGAGGTGGTTCATGTCTACTGCAGCTCGCACGACAAGGGCGCGGTCGTCCGAAAAGTGTGCAGCGCGGGATGCGTCGCGTGCGGGCTTTGCGAGAAAGACGACGAAACCGGCGCCGTTACCATGAAGGACGGGCTCTCCGTCGTCGACCACGGCGTCGACAAGGCGCCGGTGCTCGCAGCCAAGCGCTGCCCGACGAAGGTGATCAGGATCTCCTCCCCGACGCCGGGGTACGAGGACGTCTTCAAGAAAGCGAAAGAGAAGCTCGAAGCCGCCATCGCGCAGGAGGAGGCCGCCAAGGCGGCCGCCAAAGCGGCGAAGAAATCGAAAGAAACCGAGTAGAAAAACGGGGCGTTTCATGTTCATGAAGGGTATCGATCGTCAGGAGGGCGAGGTCGTCGCCGTTCACGACGGCAGCGCCACGGTACGGGTGAGTGCCAACAAGAACTGTGACCGGTGCGGGATATGCGAACGGGTTTCCGATACCGAGATGGTTGTGGAGGCGATCACAAGCCGCCGCCTGAAAGCCGGTGAGAAAGTTATACTCGAAGTCAGCCCGGGTGCCATTGTTACATCCGCGACGATACTCTATATCCTCCCTTTGATCGGCCTCGTCGCGGGGTACTATGTTTCGGGTACCGTCCTGCGAATGGCGGGAATAGAACTGAAGGGGGAGCTCGTTCCTGCCCTCTGCTCCATCGCGGCGCTCTTTCTCTGCTTTGTGCCGATACGGCTCTGTGACGTGTCCAGAAGGAAAAAAAACCGTTACCGGGTCTATGTGAAAGAACGGGTCTGAATACGGTATGATGAAGAAAATCGTCCTTATCGCGTTAATCGTCATCGGATCGATTCTGCTTTTCGTCATATTCATTCTATACAACTTTCCCTACCACACCCTCATGGAGAGGGCTTCGGACCTCCTTCGTCTGCAGGCGGGCGTTTCCCTGTCGGTCGGGGAGACCCGCTACCGGTTCCCGCTGAAAGTGGTGCTGGCGGACGTGCATCTTGCGGGCGTGAATCCCCCTCTCGCAATAGAGATAAAAGAAGCGACAGTGCGCCTCGGTCTCTTCGGTGACAATCTCAAAATAAACGGAAACGGCTACCGTATAGCCGGTGAGGGCGTCGAGGCGAAGGGGTCCGATTTCGAGCTCGGCGCCGCGATGCAGCTTAGGGGACTTGGGGGGAGCACGTTGTTTCAGGCGGTAAAGGCGGCTTCTCTTGTGATATACAGGGCGCGGGTAGAACGCCTCTTCATTATGGGATTCGAATTTTCCTCCTTCATAGTTTCCGAGGTTCGTCTGTCTGCGGAAAAAAAGGATGGGTCCCTTGTTTTTCGGCAGGGGTCTGTGAAGAGCGAGCTGTTTTTGGTAAACATCACCGGATCGATATCGGAAAACAGGGTGGATGTGCGAACCGCGATTACGCCGACCGAAAAGTTCTTCAGGAACTATTCCAACCTCGGAGGGATGCTCGCTTCGTTTTCCGATGACGAGACCCTCAATTTTACGATACAGGGCGATTTCGAACATCCGACCGTTACCCTCGAAAACAAAACCCGCCGGTAGACCCTCGTGGGGACTCAGTGCAATAAAGTAGTTTCTTGCGTGTGTGTAGCGCTGTATATTGACTAGCAAAAAGGAAGAAGAGACATAAGAGTGGGCAGAGAAGCGATTAAAGCGGCGAACAGGGTGGTGATCAAGCTCGGTACGAGGGTGCTCACGAGAAAGGACAACACGCTTGCGGATTCCGTGCTGCGATCGATAGTCACTCAGGCCGCACGGCTCGCAAAGCGGAACAAAGAGCTGATCGTTGTGAGCTCCGGGGCGATCGCGCTCGGGCTGTCACGCATGCATCTCGAAAAACGGCCTGCGGACATAACGGTGCTCCAGGCGGCGGCTTCACTCGGGCAGTCCAGACTCATGCACGCGTATGAGAACGAATTTGCAAAGGCAGGATGCGAGACCGCCCAGATACTTCTCACATATGAGGACATCCAGAACAGGAAGCGGTATTTGAACATACGGAACACGATCTTCGCCCTCTGGTCGTTCGGTACGATTCCCATTGTGAACGAAAACGACGCCGTCTCGTTCAGCGAGATACGGTTCGGCGACAACGATCTTTTGGCCGCGTATCTCGCGAATATGATCGACGCCGACCTGCTCGTGCTGCTCACCGATATCGACGGCCTGTACGAGAAGAACCCGAAGGATAATCCAAAGTCGAGGCTGTTGAGCGAGATCGGGCGTATCGACGAGCATATACTAGACAGCGCTGCGGGAAAAGGTTCCGCGTTTTCTTCGGGCGGTATGGAATCGAAGCTCAAGGCCGCACGTATATCCACGAAGGCCGGGATCGGCGCGGTGATAGCGAGCGGGCGTTCCTGTGACCTCGAGAAGCTCTTGGGGGGGGATGAGATCGGCACCTACTTTCCTCCCGCCGTGCGGAAGATGAGGGGAAAGAAACGGTGGATCGCCTTCTCTCCGAAGACCGCCGGACGCATTGTGATAGACTCCGGGGGCGAACGGGCCATCGTACGAAACAAGAAATCGCTTCTGCCCGCCGGCATACGGGAGGTATTCGGTTCTTTCCCGATAGGGAGCAACGTGTCGATCGAGAACGAGGCCCATACCGAGATCGCCCGGGGGCTTTCAAACTTTTCCAGCGAGGAGATCAGGGCGATAAAGGGTTTGAACTCGAAGCGGATACCGCAGGTGCTGGGAAGCGATACCTACTTCGAAGAGGTCATACATCGCGACAACATGGTCATACTCGAGTAAGGGGGCGTCATGGATATTTCAAAATACATCGAGGAGCTCGGGCGGAGGGCGAAGGAGGCGTCGTTCTTTCTGCGGTCGGTCCTTCCGGGCGAAAAGAACAAAGCGCTGTATGGTATTGCGGACGGCATCGAGGCACACACCGAAAGAATCGGGGAAGCGAACAGGAAAGACTGCGATAGGGGCAGGAAAAAGGGGCTTTCAGAAGCTTTCTTGGACCGTCTTGCACTTACCGATTCGAGGATTCGGGACATGGCCGAATCGGTACGCGAAATCGCGCGCTTCGAGGATCCGGTCGGCCGTGTCACCGCCTGCAGGAGACCGCAGGGGTTCGTGCTCGAGAAAGTTACGATTCCGATAGGCGTCATTGCGATGATATACGAATCGAGACCGAACGTGACGGTAGACGCCGCAGCGCTCTGCCTCAAGTCTTCGAATGCATGCATCCTTCGGGGGGGGAGCGATGCATTCGAAAGCAACGTCGTGCTTGCCGATATCATCCAGGGGGCAATAGAAGAGGCGGGAGTGCCGAAGGATGCGGTCTGTTACGTAGAGAGGACTGAGCACGAGGGGGTGGACCGCCTCGTTACGCTTCAGGGTCTCGTCGACCTCGTGATACCCCGCGGCGGAGAATCGCTCGTCAGGGCGGTGACACGGAAGGCCGCCGTTCCCGTCATAAAGCATTACAAGGGAGTATGTCACCTCTTCGTCGATGCATCCGCGCAGATGGAAAAAGCCCTGCAGGTGGTACAGAACGCGAAGATGCAGCGTCCCGCAACATGCAACGCCCTTGAAACGCTGCTCGTTCACGAGGATATTACATCCGCCTTTCTTCCCGGACTGCCCGGCGCCCTCGAAGGTGTCGAGATACGCGGCTGTGAGAAAACGAGAGAAATACTGCCGTTTGTGAAACCGGCGACTGAGGACGATTACTACGAGGAATACTCGGACCTGATACTAACGGTGAAGGTTGTGGGATCGGTCGACGAGGCGATCCGGCACATCGAGCGGTACGGAAGCTCCCACACCGACGGGATACTGTCCGAGGACATCCACAATATCGAGCGATTTACACAGGCGGTGGATTCCGCCGTCGTAACGGTCAATGCCTCGACCCGCCTCAGCGACGGAGGGGTATTCGGTCTCGGCGCGGAGATCGGGATATCGACGGATAAACTGCACGCCCGCGGGCCGATGGGAATCGGGGAGCTTCTCACCTACAAGTGGGTGGTCCGCGGAAACGGCGACATACGACGCTAGGAGCGATGAAGCGCATATGGGGGGGCATGATATTGTTAAAGTGACGACTTGTTTTTGTCGTTAACAGCTGTAGAATGGAAATACGAAACAGGCGGGCCATCAATATCATCGTCACCTCCGTCATCTTTCTGTTTCTCGCATGGCTCGGCTATGCCGTGGTGCACGGGAACGGCGGCATTCTCGAGCGGAGGAACACCGAGAGGATGATTGCATGTCTCGAAGAGGAGATCGGGGTGCTGGAGCATGAGATCGCACGTACCGACCTCGAGCTTTCCAACCTCAAAAACAATAAAAAACACCTGACACAAACGGCTCGCGAGTTCGGCTACATGCATGAAGGTGAGCTCGTCTTCAGATTCATGAGCAGAAACGACGTTCCGAAGAAGTGACCCCCTTTTCCCGTCAGGGCCGTTTTTCGCTTGAAAAACATATTGACTCTCTTTGCGCAATCATGGTAGTATTAATCATACTAATGCGAGGAGTAGTACATGAACAAGATGAAGATCAATATTACCATTGATGAAGATATATACAAGTGGATCAACGGGCAGCGCGATATGGTGCCGCTTTCCACCTATATCAACTACCTGCTTTCCGAGAGGATGGAAGCCGAGCAGCTCATCGAGAACTACAAAAAGGACACGGGACCGCTGAGAGTATTCATACAGAAGACTCTAAGGCGGATAAAGGGGGGCGACAGGTTTTTAGAGATACTGTCTAAGGAATATATGAAAGATATGTGATCGGTGTATCGTCCAGTACTCTCTATTCCTGTATTCGCCGTCCATACAATCACGATAGATAAGGAGGTTTGTTCCGATGTCCGTTGCGGAAGCGTTGAAGAAAGGTGCGGTCACGATAGGTGCGAAGTCCGCGCTCAAACTCATGTCGACGGTAAGTGAGGACAGATGGATGCGGATGGTGCACCCGATAATCGCACGGCAGCAGATGCCTGAGGCTGCGATTATGCTCGATCTGATGCTGCGGAGGCTTCACAGAGGTTTTCCCGTCCTCTCGAAGAACGTTAAGGAGAAGTTCGTCCAGAACTTTATCGTTAAGCCGTATACCGTTTATGGGCCGAGAAGGAGGGATTTTTTCGAAGAGAACGGATACGAGGTTCCGTCTCTCATGGTGATAAGCCCCTCGATGAAATGCAACCTCAATTGTTACGGCTGCTATGCAGGGGACTATCAGAAGGCCGAAGATCTCGATATGAAAACCGTCAACCGGGTCATAAACGAGGCAAAACAGATGGGGATCTTCTTCTTCGTCATATCGGGAGGAGAACCGAACTACTGGCCGCATCTGATCGAGACGCTCGAGACTCATAGCGACGCTATTTTTCAAATATACACGAACGGTACGCTGATAGACGAACAAAGGGCGGAGGAGTTCGCACGGCTCGGCAACGCGCTGCCCTGCATATCGGTCGAGGGGTTCGAAAAAGAGACGGACGAAAGACGCGGCAAGGGCTCCTTTAAAAAGATCTCCAGGGCCATGGACCTGTTACGGGAAAAGGGGGTCATCTTCGGTTTCTCCGCGACCGCGACGAGGGAGAACAACGAGTTTATCGTGAGCGACGAATTCGTCGATTACTACGCCGAAAAGGGGTTCTATATCGGGTGGTATTTCAACTATATCCCGATAGGGAAGAAGCCCGACCTCGACCTTATGCCCACACCCGACCAGCGGGATTACAGGAGGAAGCGCATCATAGAGCTTCGCGACAAGAAGAAGACGGTTCTCGCGGATTTCTGGAACGACGGTATCCTGACAAACGGATGCATCGCAGGAGGGCACGATTACTTCCACGTTATCTCGAACGGAGACGTGGAGCCGTGCGTCTTCTGTCACTTTGCGGCGGACAACGTGAAAAACAAGAGCCTTAAGGAGATACTGGAATCGCCCTTCTTCATGGCGTTTAAAAGACGGAGGCCGTACAACGAAAACCTGCTTCGCCCCTGTACGATTATCGACAACCCGCACGTATTGCGTGAATCTGTGGCGGAGGGGAAAGCTCATCCGACGCATCCGGGCGCGGAGTCCATCATCACGACGCTCGCACCGGCCATAGACGGGTATTCGAAGGCGTATGGTGATGTCGCCGACAAAGCGTGGAAACGGGAGTACGACAACAACACCTACATGCCTCATCTCTCCCTCATAGGAGAGCTCATGGAGACAAAGAAAGATAAAAGGCTTCGTTCCCGTCAGAAGAAAGAAACCGTCCAGACGGTTTCGGTCTAAGATACAGGAGGTATCCAGATTCCGGAAGTATCATAAAACGTCCGGTATACCGGTGAAATTAATGCCCGCATGCCGCCCTAAAAGGGGCGGCTTTTTTTTTAAGTAGATTCTTATTTATCCGATACTAAGAACGAAGCGCAATTTCGGGGAATAACCATGTACAAGAAAATGTTCAGAAAAAAGAATAGGGCTGTACTCATACCGGTCATTGCACTCTGTCTCGCTGCGGCTCCCGCGGCGCTTACGGCCGGGCCTTTCAGCCTCAACGTGATCGATACTCCGACGACCTTTATCTCCTACCGGGGAGACCTTCAGTTCGATTTCTCGATGTATGACAACGGGGGTATTCTCGGGAGCGCCAGCCTGTCGGTGTCGGATTATATCTTCCTGGGGCTCTACTTCGACGTCGGAAAGCTCATCGGAAGCGAGGACGTACAGTTCTATCAGCCCGGTGTGCTCGCTAGATTTCTCGTTTCGGACGGATCGGGCGCAATCCCGCCGATCGCGATAGGATACGGGTACTTCATGCGGGGCGACGTACACCGCGTCGCGGGTCAGACGGTAAACGGCCTGTACGTCGTGGCCTCGCAGAGTTACTTCCTCTTCGGAAACGAGCAGTACTTTTTCTTCGGTTTCCGCTACCCGGTCATACCCTTAAGCTTCTCCCATCCGAAGAATACGAATTTCTTTATATCCACCATTTTAGAGCTGAGTCCCGAATTCTCGGTAAAGGGAGAGATCGAGAACATCTACTTCACCGAGAACAGGGGGGCGGAGATCTTCTACAATCTCGGCGTAGAGCTCAACGTCGTAGATCTCGTAACCCTCGGACTCGACCTCAAGTACTCACCGAGCATAAACCGTATCGTTCGGATTCTCAGGATCGGTTACACCACGCAGTTCTGATCGTTTTTGAAAACGTCAGGGTCGAGACCGATCAACCGTCGGTGATCAGTCCCGGATATCGCTTGCGCGCAGTGGGGACAGATGCCCTTATAGGGGCATATCGTCCGGATTCGGGCGTTCGCCCGGCCTGACCTCTTGATACCACGGGCCGAAAAAAATTTTATGATTTTGATTTTCCATCAATGTATAGTACTATTACAAAAACCGTCCAGCCTATACCGCAGTCCGATAGAGAAACGGTGCAATTCGTGAACGGCATGGAGGTGACTAAGGATGCGGACAATCGGTGTCCTCACTTCCGGAGGAGACAGCGCGGGAATGAACGCGGCCGTACGGGCGGTGGTTCGGACCGCCGTCTCCTACCGGATAGGAGTGTTCGGGATAAAGAGGGGCTACGAGGGGCTTATTGAAGACGATATGATCGAGATGGATTACGCTTCGGTGTCCGGCATCCTCTCGCAGGGCGGTACGATTCTGTATTCCGCGCGGTCTGCGGAGTTCTTTAAGGTCGACGGCAGAAAAAAGGCCGCTTTCAACCTGAAGAAGCGGGGAATCGACGGTCTCGTCATAATAGGCGGGGACGGATCGTTTCAGGGAGCGCACAAGCTGTACAAAGAGCACGGGATCGCCGTCATAGGCGTGCCCGGAACGATAGACAATGATATCGGAGGCACCGAGTATACGATCGGCTACGATACAGCCTGCAACGTCGCGCTGGAGGCGATCGATAAAATCAGGGATACCGCTCTTTCCCACGGGAGGGTGTTTTTGGTGGAGGTAATGGGGAAGCACGCGGGCTATATAGCGCTCGATACCGGAATAGCCGCGGGGGCGGAGGACATCCTCATTCCGGAAATAACGACCGACATAGACGCCGTCAGCAAAAAGCTTACGGAAGGCATCGAAAAGGGGTGGCGCTGTGCGGTGGTCGTCGTCGCGGAGGGAGACGATGCGGGCGGTGCGTTCAAGCTGTCGAAAAAGCTGAAGGAGAAGATCGGCAGGGATATTCGGGTCACGATACTGGGACACATCCAGCGCGGAGGCAGGCCGACCGCAATCGACAGGATCAACGCTTCCAGGCTCGGTGTCGCGTCGGTCGATATGCTCATGGCTGGTCAGTCGGACATAATGGTGGGTATCGTCTCCGGTAGCGTCGTTACCACGAATCTATCGAAGACGTGGACGCAGAAGAAGGGGGTCGACACCGACCTCATTAGGCTCGCAAGACTTCTCTCGTCATAGACAATTACGGGACAGACTATGTGTAATGCGGATATCAAGCGGAGGGTCAATAAGATATTCGACGCCGTTTCAGCCGGATCGGCAAGCGGTACCGAGATCGAACGCATAAAACCCCCGGACGCGATCTTCGTCTTCAACCGTAACGGTCTCGACAGCAACTACCTCTATTTGACCGGCCTGTCGGGCGGGGTCTTCAACAATTGCGGCCTCATCGCCGAAAAAGGGGGGCACCTTACCCTGTTTTCCTCCTCCCTCGAGGAAGAGCTGTCAAGGACCGCGACAGGCTACGACGAAATAATCGTCTACAGCGACGAGGAGGAACGGGAAGCCGTTCTGAAGAAGGCGCTCTCCGCCTATAAAAAGGTGGGTATCGCGTATGAACGGATTCCGCACTCTTTCTACCGGCGGATGGAAGCGCTTGCCGGAGGAATCGAGCTTTGCGACGTGTCGAACGCCTTCAGGCTGGCGAGAATAGTAAAGTCCGAATACGAAATCGAGAGGATAACGAGAGCCTGCGCCATCGCGGACAATGTCGCCCGGCAGATTCCCCCGATGCTCTCAACGGCCGTTACGGAAAACGACCTGCGTACGGAGATAGACTACCGTATAAAGAAAGAGGGCGCGAAAGGCCCCGCGTTCGATACGATCGTCGCATTCGGGGAGAACACGAGCAAACCGCACTATACCGGCGGGGAGGTTCCCCTGCGGCCCGGGGCGCACGTGCTGGTGGATTTCGGGGCGGAATATGCGGGATACCGATCGGATATAACCCGCGTCTATTTCACCGGTTCGCCGCACGCCGGGCTCATCGATCTGTACCGCACGGTAAACGAGGCGAAAGAGCTCGCGCTTTCGCTCATCGCTGACGGGATAAACGCACATGACGTCGAGGAGAGGGTGAAGACCTATATAGACTCCCACGAAAGTTACAATGGACGGTTCATCCACAGCCTCGGGCACAGCCTCGGGATCGACGTGCACGACGACAGCTACCCGATAAAGAGCCGCGACGGTATGTTCTGCGAGAACATGGTGCTCACCGTCGAACCCGGGATCTATCTTCCGGGACTCTACGGCGTGCGGCTCGAAGACGATATTATAGTGAGAAAAAAGGGGTGTGACCTGCTCACCTCCCCCGTACGAGAGCCGGAGACATATGAGATATAGCAGCCGCGAGAAGTTGTCGCATTACGTCGATCTCTTCGTTCTGTTCATCGAGCTCTATATATTCATAAACAACCTGTTCGAGCTGAGCTACGGGTTTCGGCCCTACGTATACCAGCTCGGCCGTATTCTCATCGCGATTTTCGCCTTTGAGCTCGTAATACAATTCATTCTCCGCCCGAAGCCGAAGGCGTACATCCTTCAGTATTGGTCGCGGTATATCATACTGGCGGCGCTCGTGTTCGCGTACTACCGGTTCAGCATAGTCGACAGGGACGCACGGTTTTTCTTCATCTATTCCCGGCTGTTCCTCGGGGCGATGGAGACCCTCCTGTTCGTCAAATTCATACTGCAGTTCGGCAGATTACGGGAGATAATCTCCTCCTTCAAGGTAAAGCCTGCGCAGCTCATAGTGGTGAGCTTCGGCTCGATAATCATTCTCGGGTCGTTTTTCCTCTATCTTCCCTATTCGAGGCCCCCAGACGCTCATATGCGGTATATCGACGCACTGTTCACCTCGACCTCTGCGGTATGCGTGACCGGCCTTATCGTCGTCGATACAGCAACCGCGTTCTCGAGGGTCGGGCATCTGTTTCTTCTGCTCCTCATACAGGCGGGGGGGCTGGGCATCATGACGATCGCCGCCTTTATCCAGGTTACACTTGGAAGCACCATGAGCCTTTCCGGCAGGTTTCAGACGGCGACCGTCTTAGACCAGGCGAATTTGAAGAGCCTCTACACGATAATACGGGCTATCGTCATAATAACCGTGATCATGGAGGGCGCCGGCGTTTTACTCCTCCTGCCGTACTTCGCAAAGATGAAAACGGCCGGGCTCGAGGCGGGTTTCTTCGCGCTGTTTCACTCCATATCGGCCTTCTGCAATGCGGGGTTCTCCCTGTTCGGCACAAGCTTCACCGCCGCGCGGGCGAACGTATGGGTCAACGCCGTTCTGATATTCCTCATCGTTTCAGGCGGGTTCGGATTCACCGTGCTGCTCAATCTCGGCCGTAAGCTCGTAATGGGGAAGAGAGAACGGCTATCCGTGCAGACGAGGCTGGTGCTGCTTTTGTCGCTCTTTCTCGTAGTATTCGGCGCCGCGGGGTTTTTCATATTCGAAAACAACGGCGTTCTCGCAGGGGCCGGGCCGCGCGAAAAGTTCCTCGTATCGCTGTTTCAATCGGTCACCACACGGACCGCGGGCTTCAACACCGCCGATACCGCCGCGCTGAAGCCGTTCACGCTTTTCTTCATGACGCTCTTCATGTTCATCGGCGCTTCCCCGGGGTCCACGGGAGGCGGGATAAAGACCACGACCTTTTTCGTCCTTCTTCTTTCGATCGTCACCATCTCGAGGGATCAGCGGTTCAATACCATTTTTCAACGGAGAATCCCGTACCGAGTGGTGAACCGGTCGTTTGCGATACTGGTCTGTTCTCTCGGTCTCGTAATCGCCGGCACGCTGATGCTGGGTCTTTCAGAGGGGTTCGGTTTCGTACCGGTATTTTTCGAGACGGTCTCCGCGTTTGGAACGGTGGGCCTTTCGGCGGGCATAACGTCGCAATTGAGTGATTTCGGAAAAATTGTTATAATGGTATGTATGTTTTCGGGCAGGCTCGGTCCTCTCACCCTGGTCGTCGCAACGAGGAACGTCGCCTCCACGAGGCTTGTCACCTATCCTGAGGAGCATATAATGGTGGGTTGAACAGGAGGGCGGTAATGAGACAGTTCGCGGTTATAGGCTTAGGGGTCTTCGGGGCCTCCATCGCCAAGAACCTCATAAAAGAGGGAATGGAGGTCATCGCCATCGATTCCGACGAGCAGCACATAGAGGCGGTGAAGAACATCGTCACCCAGGCGGCCATCCTCGACTCCACAAAGGAGGAGGCGCTCTTAGCCATGGACATAGGCAAAATCGACTGCGCCATAATCGCGATAGGAGACGATATGGAGTCCAGCGTAATGACCGCGCTGCTTTTAAAGAAGCTCGAAATCCCGAGAATCATCGCGCGGGCGAATTCCGATGCGCATCGGGAGATTCTGACACTGATAGGCGTTAACGAGATAGTATCTCCCGAGGAGGATATGGGCTTGAGGCTCGCTCGAAGGCTCTCCTCCACCAATATCCTCCACCATCTCGATATCTCGGAAGAGCATACGATAGCGGAGATTATCGCGGGCGAGAACTTCATCGGGAAGACCATACGGGATCTGAACCTCAGGTCGAGGTTCGGGGTGAACATCGTCGGGATCAAGAAGAAGAAATCGCACGTGACGGAGAGCGGGGAAAACGTCTTCGTCGAGAAATATATCGATTTCCCCTCGCCCGATGACGTTATAGAGGAGGAGGACGTGTTGGTAACGGTGGGAAGCGAGCGGGCGGTATCGGAGCTGGAACGGTACATAGAGAGGAAGGCGTAAGGCATTCTTCATTCTCACACAGAAAACGCGTTGGGGGGACGGCATGAAATTATCCTACAGCCTTCTCATGAGGGTATACGGTGTTTTTTCCATACTCTTTTTCATATTCGGGGCACTGGCGGTGGTGATCGGCGGTCCGGCGCTCTTCGTCAGTTACGAGTGGAGCGGTCCCGAGATGGCGTCGTTTGTATTCGTCTTCCGGGTCGTAATAGTGCTCCTGTTCGGAACCGGTTTCGTCGTAAGCTCGCTCTTTTTTCTCGTAACGAGAAGAAGGGGCCTTTCATCCTACAAGCGTATCATCGACCGGCTGCCGAGCGAACGAAGCATGAGCTTTAATCTCAATATACAGTTTCCGGAGCAGGACGAGTTCGGGGACCTCGGCAGGTGGCTCAATAAGTTCGTTTCCAGGATGAGGGAGTTCGACAGGATCAAGGTGGAGAGACTCAGGGCTTCCCAGCAGAAACTGGCCGCGATCGCGGAGACCGTGGACAAGGGGATCCTGTTCGTGTCGAACGAGAGAAGGATCACCTTTGCAAACAAGGCATTCACAAGACTTTTGAATACCGGTGAAAAAACGGTCGTCGGTCTCCCGCTGAACAGGGTGATAGCAAGCGAGGAGATCGGGCTCGCCTTGGAAGAACTGGAAAAGAAGCCGAAGAACCGGACGCTCGAAGACCTTCGTATCAAGTCCGGCGAATCCGGGTACAAGTCGACGGTGGACATGGTTCCGATCATATCGCCGGAGGTCGATCTTCTCGAAACGATGATCGTGTTCAGCGGCATACAGAAGAAGCGGTTATAACTATCGGGGAATAGATCTTTTATTGGAGTGCGTATGATGCGTTGTTCGGCGAGAGTAAAGGGGGCGGTGTGGATGTTCCCGCTCTGTATCGGGTTGACGTCTTTCGCATGGGCACAGACGGAGTACATAGGGCGCGCGGAAGTCAGCCATCTCAAATGGGGAGAAGGCGGCGCCGGGTGGGAAGAGATCGAGACGATGTCGGACCTCAAGTTGGAGAAAACCGGGATCGTGCTCGACGACAACAGCCCGCGGTACGGACCGGAAACGGAGCTGCTTTTACGGTTCGACGGGGAGGATGCGCCGGGCTCTCCCTTCTATTCGATAGATGAGATGAAGATCGTGCCCTCGGGCGACGTGAGCATGTACGGGGGCGGCGCGGCGGGTTTTTTTCACGGGGAAAACCGGATCGTTCTCGAACCTATGCCGGGATCGCTTTTTTTAGACGATCCCCTCGAACGCTTCACCATCGATTTCTATCTGTATCCGGTTTCCGTACGGGAGGAGCGGAACGTATTCTCATGGTATGCGCCGACAGTGGATACTCCCGGTTTCAGCGGGGTACGCGCATATCTGAGGGACGGAAGACTCTTCTGGGAGTTCAAGAAGACGTTTTTCAGAGGCGAGGGCGGGCAGCCGGTCGACGTGATGCTCTATGAGCGTGTGGAAACTCCGATCGGCGAATGGCACCACCATGCGCTCCGGTACGACGCCGACGACGGTCTTCTCACGCTCTATTTCGATGGAAAGGAGGCGGCCTTGGCCTGGCTCACTGATACCGGATCCGAGGAAGGAAGCCTGCTACAAGGCAGGTTTTCTCCCTATCTCAAGGCCGGGATGTTCATCGGGGGAGAGTATCTCGGGTACATCGACGAGTTCAGAATATCGAGGGGGTTTCCCGAGTTTTTCTTAGGGAGGTACAGGGGGCGGGGGGAGGCTACAAGCAAAGTGATAACGCTTCCAAGCCGTGGAACGAAGTTGGTGAACGTGTCCTGGAAGGGCGAGGAGAACGACGGAACGGCCATCCGGGTATTCTGCCGGTTTTCGGACAGCTACTTCCTCCCGCTGGAGGATGACGAAGAGTCCGGCGTAAAGGGGCCTTCCTGGACGAGGGTAAAAAACGGCGAGGTCTTTTCTCAAGACGGCCCGAAGGGCCGGTACATGCAGTGGAAAGTCGCCCTTTACGGCACGGAAGCGAAATACACGCCGCGTCTTTACGCGCTCGACGTCGCCCTGCAGCTCGACCCGCCTCCTCAGCCGCCGACCCTCCTCGAAACGGACGAGGGAGACAAACGCGTGCATCTCTTCTGGGTACGGAACAACGAGAGCGATATCAAGGGCTATAAGGTGTACTACGGAACCGGTTCGGGGTATTATTTCGGAAAAGGGGCCGCCGCGGGGGACTCTCCGGTGTGGGCGGGGGACGTGACGTCTTTCGATCTTTCAGGCCTCGAGAACGAGCAGGTGTATTTTGTAAGCATTACGGCGGTGGACGAAGAGGGCCAGGAGAGCGGTTTCAGCAGGGAGTTTGTTGCGCGGCCCTCCGCCGTCTTCGCGAATTAGGAAGTAAAACTATTCGATAAACGGAGGATACAATGGCGTACTATCTTGGGAAGAAGTGGAAGAAGGGCGAGCTTTTATCGTATATCGGGGACCCGCTCCAGGTTGCCGGTGCAGAAAGTTTTTGTTATACGGATGGAAAGGCATCCGGAGTGAAGGGCGTCCGCGTGGACACTGGGGCTGGACTTTCATTCACGGTCCTGCCGGGAAGGGGAATGGACATCCCGTCTGCAAGTTTCAAGGGGATCAATCTCAACTATCTTTCCGGTACCGGTGTGATCTCGCCCGCATACTTCGAGGAGCCGGGACTCGGTTTCTTGAGGAACTTCTTCGTCGGTCTTCTCACCACCTGCGGAATCACGAATGCGGGTGCACCGAGCACCGACGGGGGGGAGGCATTCGGCCTGCACGGGAGGGTATCGAACGCCGAGGCTGAAAACGTCTGCGTGGAACAGGACTGGGACGGCGACGATTTTCTCATCACGCTTAAGGGCACGATGAGGGAGTCGAAACCGTTTTTCGAGAACATGAGCCTCTCCCGAACGGTGCAAACGGGCCTCGGCTGGAAGAAGTTCAAGATCACGGACAGGGTGGACAACAGGGGATTCGATCCGCAGCCGCTCATGATGCTCTATCACATCAATTTCGGTTATCCGCTTCTGAGCCCGAATTCCGTGATCGTCGGGCCGATCAAGAAGACCGACCCGCGGGACGATGAGGCCGTTAAGGGCCGCGGACTGGAGGAATGCCTCGAATACCCAAAGCCGCAGGATACCTATCTCGAAAAGGTCTTCTTCCACGATCTCGGCACGGACAAAGAGCAGAATACGTTTATTGCGCTGTTCAACAGGGATATCGGCGACGGAACGCCGCTCGGCATACGGATGAGCTTCAACAAGAAACAGCTCCCGTATCTGGTAGAGTGGAAGAATCCGAAAAAGGGTTTCTACGTGCTCGGGTTGGAGCCCGGTACAGTGCTTCCCATCGGGCGCGGCGTGCTTCGGGAGCAGAAGAGGCTCATGTTCTTAGAAGGGCAGTCGAGCCATACGATGACGATCGAGTTGGAGATTATCGATTCGATAAAAGAGATGGACGCCATCGAGAAGAAAGCCTCGGAGCTGAAATAAAGACCGGCGAGCGAGAGGTATCGCCCTTACTCCATATAAGAGATGTCATAGCTGAGGGGGCATGTCTCCCTCAGCATCGCGCTTACTGCGCAGTATTTATCTTGCGAGAGCTCTACGGCGCGCCGTATTTTAGCTTTCGGGAGCTGTGTCCCACTGAATTCGTATAACATCTCTATCCTGCTGTAGACTTTGGGGTGCTCCTCGGCGATATCGGCCTTCGCCGTTATCCTGAATCCGTCGATTTTGACCTGCATCTTGGCGAGGATGGCGACGACATCCATTCCCGTGCACCCGGTCAGTGCGGCAAGCAGGAGGGGTTTCGGCCTCGGGCCTTTGTCTTTACCGCCGAGTTCGGGCGTGGCGTCGAAGACGATCTCGTGACCGTTGACCGTTGAGGTAAACGTCATTTCGTCCTTCCAGATGGTCTCGACCTCATGCATTGATCGGTACCTCCTCTATCGTACATGTAAAATATACGTGAATGCCGCGGGTCCGACCATATTAAAACGGTTTGCTGAGGGTGGTCGCGGTCGGAACGTGCGCATTCCGGAACCCGGACACATGAAGCTTTCCTTTACGGTCGATTGTTCCCTTTTTACGGACGATCCTCTCATGATCAGGTGAGCCGAAGCGGCGAAAAGAAAAGAGCGGCCTGCGCACCGGCTGTCGGGCGGTTTTGGATCCCTTATTAAGGAATGCGGTATTTTTTTTGGCACCGCGGGATGATACTGTGCGTCGAACACTCTCAGTATCCCTCGAAATACGGCCTGTACGCCGTAGGAACCGTTCGAAGAACGGATGTCGATCACAAGCCGGCGTCCGTATCGAATCCGGGAGAAACCGTCCGACGGTCTCAGTACACGGCGTCGCTTTGGAGCTTGTCGATGTATTCGACCTCATGCTCGAGCAGCTTTCCGACGAGCGCCTGCGGACTGCTGTCGACCAGGATCATATCCCGGTGTTTTTTCCCCAGGAATCCGTGAGTCGTCATATGGTCGAGGAAGCGGTAGAGGTGGTTGAAGTATCCCTCCACATTGAGCATCCCTATCGGTTTGAGATGGTACCCGAGCTGGTACCAGGTGAAGACTTCGAAGAACTCCTCTATCGTTCCGATACCGCCGGGCAGGACGATGAACCCGTCGGAGATATCGTACATCATACGTTTCCTCGTATGCATATCATCCACGACATGGAGAGTTGAAAGGCCCCGCTCATGCAGGCAGAGGCGGCCGATCATATCGTATATTTTCTGCGGTATGACGCCGACCACCCGGCCCCCGTGATCGAGAGTCGTCTGTGCGAGCTCGCCCATAAGGCCGATGTTTCCTCCGCCGTATACGAGCGTTATTCCGTTTTTTGCGAGGATGGTGCCGATTTCCTGCGCCTGGCGTATATACTCGAGGGAGCTCCCCACCGAAGACCCGCAGAATATGCAAAGTTTTGCAATGACTTTTTTCATTTCCCACTGTCCCGAAGAAAAAATATAAAGCAAAAATCTAAGGAATTTTTTCTAAAACGTCATCACAAAATGCGGATATTCGTGCGTGTCGCGTCATATCGAAGAAACAAGTAAAGAGGATTCATGTCCGTGTTGCATGACGATTTCTGGGTTATGAATCAAAAAGGCGGCCGCCTTAAAAAGGCCGCGTCCCGTACGGTGATCGATGCTGGGGCGCTCCTTCACAGAGAAGGAAGCGTCATTCGGTCGCTATCATTACGTTGCTTGCCTTGATGACGCACATTACCGATCCCCCGGAGGAGAGGCCGAGCGTTTCTGCGGACCGTTTCGTAATGATGGCGACTATCTCGGTACCGCCGGAGAGCTCGACCGTTACCTCGGTATTCACGGCGCCGTGCGTTACCGTCTTCACCGTTCCCTGTAATACGTTTCGCGCACTGATCTTCATGAGACTGTTCCTCCTTTACTTTTCGAGCGTGTGGTGTCGGGAACGCATCGCCTTTCATCTTCTCACGCTCCCGCCCCGGGGTTTACAATTTTTTTACCCTGCCCGCACGGATACAGACGGCACGTCACCTTGTTTTCGGGCAGATCGAGGCGGTGAACACGAATGGCGTCGGGCGTTCCCCGGACTTTCGGCGCGCACGGTCCGGCGACGGGGTTGCCGCCGAACGATCAAGCGCCCTCATCATACGCGTTAAAATTTTTTATCGATATACTACAATATAACAGGGAAGCATTGAAAAACAATGCCGCAATGAATTTGAATTTGACCAAACCGTCCGTATTCGGATACTATGTAATCTTCAGTGGTATCAGACCAGACGGTTGAAGAGGCGAACGGATGAAGGACCTTCTTTTAGGTATAGACATCGGGACCACCGGGACCAAGTCGGCTCTTTTCTCATTCGAGGGTGATCTCTGCGGGTCCGGCAAAAAGGAGTACGGGGTGGAGCACCCCCAACCCGGGTGGGCCCAGCAGGACCCCCTCATGCTCTGGGAGGCCTGCTGTGATTCCGTGAAAGCGGCACTTACCGAGGCCGGGGGTATTGAAGCGGGGCGGAGGATCGCTTCGGTGTCGGTGAGCTCCCAGGGCCCTACCATGCTGCCGCTCGATCGTACGGGCGCCCCCCTCCGGCCCGCGCTTATATGGATGGACCGGAGGGCGGAAAAGGAGGCGAGGGCAATAGAGAAGAGGTTCGGATACAGGCGGATCGTGGACTGGACGGGAAACAGGCCGGACCCTTACTTCGTCGCGGCCAAGTTGCTCTGGTTCAAAGAGAACGAGCCGGATCTCTTCAGGCGTACGAGCCTCTTCATGCAGATCAACGGGTACGTGACCTACCGGCTGACCGGCGTTTCCACCCTCGACAACACGCAGGCCGCGCTCCTTCAGCTCATGAACTGGAAAACCGGCGGGTGGAACAAAGAGCTCTGCGAGATGTGCGGGGTGGGCCCGGACCGGTTCCCGCCTGTGAGTTTCGGCGACCGCCTGCAGGGAGAGGTGACCCACAAGGCGAGCGAGCTGACGGGGATTCCTTCGGGAACACCGGTCGTAACCGGGACGGTGGACGGGGCGGCTGCGGCGATCGAGGCGGGTACCGTCGAGGCCGGGGTAATCTCGGAGATGACCGGAACCTCAACGGTACTGCTCATGCCGAACACCGGCGGGATCGTCGAGCCGGCCTTCGTCGCGATGCCGCATTCGGTACAGGGCCTCTCACTGCTGCTCGGGACGATCCAAGCGACCGGTGCAAGCCTGCGCTGGTACAAGACAGAGTTCGGGGTGTATGAGGCCGAGAAGGCGGAGGCCGAGGGCATGGACCCGTACGACTGTCTGACCCGGGAGGCGGAAAGCTCCCCTGCCGGGAGCGGGGGCGTGATCTTCCTTCCCTACCTCATGGGAGAGAGGGCGCCGATATGGCACACGCAGGCGAGGGGAGTTTTCTTCGGGCTTTCACTTTCGACCGAAAGAGGAGATGTCATCCGTTCGATCCTCGAAGGCACCGCGTTCGCGCTCCTTCACAATCTCGAGGTCGCGAGAATGAGGGGGATCGAGACTTCCGAGCTCCGTTCCGTGGGAGGGGGAAGCAGAAGCGAGCTCTGGTGTAAGATCAAGGCGGACGTGCTCGGACTGCCCGTGCTTCTGCCGAAGACTTCGGTCGGGGCGGTATTCGGCGATGCCGTGCTCGCGGGTCTCGGAATCGGCGTATATACCGACATGGCCGGGTTCGTGAAAGAGGCGGTCAGAATTGAAAAGGAGTATCTCCCGGACCGCGGGAACACCGAGCGCTATCGAGAGCTGTACGAGCTGTACAGGAGGATCTACGAGAACCTGAAAGAGGTCTTCGATGATGCCGCCCTCCTGTCTTTGGAATACCGGCCGGTAAAGGACTAGCGGGTAGGGGAAAAGAAAAATCCGCCTATCCGGTGCACCCTCGTTCGTCAATACGGCGTGAATTGCGGGCCGTTCTTCCCCATTTAGACGGCCGGCCCCTCCTTTTTTTTACAGGCTACAGCCGTTTGGTGAATCGACGGCGTGTACGGCTTGAGGCGGTCGTTTCCCGCATACGGTGAAGAGGAAGCTGTTTTTTTCGATCAGCGGAGAACGTACGGAACATGAACGATCCGATCGTAAACCAAAAGCGGCCGTGTGCCCGCGTGGCGAACCCGATACCCGGCCACGCGCTCGATCATCACGGCCCGATCATACCGACATGAGTTCCGCCGTAATCGGGTGCACGGTGATCTCCTCCGTGTTGATACCGAAAAGGGGGGAATTTCCCCGAAATCGACGGTACACCGCAAAGCCGTTTTTCCTCACCATCTCAGAACGGCCGTCCCGACATACGCCGGACGTATATCTGGTCCACCATGGCGGTATCCGAGAGCGAGAGGAGAAAGAGTACGGATTTGGCGATATCCTCGGGTCTGATGAGCACCGCAGGGTCAAGGTCGGGCCTCGCTTCGCGGATCATCTCCGTGTCCACGGCCGCCGGCAATACCACCGAGACACGGATGTTGTGCTCCTGGGCTTCGACCGCGAGCGACTTCGAGAAACCCATGACGCCGTGCTTGCTCGCGGCGTACGCGGACTGGCTCTCGTAGCCTCGTATGCCCTGTACGCTCGTGATATTGATGATGTGCCCTTTGTTCGCGGGAACCATAATGCGCATCGCCTGTTTGCAGCAGAGATAGGGCCCACGCAGGTTTACCGTAAGGATGCGGTCGAGGTCCTCGGTGCGGAAGTCGACGAGCTTGGCCCAGATACCGAGCCCTGCGTTGTTCACGAGAATATCGAGGGTGTCGAAAGATTTCCGTATGCCATCGAACAGTGTTTCGATCTGCTTCTCTTCGGACATGTCAGCCGCCATGCAGCTTGCGCTCCCTTTTTTCGACCTGATTTCCCCCTCCACCTGTTTCAGACGGTCCATGTTTCTCGAGGTGAGGATTACATGCGCGCCGGATTGCGCGAGCGCAACACTGATGCTTTTTCCGATACCCCTGCTCGCCCCGGTGACTAGCGCGATCTTCCCTTTCAATTCGGGCATATACATTTCAATTCTCCTTTTTTTCGTCCGGTCTCACCGATTTCAGAGTCGCGGGCGCGCGCCACATCGGTTTGGTCAGCCCCTTTTCCACGAGCGCCATCATGTGCGGGTAGAGCGTTCGCCACTTACGGTAGGCTTCCCTATAGATCTCCCCCCTCTCGCGGTCGGGCTCGTAGCTGTGCTCCCACCGGACAAAGCGGCCGCACGCTTCCGAGAGGGACCCGTACAGCCCGGCGCCGTATGCGGCGACCGCAGCGGTGCCGAGGGCGGTTGCCTCGTGTACGAGGGGCACGCGCACCGGCCTGTCGAGCGTGTCCGACAGCATCTGACACAAAAGGGGGCTGTTCGATCCGCCTCCCGAGAACCTTACCTCATCGGGCCAGCTACCGTATACGCGCGCAATGTTTTCGAACTCTCCGTACGACTGGTACGCGGTGTTCTCGAGTATCGCTCTGGCGAACGTCGCCCGGTTGAACCGGGCGGGGTCCAGAATATCGAAATCGATGAATGCGGGTGCAGCGTGGATCCACCTGCTGTTATTTCCGACGTCGGAGAATATGACCTGCATTCCGTGGCTGCCGGGAGGCACCTGCGCCGCCTCTTCGTTCATCAGCTCGAATGTCGGGGGTTCGTCGCCCGCCGGGTTACCCCCGTAGAAGGCGTCCCTAAACCACCGGAGCACGAGACCGGTGTAGAAGGAGCACGATTCCACTATCCATCGCCCCTTGATCGCGTGGCAGTTCGTCCGGATAATGCGGCGGTCGTCGAGTAGCGGCTCGTCAGCGATTATCGCAGGTACCCAGAAGCTGCCAGCGACGAGCCCCGCATCGCCGGGCTCGATGACTCCCGAGCCGATGTACCCGCCCTGGGTGTCGCCCGCGCCCGTAATAACCGGTGTGTGTTCGGGGATACCGGTCTGCGCGCTCGCCGTTTTCGAAACCGATCCAGCCCGCTCGCTCGGCTCCAGAACGGGGGGGAGCTGCTGTGGCAGAAGCCCCGCGACACCGGCGAGCGTTGAAGACCACTTTCTCGCCTTCAGGTCGAACATCCCCGAGCTCGAGGCGACCGATGGTTCCGTTACGAATCGGCCGCAGAGTTTGTATACCACCCAATCCGAAAGCATCGTCATCATGGAGAGCTTTTCATATACCTTGGGCCTGTGCTTCTTCATCCACCAGATTCTCCCGATCGCGTGGATCGAGGGCCAGTCTCCCTCGATGGCGTATATCTTCGGCCCCCACCCCTGTTCTATGAGCTCGGCCGTCTCCTCATTGGCCCTCGCGTCTATGTTCGGTACCGCGAATATCTCCCTGCCGCCACCGTCGTAGCACACGATTCCCTGCCGCATGCTCGTCGTGCTCACCGCGGCTATCTCATCCGGCGCTATGGAGGCATCCGAGATGGAACGTCTGATGCATTCCGAGAGAAGTTTCCAGTTTTGCTCGCAGAGAAAGTCTACCGCGCCCGGATAGGACGGGTCTTCCGGGTGGGTCCACTCCTTTTGCACAACGGAGAGCTGTGTTCCGTTTTCGTCGAACACGAGGCTCCTCCCGCTGCCGGTACCCACGTCAACGACGAGTAAGTATCGACTTTTTGACATCTTTGAAATCCTCCTGTGATGGATGGGGTACTAATAAAGCGCTGCCGTCGTTTTGAAATACCGTGTAAATTCTCGGGAGTTCGGCTGAAAGAGTAGGAAATTTCGTCACATGCTGATACGGAACGGAATAATAGTATACCGCAACGCCGGGGCTGTCAAGATAAACCCTCGCCTTCTTTGAGGTTCTTCGGGATCGTTATCATGAACCGGCAGCCTGCCCCCGCGGCCGTCAGGTTTTCGGCGCGGATCGTCCCGTTGTATTTATTCAGTATATTATAGCTTACCGAGAGCCCGAGCCCTAGGTTTCCCTCCTCCTTTGTGGAATAGAAGGGGAGGAAGATGTTCTCGAGGTCCTCCTCTTTGATCCCGGTACCGGTATCGGTGAACCGGAGGATGGCTTCAGCTCTTCCCCTGTCGGTCCTTGTCCTCGTATCGATCGTGATATCACCGCCTTCAGGCATCGCCTCGAAGCTGTTCTTGAATAGGTTTAAGACTACCTGCTTGATTTCGTTCTTGTTAGCCCGGAGCAGGATATCCCCCCCTCCGCCGTCGAAATCGATTTGGATCTTCCTCGACTTTGCAGTAATGCGCATGAAGCTTATTACACTCTCAATGAGCTCGTTGAGGTTGAATGTCTCGATTACGGTCCGGTTGCTGTCGGAGAAGGTGATGAGGTTGCTCACGATATTGGCTATGTACTTGATCTCCTCCTCCAGACCGTTCACTGTATCGTGTAGTCTCTCTCCCGGCAGGTTGAACCGGAGATACCGTATATGGTTGTAAATGACTTCCAGCGGGTTGTTTATCTCGTGTGCGACACCGGCCGCAAGAAGGCCGACGGAGGCGAGCTTTTCGGAGAGGATCATCTGGTTTCTCAGGTTTTCCTGCTCTGTAACGTTTTCGATGATGATGATGCTGCCGATCTTGAAGCTCATGTCGAATATCGGCAACACCTTGATATTGTTTGCCGTCTTCCTCCCGGACATTTCGAGCGGGAGAGAGTAGAAATTTTCTTCTGAGTCTCTCTCTATCGCCGCTTCTATGAGCTTTACCGTCTTCTTATTTCGGCCGGGGAAGAGGCACGAGATCGGCCTGTTGAGATACGAGCTTTCTTTGAGGTTGAAATACCGCTTGCACGATCTGTTCACGAGACGCACGCACTTTTTGTTGTCCGTGACCGCGAGATTGACCGGCAGGTTTTTCAGTATCGCCTCGTTGTATTTCAAAAGCGTATAGAACTCCTTCCCGGAATCCATCACGCTCTCATCTTTCGATATCTGGGTGTAGGCCACCTTTACGAGGTTTATCTTGTCGATATCCCTGACGTCCTCGGTTAATAGCACCTCGCCGTTCTTGATTACCGTGACCCTGTCGGCGAAGTGGTAGATGTCGTCGATCCTGTGAGTAATGAACAGGATGAGAGAGCCCTCGCTTTTCATCTGCAGCAGGATGGGAATCACCTTCTCGAACGATACGGTCGAGAGTTTCTCGAGCGTCTCGTCGAGTATGAGAACCTTGGAGTGTTCGTACACGTATTTCAGTATATTTATCAGAGCCCTGTCGGAGAGGTTCAATTCTTTCAGGGGGGTGGAGGGGTCTATGGAGAATCCGTACTTATCGAGCAGGTCTTTCGACTCGCGTATGAGTCTCTTCCTGTTGTAGTAGATGGAAGTTGCCACCCTCTCGTTGGTGAGAAAGAGGTTCTCGGCGACGGTGAAGTTTTCGTTGAGCTGTATCTGTTGATACACCATATTGATCCCTTCCGCCTTGGAGCGGTCGAGAGTAAGAAAGTCGTGGGAATTCCGTTTGTACAGGATCGTTCCGGAGGTCGGACGCAGGCGGCCGTTCAACACCATCCCGAGGGAAGACTTGCCTGCGCCGTGCTCTCCGACGACGGCGTGGATCTCGGAATCGTAAAACGCGATCCTGATATTTTTCAATGCATTGACCTGGCCGTAGTCGAGATAGATGTTCTTCAGGCTGAGGAGAGGGGGGTGTGAGAGCTGTTTCTTGACGTTCATAAACCGTACTTTTCAATCTTGTTGTATAGCGTCTTCCTCGATATATTGAGGACTTCCGCCGCTTTCGTCTTGTTATGTTTGGATTTTTCGAGTGTCCTGAGGATAAGGTTTTTCTCCATCGTTTCCCTGATGTTTTCCGATTCAACCGCTCTGACATCGTCGCCGAGGAACGTCGCGGGGAGATCCTCGGCACAGATCCTCGACTTTTTCGTTATGGCGGCCGCGTAGTGGACACTGTTTTTCAGCTCCCGGATATTACCCGGCCACTTGTACTCGTAGAAGAGATCGATGACCTCGTCGCAGAATCCTTCGATATACCGTTTGTTGGCGGTCGAAAACTCTTCGAGGAAATGGCGTGCGAGGATCGGTATGTCCTCCTTCCGTTCCCTGAGCGGCGGGAGTGAAAGGACGGCGGCATTGAGCCTGTAGAAGAGATCTTCCCTGAATCGTTTTTCAGTGATAAGCGACTCGAGGTTTTTGTTCGTCGCCGCAATGAACCGGACGTCCACCCTGATCGTGTCGGTACCCCCGATTCTCCGAAGCTCGTGGTTCTGAAGCGTCCTCAGTATCTTGGACTGGAGCGCGAGCGACATGTCGCCTATTTCGTCGAGAAACAGGGAGCCGCCGTCCGCTTTTTCGAAGAGGCCGACAAACGTGCCGTCCGCCCCCGTATACGAGCCCTTCTCGTGCCCGAAGAGCTCGTTGTCGAGGAGACTCTCCGGAAAACTCGCGCAGTTTATCTTCAGTATCTTTCTTTCAGCCCTCGGAGAGTTCAGATGGATGTAATCGGCGAAAATCTCCTTGCCCGAACCTGCCTCACCGTAGATCAATACCGGCAGGTCCGTCTGTGCGAGGCGTTTCGCCTTTGCACAGAGCTCCGATACCGAGCGGTTTTTCGTTATTATTCCCGTTGAAAAACTGCAGCCATCGTCCGCTTCAATACCGCCGGTTCGTCTTCGTGTGGCGAGCGCCCCCCTTACCTTCTCGAGTAAAAGGTCGAAGTTAAGCGGTTTCTGCACATAATCGTAGGCACCGAGCTTTATGGAGCTGACTGCGGTCTCTATCGACGCGTATCCGGTGATCATGATGACCGGCATGGTGCCGTATATCGAAAGAATCCGCTGAAGTAGCTCGATCCCGTTTTCCTTTCCGAGGACGATATCGAGCAGGACCGTGTCTATGCTGTTGTTGGACAGCTCCTCGAGCGCCTGTCTCCCGTTCGTCGCAATATGACAGGAATAGCCGAGCTGGTTGAAGTTCTGGGCAAGGCTCCTGCACAGCTTTATTTTATCATCGACTATGAGAATTCGATTTGGCATCGCTTGTTACTTTATTATACAAAAACACGCTTCAGATTGTAAACAATTTACACAGTTTAGTATTCGAAAAAGGCTTCGTCAAGCACTTATTGTTATCGAGTCTGTAACCTTTTACCAATAATACAGTTAGAGCGCCGCCCGGCGGGTGGAAAGATGGCACGATATTTGCAGTATAGTTTATTACCTGCACTTCTTTTGTTTCATCAGACAAACGACAAAGAAGAAGGAGCCAAGGCCATGGGTGAGGGTATGGATTACAAAGCCGAGCTTGTCGGTGTGTTCGGGTACCCGGTCGCCGAAAATCCCAGTGTGGTGATGCAGGAAGCGGGTTTCAAGGCGCTCGGGTTGAACTGGCGGTATCTCACCGTCGAGGTATACGAGGACGATCTGGGGGACGCGATGAAGGGGCTTCGAGCCTTCAATATGAAGGGAGTCAATCTCACCATGCCCCACAAGGTCGCGGTGCTGAAGTATCTCGACGATGTGGCGCCGGATGCCATGATAATGGGTGCGGTGAACACGGTCGTTCGGAAGGAAAAACAGCTTGTCGGCGAGAACACGGACGGCAAGGGATTTTTAACCGCTCTCACGAAGGACGGAAAGATGGATCCGTCCGGCAGAAAGGTCGTCATATTCGGGGCCGGCGGGGCGGCGAGGGCGATAACGGTGGAGCTTGCGCTCGCAGGCGCGTCACGGATAACGGTGGTGAACAGGACGGCCGCACGCGGCGAGACCCTCGTATCAATCCTCAACGACAATACCAAAACGGATGCTTTTTTCGTGCCGTGGGAGGGCGCCTACGAGATACCGTCGGATACGGATATCGTGGTGAATGCCACCTCGATCGGATTTTTCCCCGATATCAGCGCGAAACCGGAAATCGATTACGAGACGGTAACGGACAGGATGATCGTGTGCGATGTGATACCGAATCCCCCGCACACCCCGTTTCTGAAAGAGGCGGAGAAACGGGGGGCGAAGACCCTCGACGGGCAGGGAATGGTGGTGTATCAGGGGGCGATAGGATTCACTCTCTGGACCGGGCTCGATGCGCCGGTGGAGGTAATGAAGAAAGCGCTCGAGGACACGTTGAAGGGTTCAGAGTAAAAGGCGAAATTGCGGGTTTCGACGTGTAAAACCATAAAAAAGGAGGTGATGCGGGGTATACGGAACGTTTTTTTGTGGTACAATGAAAAATATACGAAAGGAGTACGGCATGAAGAAGAGTGTAGTTTTGGTGTTGGCGGTTATTTTTATTTTTACCGGTGCGCTTGCGGTATTCGCCGGCAGTGGAAAGAAGGTAGAGAAGATCAAGGTCGGCTTTCTCGTCCTCGATCTTACGAACCCCTACTGGAATACGCAGGCGGAAGGTGCGAAGGCTAAGGCCGCGGAGTATGAGAACCTTGAGCTTATTATAGTGGACGGGCAGTCGGATCCCGCGAGAGAGATCAATGCGGTCGAGAACTGGACGACCCAGGGCGTGGACGGCATCATGCTCTCGGCGATCGACGCCGAGGCGGTCGCTCCTTATCTCAAAAGGGCTCAGGAGAAGGGCATCTGGGTCGTCGGCGCGATTCACCCCGTTCCGGCGGTTGAGCTCGATGCGAGCCTCACCCTCGACGAGTACAACTTCGGGTATATGGCCGGGACCGAGGCGGGCAAGTGGATTAATACAAAGCTCGGCGGAAAGGCCAAGTGCGCGGTCCTGGCATACGACAACCTTGCACACGTTATCGCCAGGGGGGACGGCATCCGGGACGGCATTTTAGATCAGGCGCCGAACGCCAAGATAGTGGTTCGACAGGACGCCTACCTGCCCGATATGGGTATGAAGGTCATCGAAGCGGCGCTTCAGGCGCACCCCGACCTGAAGGTCATCCAGGGCATCAACGACTCCGGCGCGCTCGGTGCGTACGAGGCGGTCAGGGCCGCGGGGAAGGATACCCCCGATTTCTGGGTGGGTGGAAACGATGCGACTCACGAGGGGCTCGAGAAGATCAAGGAGGGCGGTATCTACAAGTGCTCCGTCGACATCTCGCCGTACCCGTCAGGACAGATCGAAGTCGAGATGATGATGAATCTCATCAACGGCGTGGAGTTCGAGCGGCACCAGAAGGTGCCGATGGTCGCGGTCATGTCCAACAACGTGGACGAATACCTCGCGAGATATGAGAAGAAGTAACAAGCTGTCAAACAATGAGAGTTAAGGTCGGGCCCCTAAACGGGGCTCCGGCCTCTCAATTCGGTGGTGTGCTGCAGTAATCCCCCGAGGAAAGGGAACATGAAAAAAGACGTTATATTATCCGTGAGAAACCTGATAAAGAATTATCCAGGCGTAACCGCGCTCGACAACGTGAGCATCGATTTCATGCGGGGCGAGGTACACGCCCTCGTGGGAGAGAACGGGGCGGGCAAGTCCACCTTCATCAAGGTGCTGACAGGGGCGATACAGGCCGACAGCGGTGAGGTGGAGCTCGAGGGGGTGGTCCACTCCGGCTTTACGCCGCACGAGGCCCTCTTCGACCTCGGTATGGCGGCCATCTACCAGGAGTTCAATCTCGTGCCCGATCTCACCGTCGCAGAAAACGTCTTTTTCGGAAAGGAGATCACCCGCGGGCCGTTTATCAACATGAAAAGAATGTCCTCGGAAACCGAAAAGATCGTGAATCGCCTCGGGATGAAAATCAACCCGCGGACGCTCGTCAAGCATCTGACCGTCGCCTACCAGCAGATCGTGGAGATCGCAAAAGCGGTATCCAAGAACGTCAAGATCCTCATCATGGACGAACCCTCCGCCCCGCTCACCACTAATGAGGTCGAGCACATGTTCGAGCTCGTTCGTGCGCTGAAAAAGGAGGGGGTGACCGTGATCTACATATCCCACAGGCTTGCCGAGGCGTTCGAGCTTTCGGACCGCATCACCGTGTTCCGGGACGGGAAGCATATCAGGACGATGGAAACGGATAAGACGGAACGCCGGGAGCTCATCAGTCTCATGGTGGGAAGGGAGCTGGGGGAGACGTACCCGAAGAAGCGGTACGATTCGGACGAGGTGATCCTTAAGGTGCACGAACTCTGCACGGAGGAGCTTTTAAAAAACATCTCGTTCGAGCTTCGTAAAGGAGAGATTCTCGGTTTCGGCGGGCTCGTCGGGGCGGGGAGAACGGAGCTCGCCCGAGCCCTGTTCGGGGCCGATCCCACCGAATCCGGGGAGGTATTCCTCAGAGGCAGAAAGGTGCACATCAGGAACACGTCGCATGCGATAGGCGTGGGGATCGGGCTCATCCCCGAGGACAGGAAGCGGCACGGGATCCTCTCCGAGATGAGCGTAAAGGAGAACATTTCGTTCAGCGCCTACAGAAACATCAATACATTCGGGTTCATACGGGGAAAGGAAGAGGAGCGGATCTCGAACGATTTCAAGAAAAAGCTCGATATTAAGACGCCGGACCTTAACAGGAAGGTGAAGAATCTTTCCGGGGGCAACCAGCAGAAGGTGGTGCTCTCGAAGTGGCTCGCCACGCAATGCGAAATACTGATCTTCGACGAGCCCACGAGGGGGATCGACGTAGGGGCGAAACAGGAGATCTACGAGCTGATCAAGGATCTTGCGGAGGAGGGGAAGGGGATCGTGCTTATCTCCTCGGAGCTGCCCGAGCTGCTCGGTATGTGCGACAGGATCATAGTGATGCGCGAAGGAGAGATTACCGGATCTTTTATGAGGGGTGAGGCTACACAGGACAAGATCCTCGATCTCGCATCAGGAGAATAAGAAGAGAGGGAGTAGATATGTTCTTTCAGAGACTTAAGTTCCTACGGCAGTACGGTATCATCGTGGTGCTGATCGTACTCGTCATTTTCTTTTCCATTACAACGAGCGCCTTCCTGAAGACGGAGAACCTGTTCAATATAACCCGTCAGGTCGCGATGCTCGGTATCTCGGCGGTCGGCATGTCGTTCGTCATTATCACTTCGGGTATAGACCTTTCGGTGGGATCGTTGATATCGCTTTCGAATATCCTGTGCGCGAAGCTCATGGTCGAGGGCGGGGTTAATCCGGTCATGGCGGTGTTCATCACATTACTCATGGCGTGCCTTGTGGGGCTGGTAAACGGCGCCTTTGTGAACCTCGCGAACATCCCGCCGCTCATTACCACACTCGGCATGATGACGACCCTCAGGGGAATTTCATATGTCCTCTGCAACGGGTATCCGATCTGGGGTTTTACCGAGAAGTTCAGGGTGCTCGGACAGGGGTATGTGGGCCCGATTCCCATTCCGGTAATAATCATGATACTCATCTTCATACTGGGCTGGATGTTTCTCAACAAAACGGTATACGGCAGATACGTCTACGGCATCGGCGGCAACGAGGAGGCGTCGAGGCTGTCCGGCATCAACGTCAAGAACATGAAATATCTCGTATACATACTGTGCAGCTTCCTGACTGGTGTGGCGGGCATGATCATGCTGTCCCGGATGAATACGGGACAGCCGAAAGTGGGCGGCGGGTTCGAGCTCGAGGTCATCACCGCGGTCGTGCTCGGGGGAGTGAGCATCTTCGGAGGGCAGGGGAAGCTCATCGGCGTGCTCATCGGCGTGCTCATACTCGGTGTTCTCGGAAACGGCATGATCATTATGAACATATCGGAGTACTGGCAGCAGGTTGTCAGGGGGCTTGTGCTCCTTGCGGCCGTAGGATTCGATAACCTCTCCTCAAGAAACCTGAAGAACACGTAGCCGCATTGCGGGGTCTGTGGGGTGGACAATGAAAGCAGTTGCAGTCGGGGACCTGTTTATACCGACGGATAAGATGAAGGGGCTCTTCTTCGTCGAGGGTGTGAGAGAGAAAGTCGATATAGTGGAAACGGTCACTTTTGATAGTAAGAACAGGGACGATATACGGAGGAAGATCAGAAATATAGAGGCAAACGGGCCGGAGGCGGAACCTCCTCCGGCGCACCTTTTCGAGATGGTACAGGACACCGATATTCTGGCCGTCCACCTCTGCCCGCTGTCGAGAAGCCTTATCGAGCATGCAAAAAGCCTTAAGGTGATCTGTACGGCGCGCGGAGGGACCGAGAACATCGATATGAAGGCGGTCAACGGGCGGAGGATACCGGTCATCAACACGCCGCATCATAACGCCAACGCAGTCGCGGAGTACGTCGTCGGGCTGATGATCGCGGAGACGAGAAACATCGCGCGATCCCACCATGCGCTGAAAAAGGGGGAGTGGCGGGAGGCGTACGGTAATTCGGCGCATATCCCGGAGCTCGCCGGTTCGAAGATCGGTATAGTGGGCTTCGGCCAGACGGGAAGACTCGTGGCGGAAAAACTTAAAAGCTTCGGCGTAGAGACAACGGTATGCGACCCTTTCGTGGACGAAAAAACGATACGGGAAGCGGGATTCCGCTGTGGGGACCTCGGTACGGTACTTACGGAATCGGATATCGTGAGCATCCATGTGCGTCTTGCTGAAAACACGCGGGGGATGATCGGTGAGAACGAGCTCCGCGGTATGAAACCCTCCGCCTACCTCATCAATACCGCTCGTGCGGGACTCGTCGATCTCGGTGCCCTCGTCCGCGCGCTTACGGAAGGCTGGATACAGGGCGCCGCGGTGGACGTGTTCGAAAAGGAGCCTGCGCCGGCCGATCATCCGCTCTTTTCGCTCGACAACGTAACGGTGACGAACCATCGGGCCGGAGACACGCTGAATGCGTACTGGAAGGCTCCCCTTCTTTTGGGAGAACAGCTTGCGAAGTTCATCGCAGGCGAACGGCCCGCCTTTCTTGCGAATCCGCATTTTTTTCGTTAGGGGTACATCGCGTGCCGTATGCTGAGGGTTTTTGGAATATCAAACCTTCAGCGAGTGGGGATGCCGCACGGTATGGTTTGTCCGGGCACCCTCTATCGGATACGATAATGGCGGCGGTGCTCATGAGGGGTATATCGGTATGTGCCCTGGGACGATAACCGCTTCAGACGACTTGTACGCGTGCGTAAGCGCCCGGGATCCGGAACGAAAAAGGGCGGGCGTACCGCCTGCAGACGGACTTTCCCCGTATCGATTGATGTATCTCACCTACTGGAAGATACGCTGTTCGAACCGGTATCCCGCTTTCACTGCGGTAGTGGCCGGAAGGGGCGCGAAAAAAGGAAGGTCGACCCGAGTAACTCGGTCTTTGAGATCGTTTCGGTTTATGCCGGGTACCAGACGGTGTAATCCGCTGCAGAAATCATACGAATCTATTGTTCGGAGGGCTGGAGGCCGTTTTTTGGTTAACCGCTTTACGAACATTTTTGTTTATCGAGGAAACGCCCGGCATTAAAGGAGAAGACGATGAGCGGGATTGTGGCGAGAGAAGATCTAGAGCGGACCGCGTGGACGATACGGAGGAAGCTCATCGAGATGTTTTCATACGGGAAGGCGCACCATTTCGGGGGGTCG